>CAUSKK010000008.1:0-94946 GCA_963532425.1 uncultured Cardiobacteriaceae bacterium
ATTTTCCTTAATGAATTTTTCAATTTCCTTATCAGTAAATTTCCCAAAAGATTGTCCTTGGGAAAATTTGGGTATACATATATTTAATATTAGTCCATGAAAAAGTACACTATTAATATTGCCATACTCTATTTCTATCCCTTGAAATTCAACATGGTCATATATTTCTTGTCCACCAATATCCTTAGTAATTATTTTAGGATAAAAAGAATAGATAGTACCATCACTTTGTTTAATCACTAGAAAATCTAATGCGGTATCACAGAAATAACAGCTATCATCTGGTATGATGATATTTTTATTATAAAAATCTTTTATTTCTTCAAAAGTGGCATCCAATCTATTTTTCTTTAGGAATAATGGATTACATCCCCCAAATCTTTCTAAAAAATAAACATGATCTTGACGGTATGGGGCATTTATCTTTTCAAAGAATATTAAAATATCTTCTCTAGATATCGGAACAATATTTTTTTCATAATTTAACAACTTTTCTATGATTAGATCACTTCTGGTCATTATTACTAATCCTTTTTATATTTTCTTAATGATTCCCTATAAAAGGGTAGATTTAATTTACATGTTGGACATGGTTTCATTAAAAGTGGATATTTGCTATTTAATGTAGGGTATTTTTCTGGGTCGAAATATGGATGAGGGTTTTCTTTCTTTGGGTGGTTCCAAATTGTAGACTTCCTATTAAATCACCAGGAATTCTACCAGCTGCAGGAGCACAATTAGGTTCTGCACATTTTCCAAATGGGTTTCCTGTGTAATTACCTTGGTCATCTTTAGGTGGTTTTATGAGGTATTTTGAATCATCTAAAGTTTCTGGACTAACTTCATATAACTCAGGATATTTTTTATCTAGTGCTTTTTTCATATCAACATGTCGATTGCTATTTACATTAAATCCAGAAATCCCTATAGCATGTCGAGTATTTCCTTTCTCATCTTTCTTAGTTGTTAATTGAATAACCTTATTATTTCTAGACGAGAACCTGGATTACTTTCCATTAGGCGTAATAAAAAAATCATTATTTATGGTTTGTCTAGCTCTCATTACTGCATCATATAAAATCTTAATAATTGGAGCCACAAAATAATTACTCCATAATTCTCCACTATCTCTTAAAGGAATACTAATATCCAAGTTAAATTCATTTATTGTATGCTCTTTAAACTTTTGTTGTTTTTTGACAATACCCAAGATAAATTACCTGCATCTGCCGGAGTCAACGAAGTAGGTCGCTGTTGAATCATATTGGAATCATAAGTCCTGCACGGTCGGGGCTCTGTCAGTCTCTCTTTAGGACTTTTCTTATCCGATAAAGTTTTTTTTCCCTGATACTAACAAGTTTGATGTAGAGAGCCAGATAATCCCAACACAATCAAAACCCAGCGCCTGGGTGGGCTCGTCAGGCCATTGGTTGGTCAGTTACAGAATATATCCAAGGAAAATGGCAAATTTCCCGACCCAAACCATGAAATAGGCGCAGAACCTACCCCCAGGCTAACTCCCCCTCCTATCTCTTAAAAACCCTTGTTATTACTGGCCTAGGGCGAGATTTCAAAAAGCCCTTCACAGTCGATGGCCTCGGCCAGCGTCATATTGCTGTCATTTATTTGTCGCTCTAACCACCCGACCGCCGAATTTGCACTTTTTTAATCATCACCGCTCCCGGCCCGGGCTAAACGAAGCGCTTCGGTAAAAACAGGCGCCCCGGAACGAAGCGCTTCGCTCCCATTCCCGTGGGACGCCTCTTTCCGAGCAAGACCCCCCGCCGTCCGCGTAAAATCTGCGCTTCAGAGCTTTTTTAAGGAGAGCGCCAGATGAAAATCGGCATACTCGGCGGCGGTCAGCTGGGCCGCATGTTCCTGCAGGTGGCCAGCAACGGCCCCGATGAAATTCACATCCTCGACCCCGACCCGGCGGCGCCGGCGGCGGCCCTGACTCCCCATTTCCACCGGGGCGATTTCAACGACTACGACACCGTGCTGGCCTTCGGCCGGCCGCTGGACGCCATCGGCATTGAGATTGAACACGTCAATGTGGCGGCCCTGCGCCAGCTGCAGGCCGAGGGCAAGCGCATCATTCCCGACCCGGCGGTGCTGGCCGTGATTCAGGACAAGCTGGAACAGAAGCGCTTCTATGCGGCCCACGCTCTGCCCACGGCCCCCTTCGTCGGCTGCGACGGCGAAGCGCTTCCCCCCGACGCCCCGGCCCTGCCCTGTATCCAGAAGACGCGCACCGGCGGCTATGACGGCCGGGGGGTGCAGCTGCTGCGGACGGCGGCCGAGCTCTGGCCCGGGCCCACGCTGCTGGAAGCGCTCTGCCCCATCGCCCAGGAGCTGGCGGTGCTGGTGGCTCGGGACGAGGCCGGCCACCAGGTGGTCTATCCGGTGATGGAAATGGTCTTCGACCCGGAACTGCACCTGGTGGATTTTGTCCAGATGCCGGCTCGGCTGAACGCCGAAGACACGGCGGCGGCCCAGGCCCTGGGCGAGCGGGTGGCAGCGGCCTTCGGGCGGCCCGGCCTCTACGCCGTGGAGCTGTTCCGCAGCACCGGCGGTGAACTCTGGGTCAATGAAACCGCCTGCCGGGTGCATAATTCCGCCCATGTCAGCATCGAAGCCTGTCTAAGTTCCCAGTTTGAACAGATGTACCGGCTGCTGGCCGGCCTGCCCCTGGGTTCGCCGGAACAGCTCCGGCCGGCGGCCATGCTGAATCTGGTCGGCCTCGGCGCCGAAGCGCTGCCCCAGCGGACCCTACTGGCCGAAGCCGGCGTCTATCTGCACTGGTACGCCAAGGCCGAGGCCCGGCCCGGCCGGAAGATGGGCCATCTCACCCTGCTGGCGCCGACGGCGGCGGCTCTGGAGGAAAAAGTTAAAAGAATTAAGGAGTTATCATGATTGGCATCGTCATGGGCAGCGACAGCGATTTGGCCGTAATGGGCGGCGCGGTGGAGGTCTGCCAGCAATTTGAGGCCCCCTTTGAACTGACCGTGGTTTCGGCCCACCGCACGCCGGAGCGGCTGCTCGACTACGGCAAAACCGCCCTGGGCCGGGGCCTGCGCGTGATTATCGCCGGGGCCGGCGGCGCCGCCCATCTGCCCGGCATGCTGGCCTCGGTTACGCCGCTGCCGGTGATTGGCGTGCCCATTCTGTCCAGCAATTCCATCGACGGCTGGGACAGCGTCCTGTCCATTCTGCAGATGCCCACCGGCGTGCCCGTGGCCACCGTGGCCCTGAACGGCGCTAAGAATGCGGCCCTGCTGGCCCTGCGCATCCTCGCCGGCGGCGACGAACAACGCCAGAAACAGCTGCTCGCCCACCAGGACGAGATGCGCCGGACGGTGCTGGAAAAGGCCCTGGCCCTGAAAAAAGATTATCCCTGCGAGTACTAAGCCCATGAGCGCAAGCTATCTGAAAAATATCATCACGGCCCCGGTCTATGACGTGGCCATCAAAACTCCCCTGCAAGCCATGGCCAAGCTGTCCGACCGCCTCGGCCAGCAGATTCTGGCCAAGCGCGAGGATTTGCAGCCGGTCTTCTCCTTCAAGCTGCGCGGCGCCTACAACAAAATGTGCCGCCTCGACCCGGACGCCCGGGCCGCCGGGGTCATCTGCTCCTCGGCCGGCAACCATGCCCAGGGCGTGGCCCTGGCGGCGGCCAAGCTGAAAATTCGGGCGAAAATCGTCATGCCCACCACCACGCCGGCCATCAAGGTGGAGGCGGTGAAACGGCTCGGCGGCAACTGGGTGGACATCATTCTGCACGGCGATTTCTACGATGCCGCCGCCGCCAAGGCCAAAGAACTGCAGCAGCAGCACGGCTACCACTACATTCACCCCTTTGACGACCCGGACGTCATCGCCGGCCAGGGCACCATCGGCCTGGAAATCATCACCCAGCACCAGCGGCCCATCGACGCTGTCTTTATGCCCGTCGGCGGCGGTGGCCTGGCGGCCGGCGTGGCCCTGGCCCTGAAGGAACTGCGCCCGGAAATCCGCGTCATCGGCGTGGAGCCCGAGGACAGCGCCAGCATGACCGAGGCCGTGGCCCGCAACGAGCGCATCGAACTGAAGAGCGTCGGCGTCTTTGCCGACGGCGTCGCCGTCAAGCAGCCCGGCGAGGTTACCTTCCAGCTCATCAAGCGCTATGTGGATGAATTCGTTACGGTTTCCACCGATGAAATCTGCGCCGCCATGAAGGATTTATTCGACGACACCCGGGCCATCTCCGAGCCCTCCGGCGCCGTGGCCCTGGCCGGCCTGAAGAAGTGGGCGGCGGCCCAGCCGGCAAAAAATCTAACCCTGCTCCACATCGTTTCCGGCGCCAATATGAACTTCGAGCGCCTGCACTACATCACCGAACGCACCGAGCTCGGCGAACAGCGCGAGGGCCTGCTTGCCGTAACCATTCCCGAGGTGGCCGGCAGCTTCCTGGCCTTCTGCTCGCTGCTGGCCGACGAGGTCATCACCGAATTTAACTACCGCTACCAGACGGCGGCCCGGGCGGAAATCTTCGTCGGTCTCCAGCTGCAGCAGGGCCAGGCCCAGCTCGGCGCCATCGAGGAACGGCTGCGCACCGGCGGCTATGACGTGGAAAATCTCAGCGCCAACGAGCTGGCCAAGACCCACATTCGCCACCTGCTCGGCGGTTCCCCCAACGAAGCGCTCCCCCGGGAACGGCTGTTCCGCTTCGGTTTCCCCGAACGGCGCGGCGCCCTGATGCACTTCCTACGCACCCTCGGCGGCCGCTACAACATCAGTCTCTTCCACTACCGCAACGCCGGCGGCGATTACAGCAGCGTGCTGGTGGGCATCGTCGGCGACGATGGCCAGCTGGACGCCTATCTGGCCGCCATCGGCTACCAGTACTACGAGGAGACGGACAACAGCGCCTACAAGCGCTTCCTCATCTAAACGGAGACCCCATGAAAAAACTTTTATTCGGTGCCCTGGCCCTGCTCTGCGTCGGCTGTTCCCTGCGGCTGGACAAGGAACAGGAGCCCGCCCGGGGCTATTGCACCCAGATTCGCGCCTGCCACCAGGGCCAGTGCCAGCGTTCGGACTATCTCACCCAGACCGACTGCGAGATGGTGGGCGGCCAATACCAGCCCCTCCGGCCCAAAAAATCTTGGTTCTAGCTTGTTTTAACGGAGAAAAGCCATGCTGCATCAGCACAAAATTTTGATTCTGGACTTCGGTTCCCAGGTTACCCAGCTCATCGCCCGCCGGGTGCGCGAGGCCGGCGTTTACAGCGAAATTTTCCCCTGGGACGTGGCGCCCGACGCCATCGCCGCCTTCCAGCCCGACGGCATCATTCTGTCCGGCGGCGGCGATAGCACCCTGGACAAGAACAGCCCCCGGGCCCCGGCCCTGGTCTTTGAGCTGGGCGTGCCGGTGCTCGGTATCTGCTATGGCATGCAGACCATGGCCCAGCAGCTCGGCGGCAGCGTCCGACGCGGCGAGAAGCAGGAGTTCGGCTATGCCCGGCTGGAACAGCGGCCCAGCAGCCTCTGGGGCAATCTCAATCTGACCGACGTCTGGATGAGCCACGGCGACCAGGTTAGCGCCCTGCCGCCGGGTTTCAACGCCATCGGGTCCTCGGATAACACGGCCATCGCCGCCATGGCCGAGGAGAATAAGCGCTTCTACGGCGTCCAGTTCCACCCGGAGGTTACCCACACCCCCGAGGGCTTCAAGCTGCTGAAGCGCTTCGTCCTCGACATCTGCCGCTGTGCCCCCCACTGGACGACGGGCAATTTCATCAGCGAGACCGTGGCCCGGGTGCGCGAGCAGGTGGGCGGCGAGCGGGCGCTGCTGGCTCTATCCGGCGGGGTGGATTCATCGGTGGTGGCGGCGCTGCTGCACCGGGCCATCGGCGACCAGCTGGTGTGCGTTTTCGTTGATACGGGCCTGCTGCGCCTGAACGAGGGTGATGAGGTCATGGATTTATTCGCCCGTAACCTCGGCATCAATGTGATTCGCGTCAATGCCGCCGAGCGCTACTATGCGGCCCTGGCCGGGGTCAGCGACCCGGAGGACAAGCGCAAAATCATCGGCCGGCTCTTCGTGGAAATCTTCGAGGCCGAGGCCAAGCGCCTGGAGGGCGTGCGCTGGCTGGCCCAGGGCACCATCTATCCGGACGTCATCGAGAGCGCCGGCAGCAGCACCGGCAAGGCCAAGGTCATCAAATCCCACCACAACGTCGGCGGCCTGCCCGAGCAGATGAATTTGAAACTGCTGGAACCGCTGCGTCTGCTCTTCAAGGACGAGGTGCGCGAAACCGGCCTGGCCCTGGGCCTGCCCCGGGAGATGCTCTACCGCCACCCCTTCCCCGGCCCGGGCCTGGGCGTGCGTATCCTCGGCGCGGTGCAGGCCGCCAGCGTGCCGCTGCTGCAGCAGGCCGACGCCATCTTTATCAAGGCCCTGCGCGAGCACGGACTCTATGACCGGGTCAGCCAGGCCTTCGCCGTCTTTCTGCCGGTGCGCTCGGTGGGGGTCATGGGCGACGGCCGCCGCTATGAGCCGGTCATTGCCCTGCGCGCCGTGGAGACGGTGGATTTCATGACCGCCCGCTGGGCGCCGCTGCCCTATGAGTTCCTCGACGAGGTGTCCCGGCGCATTATTAATGAGGTGCCGGGCATTTCGCGGGTAGTCTATGACATTTCCGGCAAGCCGCCCGCCACCATTGAGTGGGAATAAGGCTTAGACAATAAAACCCAGGCACTTGCCGGGGGAGCCGCCGAGCCGCCCGCCACCATTGAGTGGGAGTAGCGGCCTGCCGGGGAAGCCGCCGGCCACTATCGGGTGGGAATAAAACCCAGGCGCCGACCCACGAAGCGCTTTGGACTCCGTAGAAGTCTGAAGCGCTTCTTTTTGGGCGCAGCGGAAACACCACCCCGAAGCGCTTCTCTCTTTTCCTGTTTTCCCAGAGCGAAGCGCTTCCTTCTACTGGTCTAAACCGAAGCGCTTCCCCCCGAAGGCCCAGCCCAAGCGAAGCGCTTCGTTCTGGCCGTCCTAGTCCAGAGGAAGCGCTTCCTCCGCTATGCAAGCTCGCAGTGGGGTGGGCCAGAATTTTTCTAAAACTCACGCTCGTTAAGCCGTCCAACGAAACCTTCCACCTCCAGAGCTGCCGTTATGCCCCGAAGCAACGGTGAACGAACCAATTCCAGTCCATAGATACGACTCTTGCCGGGCAGCAGGCTAATTAATTGATTATCCAATAGTTTTTTCATCTGGTAGCTGCGTTGGTTGTCGTTAAGTTGGGGGAGGAGATTTTTTAAATCACCGGCCTTCATTTCGTCGTGCTCAAGGAGAAAACGAAGAATTTTTTCCTCGGCGGCGGTGATTTGCTGGCGCTCCCGGGCCCGGCCCAGCGCCGGCAACAGAATACGACTGTGAAGAAAATCCCGTTGTAGCAGTAAATCCAGCTTGCTGAGTTCCCTTTGAATGCCGCCCAGCACATAGACACACCACCGTTCCAAATCTTCTTCTCTATCCTCCCGGGTGCCCCGGTTGGCCAGTTCCAACATTTGGTAATAGCACTGGCGGTCATTGCAAAACACCGCCGTGGGATTAAGCAGACGGCCGCTGGATGCCACCCTAAAGCCGTATTTAATCAGCAGGGCATAGGTGAGAAGGCGCACCGTGCGACCGTTGCCATTGTCAAAGGGATGAATCCAGACAAAACGATGATGGGCCTGGGCTATTTTGAGCAGGTCATATTTGGGTTTATCGGGACGATTGATGAAGTCCAGCAGCTCCTGCATGTAGTCGGAAACTTTGAGGGCCGGCGGTGGGCAATGCTGGGACTGGGCAATCCGTACCGCCCCCTGCCGATAGCGGCCGGGCGTATCGGCACCCTCCCGTTTCAGATTCCAAACGGCCAGCTGATGCAACTCGCGAATAAATTGCTCCGTCAGTGGGCTGTCCTTCTCCACCGTTTCATCGATGTAGGCCATGGCCTTTTCCAAATTAATAATTTCGGCCAGCTCCTCTTCGGGGTTGGAATGGCCGGCCAACCCCGGCGCCAGTCGACTTTCCACATAGTCGCTCAAGATGGTGTGGTTCCCCTCAATGCGGGCTGAACCCAGACTTTCCAGCATGTGGAAAATGCTCTGCAGCTGTTGACCTAGGTTGGTGGGAATTTCCGCTCTGAAGCCGTGCCAATGGCGCAGTTTCTCCAAATCATTCAACACATCCACCAGCTCGGAATCAAAACTGGGGTTGAGTAGCTTCAGCGGGAAATCGAGAGAATTTGATGAAGAAATCATGAATGGCTTTCCAAAAAACATGAATTTTTTAATAAATACTCTTTTACTACAAGTAATTATTTTCCCATTTCTGAAAAATTATCTTGAATTTTGTTTTTAAAAAACTGGAAAACCGGCGCCGGTCGGCAGTTGCGGAATAATGGCTTCTTTTCGCCACAGGAGAATCCATGAATCTGCATCACTACCGCCAGCGCCTGGAAACCGTGCTAGCCGCCCAGCTGCCCCGGACGGGCCGGCTGGCCGAAGCCATGCGCTACAGCACCCTGGACGGGGGCAAGCGTCTGCGCGCCCTGCTGCTCTATGCCGTCGGGGAGGATTTCGGTCTGGCCCCGGCCGGGCTGGATTTCCTCGCCGCCGCCGTCGAGGGCCTGCACGCCTATTCCCTTATCCACGACGACCTGCCGGCCATGGACGATGACGACCTGCGCCGGGGCAAGCCCTCCAACCACCGGCACTTCGACGAGGCCACCGCCATTCTCGCCGGCGACGGCCTGCAGAGCTGGGCCTTTCTGATGCTGGCCCGGGCCGGGGCCGAATTTGCCGCGCCGGCCGCCCTGGCCACGGCCCTGGAGTGCTTCGCCCGCAGCGCCCTACAGATGGTGCAGGGCCAGATGCTGGACATGGAGGCCAGCGCCGACCCGGCCACCATCCACGCCCTCAAAACCGGTGCTCTGATTCAGGCCAGCCTCCAGCTGGGCGCCGTCTTCAGCCCGGACTATGACGCCCACGCCGCCACCCTGAGCGTCCTCGGCGCCGAGCTCGGCCTCGGCTACCAGATTCTCGATGACCTCCTCGACGCCACCGCCGACAGCGCCACCCTCGGTAAAACCGCCGGCAAGGACGCCGCCCAGGGCAAAAACAGCGCCGTCGCCCGCTACGGTCTGGCCGGGGCCGAGGCCCAATTAAATGACTGTCGGCAACGGTGCCAGCAATGGCTGCAAAGCCTGCCCCGGCGCGGTCTGGCTATCCAAACCGTCATGGAAAAAATGCTTGGCCGCCGGGATTAAATCCTATAATCGAAACTTCTGAACATTATTGGAGCGAACAATGCAATTGACCGAAGCGCTTATTCAGTTGAATGGCACGGTGGCCGATAAAAAAGCGGCCATTGCGCAGGTGGCCCAGCTGCTCATCGACGCGGGTAAGGTTCAGCCGGAGTATCTGGCCGGCATGTACCAGCGCGAAAGCCAGGCCAACACCTACCTCGGCAACGGTGTGGCCATTCCCCACGGCACCCCGGAAACCCGCCAATACATCAAGGAAACCGCCATCGCCGTGCTGCAGATTCCCGCCGGCATTGCCTGGGGCGAAAACGGCGAACGGGTACAGCTGGTGGTGGGCATCGCCGCTTCGGACAGCGAACACCTGACCATTCTTCGCCGCCTCACCCGGCTGCTCAACCAGTCGGACCAATTGCAGGAACTGCTCCACACCACCGATAAAAATCTTCTGATTCAAGCCCTCAGCGCCGAGGACAACGCCCCGGCCCCCGCTTCCTCCCCCTCAGCTCCAAGCAGCGCCCACCGCGACAGCGTGCGCGTACCGAACCCGCTGGGCTTCCACGCCCGGCCGGCCACCAATCTGGCCAAGCTGGTTAAGGGGTTGGACGCGCCGGTCTTTCTGGTCAAGGAGGACGGCAGCCGCGCCGACGCCAGCAAGATGATGGCGGTGCTCGGTCTGGCCATCACGCCGCAGACGCTGATTCACGTGGAAAGCGACAGCGCCAGCGCCGTGCAACAGGTGGTGGCGGCGATTCAATCCGGCCTCGGCGACGACCTCAGCGAAACCCTCAGCGCCGCCCCGAAAAGCGCCCTCTGGGCCGCCGAAGGGGAGCTGCACGGGGTGCAGGGCATTTGCGCCTCGGACGGTCTGGTCATCGGTACCGTGCACCACTACCAGGACCAGCACTATGAACTCAACCCCAATCCCAGCGCCCTGAGCCCCTGGGAGGAAACCAAGCGCTTCAATCTGGCCCTGGCCGCCGCCGCCGACGCCCTGCAGGAGCTGGCCCAGCGTTCGGAAATCTTCGGCGCCCACCTGGCCCTGCTCCAGGACGAAGCGCTTCTGGCCGCCAGCGTCAAGGCCATTGCCGCCGGCGCCCGCAGTGAAAATGCCTATGCCGCCGCCTGCACCCAGCAGATTCAGCAGTTTGAACGCAGCGACAGCCCGGTCTTCCGGGCCCGGGCCGCCGACGTCCAGGACGTGCGCGACCGGGTTATCCGCCAGCTGCTCGGTCTGAAGGAAAGTTCCCTGGACTTCGGCCCCGGCACCGTGCTCTGCGCCGATAACCTCACCCCCAGCGACACGGCCAAACTCAATCCGAAACACATTGCCGCCTTCATCACCGCCCAGGGCGGCGCCACCAGCCACAGTGCCATTCTCGCCCGGGGCATGGGCATTCCGGCCATCTCCGGCGTCAAGAATCTGGCGGTCCTGACCGAGGGCGCCACCGTCATCGTCGATGCCAACGGCGGCACCATCTACCTGCAGCCCACCGAAGCCCAGCTGGCTTCGGCCCAGAAGCGCATCGACGAGCTCAAGGCCCTGGAAACCGAAGCGCTTCGTTCCCGCCACGAGCCCGGCCAGACCGCCGACGGCAAACGCATTGAGGTGGTGATGAACGTCAATCAGGCCAAGGATTTGCCGGCCGCGCTGGAGCTGGGCGGCGAGGGCGTCGGCCTGATGCGCACGGAATTTCTCTATCTGGAGAGCGACCACATTCCCAGCGAGGACGAGCAGGAGCGGGCCTACCGGGCCATGGCCGAAGCGCTCGGCGACAAGCCCCTGATTATCCGCACCCTGGACATCGGCGGCGACAAGGAGGTGGCCTATCTCAAGCTGCACAAGGAGGAGAACGCCTTCCTCGGCACGCGCGGCATTCGCCTCTGTCTGCTGCGCGAGGATTTGTTCCTGCCCCAGCTGCGCGCCATCTGCCGCGTCGCCAGAGACCATAAAAACGTCAAGGTGATGTTCCCGATGATTGCCACCCTGCAGGACTGGCACCGGGCCAAGGGCCTGTTCGACCGGGTGGCCGCCGAAGTTGGTGTGGCCGATGTGCCGGTGGGCATCATGATTGAGGTGCCGGCGGCGGCGCTGATTGCCGAGCAGCTGGCCAAGGAAGTGGCCTTCTTCTCCGTCGGCACCAATGACCTGACCCAGTACACCCTGGCCATGGACCGCATGAACGCCGACCTGGCCCCGCAGACCGACCCGCTGCATCCGGCCGTGCTCCAGCTCATCGCCACCAGCGCCCGCCACATCAACGCCGCCGGCAAATGGATTGGCGTCTGCGGGGGCCTGGCCGGCGATGGCCTCGGCGCTCTGGTGCTGGTGGGCCTGGGCGTAACCGAGCTGTCGGTGAGCCCGAAAGAGGTGGTCAAAATTAAAAATAACCTGAAGCAGGTTTCCAGCGCCCGCCTGGCCGAACTGGCGGCCCAGGCCCTGAAGCTGGACGACGGCGAGCAGGTGCGTGAACTGTTCCGCCCGCTGTTGGCCTGAACCCCATTCCCCCCATTAGTAAAGGATTAAGCACCATGAAAGTCATTACCGTAACCCTCAATCCGGCCCTGGACTACACCCTGCACGTGGAAAGCTGGGAAAAAGGTCTGGTCAATCGCAGCGACCGCATGGATTTTGCCTGCGGCGGCAAGGGCCTGAAGGTGGCCGTGAACCTGAACATCGCCGGCATCGACGCCAGCGCCACCGGCTTCCTCGGGGCCCTCAACGACCAGCGCTTCACCGAACTGTTCAAGGAAAAGCACGTCCAGGACGATTTCATCCGCGTGGCCCAGAAGGAAACCCGCCGCAACATCAAAATCGTCGATGCCCAGGGTGAAACCACCGACATCAACCAGCAGGGCATCGCCGTCAACGCCGACCAGATTAACCAAATCATCGCCCTCATCGACCGCCAGCTGCCCGAGGCCGAGGTGCTCATGTTCGGCGGCAGTCTGCCCCCGGGCGTGGACAAGGATTTCTACGCCCAGATGATGAAGCGCTACAAAAGCAGCGGCAAATTCCTGGTGGTAGATACCTCCGGCGCCGCCCTCACCGAAATGGCCCGGGGCGAGGTGCTGCCGGATTTCATCAAACCGAACATTCACGAGCTGCGCGAAATGACCGGCAAGGCCCTGAACACCGACGCCGACATCATCGCCGAGGCCCGCAACTTCATTAAACGCGGCATGAAGCTGGTGGTCATTTCCATGGGCGAAGAGGGCGCCTGGTTTGTGACCAAGGACGAAGCGCTGCACGCCTCGCCGCCCCGGGTGAAAATCGCCAGCACCGTCGGCGCCGGCGATGCCATGGTGGCCGGGGTCATTCGCGGCGTGCTGCTGGGCCGGGGCCTGGAGGACATCGCCAAAACCGCCACCGCCTTCGGCGCCTCCAACGTGGAAAACAAATCCTCCTTCATCTCCACCCGGGAACGCATCGACGTGCTGCGCGAGCGGGTCGTGCTGATTAGAGAGGGCGAAGAGCGATGAAACTCATCTACCTCAGCCCGGCGCTGAGCCCGGTGGAAGCCCTGCTGGTGCAGGAGCTCTACCGGACGGTGCCCGACCTGACCGTCCAGCACGGCGGTGCGGTGGACCCCGGCGCCTATACGGAAATCGAAGTCTACGGCGACGGTCCGCTGCCGGCCAATCTGGCCGACCGGCCCCGGGGCGATTTGAACCGACTGTTCGCCGGCCCGACCGGGGGCAGTACGGCCGCCCCCGCTACCGCCCCGAGCGGCGGCAGCGCCGGAGCTAAATTCATCGTCGGCATCACCTCCTGTCCCACCGGCGTGGCCCACACCTACATGGCCGCCGAGGGGCTCCAGGCCGGCGCCGAGGCCCTGGGCTACCGGGTCAAGATTGAAACCCAGGGCAGCGTGGGCGCCGACAACGTGCTGACCGCCGAGGACATCGCCGCCGCCGATGTGGTCATCATCGCCGCCGATACCAACGTGGCCCTGGAGCGCTTCGCCGGTAAACGGCTCTACCGCTGCAAAACCAAGCCGGCCATCAACGACGGCGCCGGCCTCATTCAGAAGGCCCTGGCCGAAGCCCCGGTTTACCAGAGCGAAGCCAAGGCCGAGGCGGCCGGCAGCGGCGAGGGCGGCGCCCTGGGCACCTTCTACAAACACCTGATGACCGGCGTGTCCCACATGCTGCCCTTTGTGGTGGCCGGCGGTCTGCTCATCGCCCTGGGCTTTGCCATTGGCTCCTACTATTTCGGTGAAAACGGCATCTACATCTATAAGGAAGAGTATCAGGGCAATATCGGCCACCTTATCTTCGGCATCGGCAAAACCGCCTTCAAGCTGTTTGTGCCGGTCATGGCCGGCTTCATCGGCTTTTCCATTGCCGGCCGCCCGGCCCTGGCCCCGGCCATGGTGGGCGGCCTCATCGCCGACGAGATTAAGGCCGGCTTCCTCGGCGGCATTCTCGCCGGCTATCTGGCCGGCTATCTCATCGCCGTTCTGAACAAGGCCATCAAACTGCCGCGCGATTTGGAGGCCCTGAAGCCGACCCTAATCCTGCCGCTGCTGGGCACGCTGATTGTGGGCCTGCTCATGCATAAACTCCTCGGCCCGCCGGTGGCCAAGGTCATGGCCTTCCTGGAGGGCTGGCTCACCAATCTGCAGAACAACCAGAGCGGCGGCATTGTCGCGGCCCTGCTGCTCGGCGGCCTGCTCGGCGGCATGATGGCCGTGGACATGGGCGGCCCGGTGAACAAGGCGGCCTACACCGTGTCGGTGGGCCTGGCCGGTTCGCAGATTGGCGGGCCCATGGCGGCCACCATGGCCGGGGGTATGGTGCCCCCGCTGGCCATCTTCTTCGCCACTATCTTCTTCAGGAACCGCTTCACCCAGGAGGAGCGCGACGCCGGCAAATCCACCGGCGTGCTCGGCCTGAGCTTTATCACCGAGGGGGCCATTCCCTTTGCGGCCAAGGACCCGCTGCATGTGATTCCGGCCATGGTGCTGGGCAGTGCCCTGACCGGCGCCATCAGCATGGCCCTGGGCTGCGAGCTGCGGCCCCCCCACGGCGGCTTCTTCGTGCTGCTGATTCCCAACGCCATCAATCACCTGCTCAGCTATGTGATTGCCATCGCGGCGGGCACGGCCCTGGCCACGCTGCTGCTGGGTCTGTTCAAAAAACCCCTGCCGGCTTCGGCCTAGGCCTAGGCAGACTTCCCACCCCGGCTCCGGCCGGGTTTTTTTTATTCCGAACCCACCGCCAAGATTTCCTCCCGCTGGGCCAGGGCCAGCAGCAGCGCCTGGCGAGCCGGGGGACTGACCTCGACCAGCTCCAGCGTCAGCCGCCGGCCGGCCGGGTCCTTGTCGATGTGGCCGAGGGCCAGATTCTGGGCCCGGCACAGCTCAGCACAGAGCGGCAGCAGCGCTTCGGCCGAAACATTGGCCCGGTAGCTCAGCGTCAGACGCCAGAGGCCGGGCCGGGGCAGCAGCTGCAGTTCAACCCGCTTCAGCATCATGATGGCCAGCATCAGCACGATGGCCACCAGGGCGATGGGATAGAAACCCCAGCCGATGGCCAGGCCGACGCAGCCGGTGGCCCAGATGCCGGCGGCAGTGGTCAGGCCAATGATGCCCTCGTTGCGGCTTTTAATCAGAATGCTGCCGGCGCCGAGGAAGCCGATGCCGCTGATGACCTGGGCGCCGAGCCGGCCCAAATCCAGGGTCATGCTGCGTGGCACGCTCGGCAGGGCCAGCAGTTCCAGGCGCAGCTGGTCCTGCAGCAGCGAGACGCTGGCGGCGCCGAGACAGACCAGAATATAGGTGCGAAAGCCGGCCGGCTTGTGGTGGCGCTCCCGCTCCAGCCCGACCAGCCCACCAAAGAGCACCGCCAGCCCGAGGCGTAGAAAAATTACCTCCACCGTCAGCGCCTCAACGAAATGGCTCTGGCGCCCGAGCCAATGTAAAAACTCCAGCATGGTTTTCTCCGAAAAAAGCGCCATTGTCGCCGCCGCCGGCCGGCCCGAAAAGGGGAGCGCTTCCGGCGCAGCGTTCCCAGTGCGGCCGGTAGAACGAAGCGCTTCCCGCCGGCGGTCAATGGGCCGGCCTTCCCCAAGCGAAGCGCTTCGGTCTGAAAGCCAAGCCGGAAGCGCTTCGTTCCGAACCCCGGCCCGGCCATTCCCCAAGCGAAGCGCTTCGATTAGCGCCGCTGGGTTCGTTCGCCCCAACGGAGCCCCGGGAATGAAGCGCTTCCGTTTGGAATGGACAGCGTGCTTCATTGGGACAGCATCGGCGCCCCGGATAGAAGCGCTTCCTTAATTCAACCGGGCCGGGGCCGTCAGCAATGGGCCTGCTGGAGAGGAAGCGCTTCCCCTTTCTAACTGCCAGTTCTGGAAAAAACGGCGAACACTGCGCCCGAACGGCGTTTGCCTAAAACAACCGCCGCCAGCGGAAATGACTTTTTAGAGGGAAGCGCTTCGGTGTTAGCAGCCGAGAAGAGAGAGTTCAGCCTACAGGTCGTTCTAACGAAGCACTTCGGTTTAGAGCTAGCCCGATATTCACACTGGCCAAGAGGGAAGCGCTTCGGTGGGCCTATTCCCAGCGGTCGAGCCGGGGCCCGGCTGAAGTGAGCCTTCAAAGCCGAAGCGCTTCGGCCTCGGCAGCTCATAAAACCCACCTGGCCTTTGCCCACCGAAGCGCTTCGTTAAAACGACCGGTGCCGGCCGGAGCGACTGGCCAGAGGGAAGCGCTTCCGGTCGGGGCTGCTAGGAATTAGCCCTCTGAGGCGAAGCGCTTCGGTATTAGAACCAAGCCCACCGGGCCATTCCAGCGAAGCGCTTCGTTAAATCGGCGGCGCCGGGGTCATTAGAAGCGATTTCCAAAGGGGAAGCGCTTCGGTGTTAGCAGCCGAGAAGAGAGAGTTCAGCCTACAGGCCGTTCTAACGAAGCGCTTCGGTTTAGAGCTAGCCCGATATTCACGTCGGTCCAGAGGGAAGCGCTTCGACATTGGCAGCCAAAAAAGATAGGTTGCTGCCCGCTGGGTTGTTTCCAGCGAAGCGCTTTCGGCGGGGAACGGAATTAGGACTTCGCCAGCAAAGCCAGGAGGGGAGCGCTTCGGTTGGGCGGCCTTCTCCAATCGAAGCGCTTCGTTAAATCAACCGGGCCAGGGTCATCAGGGACACTTCAGTCGTTGGAACTGAAAGAACGGTCTGGAACGAAGCGCTTCCGGCTGGAAAGATACGAAAGGGGAGCGCTTCGGTCGGGCTAATCCGGCCGACCGGGGTTCAGGGGCGGCCTCCAGGGGAAGCGCTTCGGTTGGCCAATCAAGCTAACGGTCAGGGAAGCATTAATCCGAGGGAAGCGCTTCGGCCTAGTCTGGCCCGCTGGGTTATCAGGAACGGCTTCCTCGGGGGAAGCGCTTCCAACTTGGGGTTCAGCGAAGCGCGGCGCTGGTAGGACTAAAGAGGGAAGCGCTTCGGTCGTTGGAACTGAAAAAACCGTTTCGGGGCGAAGCGCTTCATTAAATCGGCTGGGTTAGGGCCATTAGCAATGGCTTTGATGAAAGAAGGGAGCGCTTCAGTGTTAAGGCTTTTGCCGTCTGATGGCCGTTCCAACGAAGCGCTTCGGTCTGGGCCATCAAAGCAACGGCTGGAGAAACCTCAGTCCAAAGGAAAGCGCTTCGGATTGTTGGAACTGGGAAAGCAACGAAATTAGGGGAGCGCTTCCCTGCCGAAAAATAGGATTGGGCCGGGCGAAGCGCTTCCGGTTGCGGGCCCAGCCCTCGGCGGTTTTTTTTAATTGAAGCACTTCGGTCGCGGCGGCGGCCCAGCATTTTTATGTCAGAACGGAGGAAGCGCTTCGGTCGTTGGCGCTGGGCAAAGAGCTGAGAACGAAGCGCTTCGGTTGAAGCCCGTTGGCCAGTGTTCGGAACGAGGAAGCGCTTCCAGCGGCCGGGTCAGACCGAAGCGCTTCCCCCCGCCGAACTGGCCGGGCCGTCAGGAATTAACTCTCCGAAGCGAAGCGGTTGCGACGCCCCCTTTGGGGGCTTGCTGCGCTTCTAACGAAGCGCTTCCTCCCGGGCGGCCGCCGGGCACAAAAAAACCGGGCCGAAGCCCGGTGGGAGGGGGTTAGAACAGCGGCCGGCGCATGATGGTTTGGCTGCGGTCGGGGCCGGTGGAGACGATGTCGATGGGCAGGGCCAGCTGCCGTTCCAGATAGGCCACATAGTCCCGGGCCGCCGGCGGCAGTTCCTCAAAGCGGGCAATGCCAACGGTGCTTTGCTGCCAGCCGGGCAGGGTCTCGTAGACCGGCACACAGCGGGCCAGCTGGTCGGCGCCAAGGGGAGCCACCGCCAGCCGCTGGCCGTCGAGCTCATAGGCGACGCAGACCTGAATTTCGGCCAAATCGTCGAGCACGTCCAGCTTGGTCATGCACAGGCCACTCAGGCTGGAATTGATGATGCCCCGGCGCAGGGCCGGCACGTCAAACCAGCCACAGCGGCGCTGGCGGCCGGTGGTGGCGCCGAATTCCTGGCCGCGCTCGGCCAGATGCTGGCCCAGGGCGTCGCAGCGTTCGGTGGGGAAGGGGCCGCCGCCCACGCGGGTGGTGTAGGCCTTGATGATGCCCAGCACATAGTCCAAATCGCGCGGGCCAATGCCGGTGCCACAGGCGGCGCCGCCGGCCGAGGTGTTGGAGGAGGTAACGAAGGGATAGGTGCCGTGGTCAATGTCCAGCAGGGCCCCCTGGGCGCCCTCGAAGATGATGTTGTGGCCGGCGCGGCGGTGTTCCACCAGGGCCAGGGTTACATCGTCGGCCAGGGCCAGCACCCGCTCGCGCTGGGCCAGACACTCGGCCAGGGTGGCGGCATAGTCCACCGCCGGGGCGTGGTAGTACCGGGTCAGCTGGAAATTGTGGTAGTCCAACAGGGCCGCCAGCCGCTCGCCGAAGGCCCGCTCGTCGCGCAAATCACCAAGGCGCAGGCCCCGGCGGGCGATTTTGTCCTCGTAGGCCGGGCCGATGCCCCGGCCGGTGGTGCCGATTTTATTGGCGCCCTTGGCCGCCTCGCGCACCTGGTCAAGGGCCACGTGGCTAGGCAGTATCAGGGCGCAGCTGTTGGACAGGCGCAGCCGCTGGGCCACCGGCACCCCCTGGGCCTCCAGGGCATCGATTTCCGTCAGCAGGGCCGTCAGCGACAGCACCACGCCGTTGGCAATGTAACTGCGCACGCCGTCGTGCAGAATGCCCGAGGGAATCAGGTGCAGGACGGTTTTCCGGCCGTTGATGACCAGCGTATGACCGGCATTGTGGCCGCCCTGGAAGCGCACCACCGCCTGGGCCTGGGCGGTGAGCAAATCCACCACCTTGCCCTTGCCCTCATCGCCCCACTGGGCGCCGATTACCACAAGATTTTTACCCATATCTATTCCTCAATTGTCTTGGCTAGCGCAGCAGCCACAGCAACAGCAGCGCGCTGGCACAGAGGCCCAGGCCGATGCGCTGCAGCACCGCGTCCGGCAGCCGTTGCAGTTCGTTCATGGTCCGGCGCCACAGCCGTGGCGCAATCCCGATGAACAGACCCTCCAGAAAAAAGGCCATGGCACTGGCCAGCAGCCAGATTTTCACGGCTGGCCCGTCGGCGGCACCACGGGTTCGGCGGCGCGCAGATAGCGGAAGAACTGGCTATCCGGCGCCACAATCAGCGTGTTTTTCTCGCCGCTGCTCAAGCTCTGGCCGTAGGCGTTCATGGACCGCCAGAACTGGTAGAACTCCAAATCCTGGCCGTAGCCCTCGGCATAGAGTTTGGCCGCCTCGGCGTCGGCCTCACCGCGCACAATCTGGGCCTCCTGCTGGGCCTGGGCCAGGGTTTCGGCGGCCTCCCGCTCGGCGTTGGCGCGGATAACCTGGGATTTCTCCTCGCCCTGGGCGCGCAGGCTCTTGGAGACGCGCTCGCGCTCGGCCCGCATGCGCTCGAAGACGTGGTCGCGGATGTCATCGGAGAAGTCGATGCGTTTCAGGCGCACATCGACGATTTCAATGCCATAGCGGCGCAGAGCCTCGCCCTGCAGCTGCTTGGCGATGCTGTCCATGATGGAACCCCGACCCTCCACCAGCGTTTCCTTGACGGTGTATTTGACGAATTCGCCGCGCAGGCCCTCCTTGACCAGCTGGTCAAGCAGGCTGCCGGCCCGGTCCAGGCTGCCCTGGACGCTGGTGTAGAAGGTGCGCAGGTCTTTGATGCGCCATTCGACGAAATAGTCCACCAGCAGCCATTTTTTCTCGTTGGTCATGAACATTTCCGGTTCCACGTCCAGCCGCTGCAGGCGCGCATCGAAATATTCCACCCGCTGCAGGAACGGCATTTTCACCTTGAGGCCGGCGCTCTCCTGGGTGGAAACCAGGCGCTGGAACTGGGTAACCACCGCCAGCTGCCGTTCGCTCACCACGTAGAGGGTGTTCAGGCCCAGAAACAGCGCCGCCACCAGGACGGCAATAAAAAGATTTAGACGATTATTCATAGCAGTATCCATGGCCGCTCCTAGCGTTGCCGGCTGCGCAGGTCAGGGGCCGGGGCCGGAGCCGGGGCGGCGGGGGCTGGGACCGGCTGGACGCCGGGCGTCGGCGCGGGGGCCGTCGGACTGGGCTGGGGGGCCGTCAGCAGCGGCAGCAGGGCCGGGCCGGTGCTGGCGCCCAGATTGATGATGGGACGGCTGTCCGGCGCGTCCACAATCACCTTCTGGCTGTTGCCGTAGACGGCGGTCATGGTGTCCAGATAGAGGCGCTCGCGCATCACTTCCTTATTCAGGCGGTAGGCCTGGAGCAGGTTTTGGAAGCGGCTCACGTCGGCCTTGGCCTGGGCCAGCACCTGGGCCTTGTAGGCCTGGGCGCCCTGGCGCAGCTGTTCGGCCTCACCGCGCGCGCTGGGCAGGCGCTGGTTGGCGTAGGCCTCGGCCTGGAGCCGGGCCCGTTCCTCGTCCTCGCGGGCGCGCACAGCGTCCTCGAAGGCGTCCTGCACCTCGGCCGGGGCGCGGGCGTCCTGCAGTTCAAAGGCGACGATTTCAATGCCCAAATCGTACTGCTTGAGGATATTCACCATGATTTGCTTCGCCTGCTCCGGCCACTCGTTGCGCTTGTCGCGCAGAATGTCATCGACGGTGTTGGCGCCGACCACCTCGCGAATGGCCGAAACCACGATGTCCTCCAGCACCTTATCCGGCTGGTGAGCGGTGAAGAGGAAGCGCTTCGCGTCCTGGACGCGATATTGGACGGTGGCGCCGATTTCGACGATGTTTTCATCGCTGGTCAGCATCTGGCCGGTGCGCTGTTCCTTGGTGCTGGCCCGGCCCTTCTGGGTTTTGAGCTCGCCGACGCGCATAGTGGCAATGGAGGTTACATTGACCTTCTCCACCCGGCCCAGCGGCGCCGGCCAGTTCCAGTTCAGACCGGCCTGGGTGGTGGCCTGGTATTTGCCGAGGAAGGTTTCGACGCCGTGTTCGCGTTCCTGGACGGTGTAGAAGCCCAGGGCCAGCCAGAGCAGCAGGCCGAGGGCGACGCCGACGGCGAGCAGTCGCGGACTCGGCCCGCTCAGCAGCGGCCCGTCGTTGCCGGAGTTGGGGGCCGGGGGCCGGTTGGGGTCGCGGCCAATCAGCCGGTTGAAAAGTTCGTCCAAATCCGGCGGCTGGTCGGGATTTTTCGACGGCTTGGGCGGTTCCTCGTTGGGATTGTGTTCATCGCGGCCATAGACCGAAGCGGCGAAGCGCTTCGGGGCCAGGCGGCGGGCCGCGATAAAGCTCAGAAAAAAATTAAACATATCCTTACTCGTCCTCTGGGGGTGAATCGTGCAAAGTTAGGGGCCGGGCCTGGCCGGCGGTCAGCTGCTGGAAGCGCTTCGCCGGCAACCGCAGTTGCAGCCAGAGCCGGCCGGCGGCGTCGCTGCGTTCGGCCTGGACGAAGCGCTCCCGGTAGAGCGCCGAGCGCAGACCCTCCAGGCCGGCTTCGATGCAGAGCCAGCCGCGTTGCTCGTCCCGGCGGAAAAAGTCCACGATGGCCGTACGCAGCAGCTCGACGCCGGCGCCGGTCAAAGCACTGAGGAAGACCCGGCTGACCTGGCCGTGTTCATCGTATTGCACGGCCGGTTCGGCCCCGGTTTTATCAATCTTGTTATAAACCCGAATGGTGGGAAGGGCGGCGGCGCCGATGTCGGTGAGCACCTCCTCCACCACCGCCTCCCGGTCGAGGCGGTCGTTGTCGGCGATGTCGATGACCTGCAGGATAAGCTGGGCATAGACCGTCTCTTCCAGCGTCGATTTGAACGCCTCCACCAGCTCGTGGGGCAGCTGGCTGACGAAACCGACGGTATCGGCGAGGAGAATGGTTTGGCCGTCGTCGGGGCTGAGCCGGCGCCAGGTGGGGTCCAGGGTGGCGAAGAGCTGGTCCTTGGCCAGCACCTCGGCCCGGGTCAGGGCGTTGAACAGGGTGGATTTGCCCGAGTTGGTATAGCCGGCCAGGGCCACCGTTGGCAGGTCGGAACGGGACTGGCGCACCTGGGCGCGCTGCTTTTCTACCCGGCTGAGCCGGGCCTGCAGCTGTTTGATGCGGGCGCCGAGCAGGCGGCGGTCGGTTTCCAGCTGGGTTTCGCCGGGGCCACGCAGGCCGATGCCGCCCTTCTGGCGCTCCAGGTGGGTCCAGCCGCGCACCAGCCGGGTGGACAGGTGTTTGAGCTGGGCCAGTTCCACCTGCAATTTGCCCTCGTGGCTGCGGGCGCGCTGGGCGAAGATGTCCAGCACCAGACCGCTGCGGTCCAGCACCCGGGCCTCGCAGAGCCGTTCCAGATTGCGTTCCTGGGACGGCGACAGCGGCGCATTGACAATGACCAGCTCCGCGCCCAGCGCCTTCACCCGTTCGGCCAGCGCCTCGGCCTGGCCCTTGCCGATGTAGTAGCGCGGCTCGATGTCGTTGCGGTTGAAATTCTCCAAAAAAAGAATTTCAGCGCCGGCGGCCGAGGCCAGCAGCTGAAATTCTTCGATAACGGCCGGGTCGGCGCTGCCGCCGACGCTCACCTGCACAAGTGCGGTTTTCTCACCGCCACTGGGACGGGCAAACACCTTTAATAGAGTGGGTCGCGCGGCTGCAGGCTGGCCTCATCGCCGGGGCCGTCGCCCTCATCCGTTGGCGTGTGTAGCTTCACCGGCCGGGTGGGCACGATGGTGGAAATGGCGTGTTTGTAAACCATCTGGGCGATGTTGTTATTGCGGAGAACCAGCACGAAGGCATCGAAGGATTCAACTGTGCCCTGCAGTTTGATGCCATTGACCAGATAGACGGCCACCGGGTTGCGGGTTTTGCGAAGTTCGTTGAGGTAGGGGTCCTGCAGCGCGTGCTGGGGCGTGGATTTCGTCATTGCTAATTTACCTATTTACTGAAAAATGCTTACTTTACTTGGCGTTCTTCATCATTTGAAAGAACTCTTCGTTGGTCTTCGTAACCCGCAGCCGTTCCAGCAGGAATTCGCTGGCCTGAATCTCGTCCATGGGGTGCAGAATTTTGCGAAGTATCCAAATCTTTTGCAGGGTGTCGCTATCAACCATCAGCTCTTCGCGGCGGGTGCCGGAGGGGTTAATATCAATAGCCGGGAAGATGCGTTTTTCGGCGATGCGCCGGTTGAGATGCACCTCCATATTGCCGGTACCTTTAAATTCTTCGTAGATAACCTCGTCCATCTTGGAGCCGGTGTCAATCAGGGCCGTGGCAATGATGGTCAGCGAGCCGGCCTCCTCCGTATTCCGGGCGGCGCCAAAGAAGCGCTTCGGCCGCTGCAGGGCGTTGGCATCGACGCCGCCGGTGAGAATGCGACCGGAGGCCGGCGTGATGGTGTTGTAGGCCCGGGCCAGGCGGGTGATGGAATCGCAGAGAATGACCACATCCTTGCGGTGTTCCACCAGCCGTTTGGCCTTCTCAATGGCCATTTCCGCCACCTGCACGTGGCGGGCCGGCGGCTCGTCGAAGGTGGAAGAGATAACCTCGCCACGCACCGAACGCTGCATTTCCGTTACCTCCTCCGGACGCTCGTCGATGAGCAGCACCATCAGATAGCATTCCGGGTGGTTGTGGGTGATGGAGGAGGCAATGTTCTGCAGCATCACGGTTTTACCGGCCTTGGGCGGTGAAACGATGAGGCCCCGCTGGCCCTTGCCTATGGGGGCAATCAAATCAATCATGCGGGCCGTGATGTCCTCGCTGCTGCCGTTGCCAATTTCCAGCTTGAGCTGGTCTTCGGCGTGGAGCGGCGTCAGGTTTTCAAAGAGAATTTTGTGTTTGGCCACGCTGGCATCGTCAAAATTGATGCTGGTGATGCGGTTGAGGGCGAAATAGCGCTCGTTGTCCTTGGGCGGGCGGATGCGGCCGCTGATGAGGTCGCCGGTGCGCAGATTGCAGCGGCGAATAAGATTCGGCGAGACGTAAATATCGTCAGGGCTGGCCTGATAGGAGTTGATTTCCGAACGCAGAAAGCCGTAGCCATCGGGCAGCAGTTCCAGCGTGCCTTCGCCGCTGATTTCTTCGCCGTTTTTCATCATTTCTTTGCTGATGGCAAAGATGAGTTCCTGTTTGCGTTTGCGGGAAATATCTTCCAGCCCCATGGATTCCGCTAGTTCGATAATCTCTTGGGGCGATTTGAGTTTTAAATCGCTTAAATTCATAGGCTAATGAAAAGATGGGAGCGGGGGTGGCGCACAAGAGAATGTGCGCGCGGGGGAGAAATTAGAGATAGGGATTAACGAGATTGTGCAGGTCGGCCTTGCTGCGGTTGCCGAGCTCGTGGTTTACGGCCTGACCGTCTTTGAAGACCACCAGCGTGGGAATGGAGCGAATGCCGAACTGGGCGGCCAGATTGGGGTTGGCGTCCACATCAATTTTCACCACCAGCACCTTGCCTTCAACTTCGGCGGCGAAGGCCTCCAGGGTGGGGGCCAGCATTTTGCAGGGGCCACACCAGGTCGCCCAGAAATCAACCAGCACGGGCAACGGGGACTTTAAAACAACCTCTTCAAAATTGGCTTCGGAAACCGCTTGGGGTTTACTCATAAAAAACTCCGAGAAAATTAGCGCAGGGCTAAAAAGAAAAAACACGACTAAGAATTTAGTCGTGTTACGAAAGGGTAAAACGAGCGTCCAATTATAGGGACTTGGCGCTATTTCTGCAACGCATAGCGCTGGCGGTAGGCCTGGAGTCGCGGCAGATTGGCCCGCAGGGTTTCATCGTCGCCACTGAAGCTCAGCAGGTCATCGAGGGTGAGCAGCGCCTCACAGTGAAGCGCTTCCTCCTCGGCCAGCAGGGTCAGGGCCGTGGCCCGCTCGTTGAGGGCCTCCTGGCGGTCGAGAATGACCAGCACCGCCGTGGGCGTGGCGCCCTGGTCACGCAGCAGGGCCAGCGACTGGCGAATGGCGGTGCCGGCGGTCAGGACATCATCGAGAATCAGCACCCGGCGGCCGCGCAGCTCGGCGCCCACCAGCCAGCCGCCCTCGCCGTGGTCCTTGGCCTCCTTGCGGTTGAAGGCCCAGGGCAGGGACTGGCCGGTGCGGCGATAGAGCTCGGTTGCCACCGCCGCCACCAGCGGAATGCCCTTGTAGGCCGGGCCGAAGAGCGCTTCCACCGGCCCGGGCAGGGCGAGGATTTTCTCCACATAGGCCGCCGCCAGCACGGCCAGAGCCTGGCCGTCGTTGAAGGCACCGGCGTTGAAAAAGTAGGGGCTCTGGCGCCCGGATTTCAGGGTGAACTCGCCGAAACGAAGCGCTCCCCCCCGGAGGGCCTGCTGGAGCAATTCCCGTTGGCTGGTGCTGAGCATGGCGACCCCCTAGGCGAAGCGGAAACCGCCGTCGGCGCTGAAATCAACGCGGATGGTGCTGTGCGGCGGGAACTTGCCGGCCAGAATCTCCGTGGCCAGCGGGTTTTCCAGATACTGCTGGATAGCCCGTTTCAGCGGCCGGGCGCCGAAGATGGGGTCATAGCCGACGTTAATCAGCTCGTCCAGGGCCGCCGGGCTGATTTCCAGCGCCAGGTCGCGGCTGGCCAGCCGGTCGCGCAGCCGTTGCAGCTGCAGATTGGCAATGCCACGCATATGCTCTTTCTCCAGCCGGTGGAAGACCACGCATTCATCGATGCGGTTGATGAATTCCGGCCGGAAATGCTGGGCCACCACTTCCATCACCGCCGTTTTCATCGACTCGTAGTCCGAAGCGCTTAGCTCCTGAATCAGCGATGAACCCAGGTTGGAGGTCATGATGATGATGGTGTTGCGGAAATCCACCGTCCGGCCCTGGCCATCGGTCAGGCGGCCGTCGTCGAGCACCTGCAACAGCACGTTGAACACGTCGGCGTGGGCCTTCTCAATTTCATCGAAGAGCACGACGCTGTAAGGTTTGCGGCGCACGGCCTCGGTGAGATAGCCGCCCTCGTCGTAGCCCACATAGCCGGGGGGCGCACCGATAAGCCGGGCGACGCTGTGTTTCTCCATGAACTCGGACATGTCAATGCGCACGATGGCCTCGTCGCTGTCGAAGAGCAGCTGGGCCAGGGCCTTGCACAGCTCGGTTTTACCGACCCCGGTGGGACCGAGGAACAGGAAGGAGCCGATGGGCCGGTTCGGGTCGGAGAGGCCGGCGCGGGAACGGCGAATGGCATCGGCCACGGCTTTGATGGCCGTGCTCTGGCCGATGACGCGGCCGTTGAGCACACTTTCCAGCTGCAGCAGTTTTTCCTTCTCGCTTTCCAGCATTTTGGCCACGGGAATGCCGGTCCAGCGCGAGACAATTTCGGCGATTTCCTCTTCGGTTACCTGATTCTGCACCAGCTGGCCCACCGATTCGCGCTGTTCGCTGGCCTGCAGCTTTTTCTTCAGCTCGGGAATGATGCCGTACTGGATTTCGCTCATCTTGGCGAAATCGCCGCGCCGTTTGGCGTTTTCCAGCTCAATTTCCTGGGCGTCCAGCTGTTCACGCAGCTCGTTGGCACTGCCGATGATGGCCTTCTCGCTCTTCCAGATTTCCTCCAGGTTGGCGTACTCCTGGGACAGCTTGTCGATTTCCTGGTCCAAATCCTCCAGCCGTTTTTTCGAGGCGGCGTCCTTTTCCTTCTCCAGGGCCAGCCGCTCCATTTTCAGCTGAATCAAACGCCGGTCGATTTTGTCTAGGCTCTCCGGCTTGCTGTCCAGCTGCATGCGAATGCGCGCCGCCGCCTCGTCGATGAGGTCGATGGCCTTGTCCGGCAGCTGGCGGTTGGTGATGTAGCGATGGGACAGCACCGCCGCCGCCACCAGGGCCGGGTCGGTGATGTTGATGCCGTGGTGGAGCTCATAGCGCCCCTGTAGGCCGCGCAGAATGGCGATGGTGTCCTCCACGCTGGGCTCATCGACGATGACCATCTGGAAGCGCCGCTCCAGGGCCGAATCCTTTTCAATGTATTTGCGGTACTCGTCCAGGGTGGTGGCGCCGATGCAGTGCAGTTCCCCCCGGGCCAGGGCCGGCTTCAGCATATTGCCGGCGTCCATGGAACCCTCGGACTTGCCGGCGCCCACCATCATATGAATCTCGTCGATGAAGAGAATGATTTGGCCGTTGGCCTTCTCGATGTCGTTAAGCACCGCCTTCAGCCGCTCCTCGAACTCGCCGCGAAACTTGGTGCCGGCCAGCAGGCCGGGCAAATCCAGGGCCAGAAGGCGCTTATGCTTCAGCGTTTCCGGCACCTCGCCCTTGACTATGCGCTGGGCCAGCCCCTCGACGATGGCGGTTTTACCCACGCCGGGCTCACCGATAATGACCGGGTTGTTTTTATTGCGGCGCTGGAGAATCTGCATGGCCCGGCGGATTTCATCGTCGCGGCCGATGACCGGGTCAATCTTGCCCTGCTCGGCCCGGGCGGTGATGTCCACGGTGTATTTTTTCAGGGCCTCGCGCTTGTCCTCGGCGTTCTCATCCTGGACGGTCTCGCCGCCACGATAGTTGGCCACCGCCGTGGCCACCCGCTGGGCGTTGATGCCCTGCAGGGCCTGCTTCAGGGCGCCCTCGGCCTCAAACATCACCAGCAGGAAGGTTTCGGCGGAAATGTAGCGGTCACCCTGCTGCTGGGCCTTTTTCTCACAGAGATTGAGCAGACGAATGCTTTCCGGCGACAGATTGATTTGGCCGTTGGCGTTCTGCACCCGGGGCAGGTCGTCCAGCAGCCGTTCCACCCGGGCGCGCAGCTCGGGCACATTGACACCGGCCAGCTGCAGCAGCGAAGGATAGGCGCTGCCCTCCTGATTGAGCAGGGCACTAAATAAATGAATGGGCTCAAGGTAATTCTGGTCTCGATGCAGGGCCAGGGACTGGGCCGCCTGCAGGGCACTGAGAAAACGTTGGGTCAATTTATCTTGCATAAAAAAACTCCTAGAAAGAGAGAAAACAATTAATTAAACCAATTAATAGGGCCGTGATTTCCAAAATCAAGGGCACCGACAAACCTTTTTCCTAACTTTTTTAGCCTAACTCCAGCGGGGCATTTGCGCTATATTGCCCGGTCAATTCAACAGGAGACAATCTATGCGTCCTTCGGGAAGAAACCCTGACCAATTACGCCCCATTAGCATTGAACGCCACGTCAATCGTTTTGCCGAAGGTTCGGCGCTGGTTAAGTTCGGCAACACCCATGTGCTCTGTACCGCCAGCATCGAAGAAAAACTGCCCCCCTTTCTCAAGGGCAAACCCCAGGGCTGGCTGACGGCCGAATATGCCATGCTGCCCCGGGCCACCCAGGAACGCACCGTGCGCGAGGCCGCCCGGGGCAAACAGCAGGGGCGCACCCTGGAAATCCAGCGGCTGATTAGCCGGGCCCTGCGGGCGGTGGTGGATTTGAGCGCCTTCCCCGGCCACACCATCACCCTGGACTGCGACGTGCTTCAGGCCGACGGCGGCACCCGGACGGCGGCCATCAGCGGTTCCTTTGTGGCGCTGGTGGATGCGGTGCGGACGCTGCTCCAACAGAAGAAAAAATTCAAGACCAACCCCATTCATGGCCAGCTGGCCGCCGTCTCCGTGGGCATCTACCGGGGCCAGCCGGTACTGGATTTGGACTATGCCGAGGACAGCGAGGCCGAAACCGATATGAACGTGGTGATGAATGACGCCGGCGCCTTCATCGAGGTGCAGGGCACGGCCGAGGGCCACGCCTTCCGCCGCGAGGAAATGGACGCCATGCTAGCCCTGGCCGACCTGGGCATCAAACGCATCATGGAAATCCAGCGGCAGGCGCTGGGACTGTGAAGCAAATCGTCCTCGCCAGCGGCAATGCGCACAAAATCGCCGAACTGCGCGCCCTGCTGCCGGGCTGGCACATCGTCGGCCAAAATGAACTGGGGGTGCCGGCGGTGGCCGAAACTGGCCTGACCTTCGTCGAAAACGCCCTGCTCAAGGCCCGGGCCGCCTGCCGGCACAGTGGCCTGCCGGCCCTGGCCGATGATTCCGGCCTGTGCGTGCCGGCCCTGCGCAACGCCCCCGGCCTCCATTCGGCCCGCTATTCCGGCGGCGACGACGGGGCCAACAATGCCAAACTGCTGGCCGAGCTCGGTACCAACCCCGACCGCCGCGCCTTCTATGTCTGTGTGCTGGTCTATCTGCGCTGGGCCGATGACCCGCTGCCGCTCATAGCCTCGGGCTTTTGGGCCGGGGAAATCCTGACGGCCCCGCGCGGCGCCAACGGCTTCGGCTACGACCCGCTCTTTTTCCTGCCCGAACTCGGCTGCAGCGTGGCCGAACTCAGCGCCGAGGAAAAAAATCGCCGCTCCCACCGCCGGCAGGCCCTGCAACAGCTGTTGCCGCTGCTCAACGCCGAAGCGGCTTTCTAACAATTAGAAGAGAGGAAATTTCATGAAAAATAAGAGTTTATTTTTATTGGCGCTGCTCAGTGCCAACGGCTGGAGCCAGAACCATCAAGTCCGTAACCCCGACGTCCGCAACCAGGACGACCGCAGCCAGGCCACCATTCGCCGCGAGGAGCAGCAGGACATCGACCGGGCCTTCTTCCAGCAGGAGAAATTGAGCGAGGCCCAGGCCCCCATCAGCGGCCGGCTCAACGATGCGGCCCTGCAGCAGAACCCCCAGCAGCTGGAGGGGCTAATTGTCCAGGCCCTGCAAACCCTGGACAAGGAAAAGCTGCCGCGCCTGCTCAAGCTCTACCAGCAGGTGCCGAGCCGCGATGAGTCGCTGATTGAATGGGGCAATGCCATTCTGCTCACCGACCGGGACATGGGCGCCGCCGTGGCCGCCTACCGCAAGCTCATCTCCAGCTTCCCCGACAACGATTTAATCCGCTTCCAGCTGGCCAGCGTCCTCTTCTACAACCAGGAATATGAAGCCTCCAAGGGCCAGTTCGAGAAACTGCGCGCGTCGAGCAAAATCACCAGCAACGACCAGAAGCTGATTAACCAGTACATCGAGGCCATCAACAACAAAGACCGCTGGAATTTCTCCTTCAGTGGCACCTTCCTGCACGACCCCAACCTGGGCAATGCCGCCAAACAGGGCACGCGCATGACCCTGCCCAACGGCTCCTCGCTGACCATGAGTTCCCCGCGCCAGGAGGGCACCGGCGTCGGCCTCGGCGTGGGCGCCAACAAGCAATGGTCCTTCGGCGGCGGCAAATATCTGTCGCTGGAATCGAGTCTGAACCACAAGTACTACTGGAATAACAAGAAATTCAACGACCTGAACCTCTACGCCGGCGTCGGCCTGGGCTACAACAACCCCATCTACAGCGTCGAGGTCATGCCCTATGTGTCGAAGCGGCTCTACAGCGGCGGCACCAACGGCAACAGCAAAATGCGCAGCTATACCAATAACTTCGGCGCCTCGCTGTCGGCCAATGCCTGGCTGAATCCCAAGTGGAAATACTCCTTCTACTATGACCTGAACTATATCCGCTACACCCAGGCGGCCTACGCGCGCCAGTACGACGGCCTGACCCAGTCGGTGAGCAACTCGCTGATGTATTTCCCCAATCCGAAACAATACTGGTCGGTGGGCGTGGACTATTCCCACAGCGGCGCCAAACAGAAACCCAACGCCTACGACCGCATCGGCGGCCGCATCGGCTGGGGCCAGGAATGGCCGATGGGCTTTGCCACCCGGGCCTCGCTGGGCTACGGCGAACGGGCCTACAAGGCCGTCGATTACCACGGCCTCAAGGAGACGAAGAAGGAGTTCAACAGCAGCCTTTCCGTCTGGCATAAGGCCGTCCACTACCGGGGCTTCACACCGCGCCTGACCCTGAGCTACCAGAAGACGGACAGCAACGTGCCCATCTCCCGCTATGACAAATTCCAGGGCTACGTTGAGGTTAATAAAAACTTCTAAAGCCCGCTCGGCCACCGAAGCGCTTCGCCCCGAAGCGCTTTTTTTACGGCCGGGCCGGGCTCAAGGTCAAAGGGGAAGCGCTTCGTTTTCAGCCGGCCGGCCCGAGGGAAGCGCTTCAGGCTGGGGAAATAGGGAAGGGCGAAGCACTTCGTTTGAAAAACATCTAATGGCACCGAGGCGAAGCGCTTCAACCGGCGGGCCGGGCCGGGGGAAAACGGGTTCAGAGGGGAAGCGCTTCGGTCTGGGGAGCCCAGCTTCGGCCCCGGCATCCAGAAAAGCCATTGCCAACGAAGCGCTTCGGTCTGGCGGGCCAAAAATTAAGGAAGCGCTTCAGGGGAACCCTTAACCAAGGGCAACGATGCCGAGCGCTTACCCGAAACGAAGCGCTTCGTTTGAAACCCCTCTGATGGCAACGGGGCAAAGCGCTTCCCTGGGAGAACTGGGAAAACCCCGGCCCGGCCGGGGGCCGGGGCGAAGCACTTCGGGCTGGAACTCAGCTTTCGAGCGAAGCGCTTCAACCGGAGCAAATTTGAAAAGAGGGGAGCGCTTCGGACTGGAAAGACGGGGGGCGCGGCCTTTCATGTCATCGGGCCCGAAATAGGGAAGCGCTTCCCTGGCGCCCCGGGAACGAAGCGCTTCGGTTCCGGCCGGCTTCAAACCGGAGGAAGCGCTGGGCCCCTCGTCCTTCCGGAATGAAACGCTTTCCCGCGGCCAGAAAAAAGCAATGCCCCCGGCGCCAGCGCCCGGCGGCCCTCGGTTTATAATTGCCTCCCTTTATCCCTCTGAGATTCTTCATCTATGCAAGCAAACTATCTGGCGCAGGAAATCGAGCGCAACCTTCAACAGCGGTGGGCCGAGGAAAAAACCTTTGCCGCCACCATCGACCCGAGCAAAGAAAAATTCTACTGCCTGTCCATGTTTCCCTATCCCTCCGGCCGGCTGCACATGGGCCACGTGCGCAACTACACCATCGGCGACGTCATCGCCCGCTACCAGCGCATGCAGGGCAAAAACGTGCTCCAGCCCATGGGCTGGGATGCCTTCGGCATGCCGGCGGAGAATGCGGCCATGAAAAATCAGGTGGCCCCGGCCCAGTGGACCTACGCCAACATCGCCTACATGCGCGACCAGCTCAAGGCCCTGGGCTATGCCATCGACTGGGACCGGGAAATCGCCACCTGCCGGCCGGAGTACTACCGCTGGGAACAGTGGCTGTTTACGAAGCTCTACGACAAGGGCCTGATTTATAAGAAGCTCGGCACGGTGAACTGGGACCCGGTGGATAACACCGTCCTCGCCAACGAGCAGGTCATTGACGGCCGCGGCTGGCGCTCCGGGGCGCTGGTGGAGAAGCGAGAAATCCCGATGTACTACTTCAAAATCACCGCCTATGCCGATGAGCTGCTGGCCGGCCTGGATACGCTGGAATGGCCGGAGCGGGTGAAAATCATGCAGCGCAACTGGATTGGCAAATCCAACGGCGCCCGCATTCGCTTCCGGGTGCGCGGCCGGGACGAGACGGTGCAGGTCTACAGCACCCGGCCCGATACGCTGCTGGGCGCCACCTATCTGGCCATTGCCGCCGAACACCCGCTGGCCCAGGCCGCCGCCGCCCATAATCCGGCGCTGCAAAACTTCATCGCCGAGTGCCAGGCTGGTTCCGTGGCCGAGGCCGATTTGGAAACCCTGGAAAAACGCGGCATGGCCACCGGCCTGGTGGCGGAACACCCCCTCAACGGCGAAGCGCTGCCCATCTGGGTGGCCAACTACGTGCTCTGGGGCTACGGCGACGGCGCCGTCATGGCTGTGCCCGCCCACGACGAACGGGACTTTGAATTCGCCCATAAATACAGCCTGCCCATCAAACCCGTGGTGGCCGTGGCCGGCGTGGACTATGACCCGGCCGTCTGGCAGAAGGCCTACGGCGACAGGGAGGGTGTACTCATCAACAGCGCCGAATTCAACGGCCTGAGCTGCGCCGAGGGTCAGAAGGCCATCACCGCCAAGCTGGCCAGCCTTGGCGCCGGCGAGGCCACCACCCAATATCGCCTGCGCGACTGGGGCATCAGCCGCCAGCGCTACTGGGGCTGCCCCATTCCCATGCTGCGCCAGGACGACCGGGAATTCCCGGCGCCGGCGGCCAGCCTGCCGGTGGTGCTGCCCGAGGATATGATTCCGGCGGTCGGTTCGCCGCTGAAGGCCACGACGGCCGAAGCGCTTCGCTTCCAGAACACCGAACACCACGGCCGGCCGGCCGTGCGGGAAACGGACACCCTAGATACCTTCGTCGAATCGAGCTGGTATTTCTTCCGCTATCTGTCGCCGCGCTACGAGGAGGGCATGGTGGAGCCGGCGGCGGCGGCCTACTGGGGCCAGGTGGACCAGTACATCGGCGGCATTGAGCACGCCATTCTGCACCTGCTCTACGCCCGCTTCTTCACCAAACTGATGCGCGATGAGGGGCTGGTGTCCATCGACGAGCCCTTCAAGCGCCTGCTCACCCAGGGCATGGTGCTGGCCGCCACCTGGTACCGGGAGGGCGTCGACGGCAAGCGGGACTGGTTCAATCCGACCGAGGTCGAGCCCCAGCTGGACGACAAGGGCCGGGTCATCGGTGGCACGCTGATTAAAGACGGCCAGCCGGTCAGCTACGGCGGCATGGAGAAGATGTCCAAGTCCAAGAACAACGGCGTGGACCCGGAAGACCTGCTGCGCCGCTACGGTGCCGACACCGCCCGGCTCTATACCATCTTTACGGCGCCGCCGGAAAGCACGCTGGAATGGTCGGACAACGGCGTCGAGGGCGCCCATAAATTCCTGAAACGGCTGTGGAGCTATGCCTATGACCACCGGGCCGCCGTCGATTTCGGGCCGGTGCAGCACGAAGCGCTTAATGACAAGCACAAGAAAATCCGCCACAGCATTCACAGCGAGCTGCGCAGTGCCCGCTATGACTACGGCCGCAACCAGTTCAACACCGTGGTGTCGGCGGCCATGAAGATTTTCAACGCCCTGGGCGAGATTGAGGCGGCCGAAACCCGGCTGCGCGGCGAGGGCCTGCGCCTGCTGCTGCTGGTGCTGGCGCCCATCGTGCCGCACATCACCGCCCAGCTCTGGCAGGATTTGGCCCTGGACGGCGATATTCTCACCACGGCCCTGCCCGAGCCCGATGCCGAAGCGCTTCGCCTGGCCAGCATCAATCTGGTGGTGCAAATCAACGGGAAAAAACGGGCCGAGGTGGCGGTGCCGGCCGAGGCCAGCGACGAGGAAATCCGTGCCCTGATTCTGGCCGACGCCGAAGTGCAGCGCAGTCTGGCCGGCGCGACGCCGAAGAAATTCGTCATCGTCCCCGGCCGGCTGGCCAATCTGGTGGTTTGATGCCGTTCTATCTGCTGCTGGGTCTGCTGGCCGGCCTCGCCGCCGCCAGCCAGTCGCCCATCAATGCCCGGCTGGCCCAGACACTGGGCGGCCTGCCGCTGCTGGCGGCGCTGCTGTCCTTTGCCATCGGCACGCTGGCCCTGCTGGCCCTGGCCGGTTGGCGCGGCCAGCTCGGCGCCCTGGCCGGACTGGGAAGCGCTCCCCTCTGGCAGCTCAGCGGCGGCCTGCTCGGGGCGGTGTTTGTCTTTATCACCGTGTCGCTGGTGCCGAAGCTGGGGGTGGCCACCCTGTTCTTTCTGATTGTGCTCGGCCAGATTGGCGGCGCCCTGCTCATCGACCGGCTCGGCCTGTTTGGCCTGCCGGTGCGAGCGCTGAGCGGGCCGAAGCTGGCCGGCCTGGCCCTGCTGCTGCTCGGCCTGCTGCTCTTCTGCTTCGGCGAGGGCTGGTGGGCCCTGCTGACGCGGAGAAATTGAGGTTTTTAGGGATTTTTTGATGAAATTTGCTGATTTTTGCCGCCGGCCCATTTTTAATCTGGGCTTCCGTATCTTCTTTCTTTCCTCGGCGCTCTCGGGCGCCTTCTTTATGCTCTGGTGGCTGCTGAGCTACTCGGCCCACTGGCCGCTGCCGGTGGGGGCGCTGAAACTGCCCCAGTACTGGCACGGCCACGAAATGCTCTTCGGCTTCGGCGTGGCTGTGGTCGGCGGCTTCCTGCTCACGGCGGTGCAGAACTGGACCGGCGTCCCCATGCCCAAGGGCGAGAAACTCTTCTGGGTTTGGCTGCCCTGGCTGCTGGCGCGGCTGGTCTTTCTCGTCGCCCCGGCCCTGGCCCTGCTCGGCGGGCTGTTAGATTTGGTTTTTAGCCTGTTGCTGGCCTCGGCGGTGCTCAGGGCCTGCCGCGCGGCCGAGGGCCAGCTGAAACGCCAGGCCGGCATCATCGCCAAGCTCTATCTGCTCGTGCTGGCCAACGGCCTGTTTCTGCTCGGCCTGCTGACGAAGCTCAGCCTGATGCGGAGCAGCCTCTATCTGACCCTGTTCGTCATCATCGGCCTGGTGATTACCATCGGCCGTCGCGTCATGCCGTTTTTCACCCGCAACGGCCTGATGCCCCAGGGCGTGCAGTTCGAGCCCAAAAACGATGAACGGCTGGATAAGTGGTGCCTCAACAGCTTTTTGACCTTCTTCTTTCTGGAACTGCTGACCCTGCACTTCGCCAGCCCCTGGCTGCAGGTGCCGGCCTCGCTGGCGGCCCTGGCCACCGGTGTGCTCAATGCCAAGCGCCTGGCCGGCTGGTTCCACCCGGGCATTTTCCGGGTGCCGCTGCTCTGGTCGATGTTCTTTGCCTTCGCCACCATGATTGTGGGCTTCGGCCTCTACGCCCTGCAGGCCTTCGGCGGTCGCATCAGCGATTCCCTGGCCATGCACTCCTTCGCCCTCGGCGGCATCGGCATGATGGTGCTGTCGATGATGGGTCGGGTCAGCCTCGGCCACACCGGCCGCAACATCATGGCGCCGCCGGGAACGCTCATCGTCGGCCTCTGGCTGCTGGTGCTGGCCTATGGCGCCCGGGTGCTGCTGCCGCTGCTCTGGCCGGCCCAAATGGTCTTCGGCATCTGGCTGGCCCAAAGCGCCTGGATAGGGGCCTTCGGCCTGCTGATTTATAGCTATACGCCCATCTGGCTCAGCCCACGCATCGACGGCAAAAAAGGTTGAATGGGCTATATAATATTTGCCCTAATCACGTCTAAAAAAACTTTCAACAGATAATTATCTATTTTTTTAAAGGCATTAATGCAATGGCAAAAAAAGCAAAAGAAACCATAGATTCCCAAGCGAAGGTTAAGCGGAGCAGTGCCGGCGGAAAATATTTCAGCCTAATCATATACATCACGCTCTTCTTGCTCATTACCTTGGGAATGTTGGCTTTAGGGGTCTATAACACCCGTAGCGCCGCAAATAAGAATAAGGTGGTGAATATCACCAGTGAAATGGAAAACGCCACCCAGCGCCTTTCCAAAAACATTATGGACATTGATATTTACCTTAATGCCGAAATTCGCAAAACCCCGGACCGCGATTGGGTTGCCATTAGTGCCCTGCCCCAGGCCTCCCAGTACCGACTGAGTGAGCTTAAGAGCCTGCGCGATATCCTCGACACCAACCTGGAGGCCCTGCAGCAGGGGGGCAACGCCATCAGCACCCACGATGGCAGTATGGTTAAGGTGGAGAAAATCGGCGCCGACAGCATTGCCTATAAAAACCTGGTCAGCGCCAACAACATTTGGCAGCTCTATAAGGGTCTGATTGATAGCCTGGTGGCCGACTCGGAGCAGCTCGGCATTCTCTATGCCAAGAACTCGGAATTCCTTGTGGACTACAGCCGCAACTACGTGACGCCGCTGCTCTTCGACCTGTCGAAAATCACCGAGGCCCTGAACCAGGACATCGCCAGCGAAGCCCGCTTCTTTGAGCAGGTGCAGTACGGCGGCATGGCCCTGGCAGCGCTGATTTTCGCCTTTATCGTCTTCGGGGCCCTGCGCCAGCTCTTCCGCAACGATGCCGCTCTGGCCGTGGCCAGCCAGGAAATGTACGAAATCATGAGCTCGGTGAACGAGGGCCTCTTCCTGGTGGACAAGGAACTGAACATCGGTAACCAGTACTCCAAACGGCTGGAGGAAATCATGGGCCGCCAGGACTTTTCCGGCCGCAACCTGCTTGACCTGCTGAAGGATTTGGTCAGCAAGGAGGAGCTGGAAACCACCCAAACCTTCATTGACCAGCTCTATTCCGAATGGGTGGTAGAAGACCTCATCGACGACCTCAACCCGCTGAACCGCATCTGCGTGAAGGAGGAGGGCAAGCCGGATAAATATCTGGATTTCAAATTCTTCCGCGTAATCCTCAACAACAAAATCGAACGGGTGCTGGTGAACGTCAGCGACACCACGGAAATGGTGCTGCTGCAGGAAAGCCAGAAGGCGCAGAAGGAGCAGGAAGGCCAGGAGCTGGAAATGCTCAACATCATTCTGAACACCAACACCAACGTGCTGACCTCCTTTATCCATGAAAGTAAAACCAAGCTGGAGGAAATCAACCGGGCGCTGAAATCCCAGAGCACCACCCAGCGCGAGCTTAAGGACAAGGTCGCCTACATCGCCCGGCTGATTCACAGCATCAAGGGCGAGGCCTCGTCGGTGAAACTGACGCGCATGGTCAGCATCTGCGAAACCTTTGAAGATGCCCTGGCCACCATGAAAAACGCCCACATTCTGCGCGGCCAGGACTTCCTGGCGCTGGTGGTGTGGCTGGAAGACCTGTTCCGCCTCTTCGACATCCTCGATGGCTACAGCAAGCGGCTGAACAGCAACGGCGCCGGCCCGGCCATCGCTGCCTCCCTGGCCGAGAAGGAAAGCCAGAGCGCCTACTTCAAGAAGTTCATCGCGGACATCGCCGAGCGCACCCACAAGCAGGTGAATCTGCAGGTGGAGGGCTTCGACGACATTCCGCTGAGCGAATCGGTGCAAACCAAGCTGCGCGGCATTGCCATTCAGCTGCTGCGTAACGCCGTGGTGCACGGCATCGAAAGTCCGGAGGAGCGCCGCGCCCGGGGCAAACCCGAGGCCGGCACCCTGCATCTGCGCCTGCGCCAGGAAAATGGCGGTCTGGTGCTGGAGGTGGAAGATGACGGCAACGGCATCAACTTCGACGCCATCCGCGCCAAGGCCATCGCCAACGGCCACCGGCCCGAGGACGTGCAGGCCATGAACCAGCAGCAGCTCTATAACCTGATGTTCAGCAGCGGCTTTTCCACCGCCCAGGAGCAAACCGAAGACGCCGGCCGGGGCGTGGGCATGGACATCATCAAGGCCAGCGTCAAAGAAATGGGCGGTCGCATCAACATCGCCACCGAAGCCGCGCGCTTCACCCGCTTTAGATTTAATTTTCCCCAACCCGCTTAAGTAGTAGGAAAAAGCACACAATGTATAAATTGATGATTGTCGATGACTCCAACATCATTCGGAATCGGATTGAACGTAGCCTGCGCGACCTGAACATCGAAGTGGTCGCCACGGCCAACAATGGCGAAGTGGCCATTCAACTCTTCAAGGAACACCACCCTGACCTGATTACCATGGACTTGACCATGCCCAAGGTGGACGGCCTCGAATGCATTCAGCAGATTAAGGCCCTGTCCGCCGACGTCAGCATTCTGGTGGTTTCGGCCCTGTCCGACCGTAAAACCGGCCTCAAGGCGCTGCAGTACGGCGCCCGGGGCTTCATCTGCAAACCATTCACCGAGGAGCAGCTGGTACTGGCGCTGGGCAAACTGATTCAGCAGAAACAGCTGCAACAGAAATAGGAGGGCCCATGAACGAGGAAGATTTGGACATCTTTGTCCAGGGTGTCAAAAACTACTTTGACCAGATTGCCGATGAGGAACTGAGCATCGGCACCGCCTATCTGGTCTCCAACGCCATGCCGGCGGCCCGGGATTACACCGGCGTCATCACCATCACCGGCCGCTATCGCGGCATTGTCTATTTCACCGCCCCCAAGGCGCTGCTCGAACGGATGCTGGTCTGGCTCGGCGAACAAACCATCAACGAGGAATTCCTCACCGACCTGGTCGGCGAGGTGGCCAACACCATCGCCGGCAACGCCCGCAGTGAGCTCGGCGAAGAATTTGAAATTTCCGTGCCCTTTGTGGTGCGCGGCGCCCCCAGCGAAATCGCCCTGCCGCGCAAGGACCGCAGCTTTGTGATTCCCCTGAGTTGGCGCCAGCAGGAAGCGTTCATCGTCATCTCGCTGGTCAGCTAATCCCCCCCAAGCGCTTCCCTCCGAAGCGCTTCTTTTTTTAAGGAGAAAAATTCCATGCTTAATCCCCTCCTGGCCCTGTCGCCGCTGGACGGCCGCTATGCCGACACCCTGGGCCCGCTGCGGCCGCTGCTCTCCGAATATGGCCTGATTAAAGCCCGGGTGCGGGTGGAACTGCGCTGGCTGGAGGCCCTCGGCGACGAGCCGCTTATTGCCGAAGTGCCGCCGCTATCCGAGGCCGCCCGTGCCCTCTTTGACCGCATCATCACCGCCTTCAGCCTGGAGGACGCCGAGGCCATCAAGACCATTGAAGCCACCACCAACCACGACGTCAAGGCCGTGGAATACTGGCTGAAACAGCGCTGCGCCGAGGTGCCGGAAATCGCCGCCATCAGTGAATTTATCCATTTCGGCTGCACCTCCGAGGACATTAACAATCTGGCCTATGCCCTGCTGCTGCGCGAAGCGCTCGATGCCGTGCTGCTTCCGGCGCTGACCCAGCTATGGGAACGGCTCCAGACCCTGGCCCACGAGCTGGCCGCCGTGCCGATGATGAGCCGCACCCACGGCCAGCCGGCCACGCCCACCACCCTGGGCAAGGAGCTGGCCAACGTGCAAAAACGGCTGGAACGGCAGCTCCTGGCCCTGGGAAAGCAAGAATTTCTCGGCAAAATCAACGGCGCCGTCGGCAACTACAACGCCCACCGGGTCGCCTATCCAGCTGTGGACTGGCCGGCCCTGGCCTCGCGCTTCGTGCGTGAGCGGCTGGGACTGACTTTCAACCCCTACACCATTCAGATTGAGCCCCATGACTACATGGCCGAGCTCTTCCACGGGCTGGAGCGGGTGAACAGCATTCTACTGGATTTGAACCGCGACCTCTGGGGCTACATTTCCCTCGGCTATTTCAAACAGAAGGTCAAGGCCGGCGAGGTGGGCTCGTCCACCATGCCGCACAAGGTCAATCCCATCGACTTCGAGAACTCCGAGGGCAATCTCGGCATCGCCAACGCCCTGCTCGTTCATCTGGCCGCCAAGCTGCCCATTTCCCGCTGGCAGCGCGATTTAACCGACAGCACGGTGCTGCGCAATGTGGGCGTGGCCCTGGGCCAGAGTCTGCTGGCCTACCGGGCCCTGGGGCGCGGTCTGGACAAGCTGGAGCTGAACGCCGCCGCCCTGGAGGCCGATTTGGCCGCCAACTGGGAACTGCTGGCCGAACCCATTCAGACGGTGATGCGCCGCTATGGCCTGCCCCAGCCCTACGAGCGCCTCAAGGCCCTGACCCGGGGCCAGGCCGGCATCGACGCCGCCACCCTGCATCGGTTCATCGGCGAACTGGAACTGCCCGAGGCTGCCAAGGCCGAACTGCTGGCCCTGACCCCGGCCACCTATCTGGGCTACGCCGAGGAGCTGGCCCGGCGCAGCTAGGCCGGCCCTTTGCCAAAATCCAAGAAGGGAGCCCCGCTCCCTTTTTTCTTTTCGGAAGCGCTTCCCGGGGGAGCGCTTCTTTTTCTCTCTACCGGGCCGGGGGATTGCCATGGGGTTCTGGAACCGAAGCGCTTCGTTCGGAGAAGGCCCTTGCCAACGAAGCGCTTCCGCCGTCGGGACCACTGGGATTGCCCATGAACCAGCTATTCCCCCGCAAACCAGCGAAGCGCTTCGCTTCACGGCGACTGCCGGTTTCAGCGAATACTTCCTAGCGAAGCGCTTCCCCGTTTTCAATTACCCCGGCCCGCCGGCGGAAAGAACTTTGCCCCTGCCGCCGGTCAAACGGCAAAAACGGGCTGGGCCCGGTAAAGCGCTTCGGTTCAATCGTCCAATGGTCGGCGCCCCCTTAATTTCTAACTTTCTTGGAGGGAAGCGCTTCGTTTTATTGGGGGTGGTGCCGGTGAAGATTTGACCGACGCCGAAGCGCTTCCCCCTGAATAACGCCCGGAACCCGCCGGCCGGAAATGCAAACGCTGGCGAAGAAAGCGCTTCGGCCGGCGGCATTGGCTCCTAGCTACAGGATTAAGTTCTGGCAATCCACCGGGCCGGGGGCGGTCGTATGACTGGGGCTCGTTTCACAATTAGGAGTTTTTTATGAGCACCGACAACGTCAAACCCGCCAAAAAGGGCCTGGGCCTGTTCCTGAGCCTCACCAATCTGGCGGTTATTTTCTAGACCACCCTCATCGGCGGTTTTATCAGTTCCCTGGTGAAATGGGGCTCGGAGGTCAATATGCCGCCCCGGGTGGCCGGCGAAATTTCCCCACCCGGCGCCCACATCGACGCCTGGGGCCAGGCCTGGGGCGTAACCCAGCACAGCCTGGACTATGTCTATCAGGGTAATTCGGTGCTCGGCGCCGTAACCCTTTACCACTGGCTGTTCAGCTTCATCTTTAGTTTCATCTACGTGGTCTGGTCCATGTACCAGCCGCGCATCCGCGCCCTCTACGGGGCCATCTACGGCCTGCTCATCACCGCCTGGGCCCACTGGCTGATGATTCCGCTGCTCGGCTTCCGCAAGCCGGTCTATGCCGACGGCGCCACCGGCTGGGCCTGGAATCTGAACTGGCAGGAGAATTTGAGCGAAATCCTCGGCCATATCTACTGGTCGTTTTCCATTGAAATTTGCCTCATCGCCGTGCTGGCCATCTGCGGCCGGCCCTGGAAGGGCGACTGGGTGAAACGCTAATCCCGACCCGGCTCCGGCCGGGTTTTTTTGGGCCGTCGTCCGCTAGAATGACGGCCTTTTCATTCCAAGGAGGTTCCATGAGAAAAACCCTAGTGCTGCTCGGCCTGCTGGCCCTGAACGCCGGCGCCTTCACCCTCGACGGGCCCGACCAGGCCGCCCCCCTGCCGGACTGGTTCCAGCAGCGGGCCCCGCGACTGAGCCAGAGCCTGCGCCGCCCGCCGGCCCCGCCGACCTCGGGCGAGGATGAGGCCGAGGCCCTGCTGCTGAAGGCGCCCCGGCTGGAAGACCGCTGGCTGGACGCGAATCGCCGGCCGTCGCCGCTGTGGGCGGCCTTCAACACCCTGGCCAACGGCCGCCGGGCCCCGGAACGGCTGGAAAAACTGTTCCGCCGCGCCGAAACCCCGGCCGGCCAGCTCTACGCCCTGCGCGGCCTGGTCAGTCTGGCTCCGGAACGCTTCTGTGCCCTGCGGAGCCAGGTCAAGGCTGATAGCCCGGTGGAGCTGGTGTCCGGTGATGCCGGGCGGTCCCTCCGCACCGGCGACCTGGTCGGCGCCTGGGCGGAAGCGCTGGACTGCGACCAGACCCAGCGGCGGGCGGTGGCCAATGCCGTCGGCCGGCTGATTCGGGCCCAGCGGCTGGAGGATGAATTCATCGGCTTTGCCGCCCAGCCGTCCGAGCTCTGGGCGGCCCTCCATTTCCTACAACAGGAAAAGGACGCCGCCGCCCTGCTGGAACGGGTGTTCAACCGGGCCCGGACGCCGGCCGGCCAGCTCTACGCCCTGCAGGGTCTGGCCCAGGTGGCCCCGGCCCGTTTCTGTGCCCTGCGCGACCGGGTGGACGCCCAGCAGCCGGTCAACCATCTCACCGCCGACCTGTTCACCACCCCCACGGCCGGCGTCCTCATCGCCAACTATGGCGAGGGCCTCGACTGCGCCCGGCTGCAGCCCTAATCCCACCCTATCCCCGCCCGGCTCCGGCCGGGTTTTCCCCCAGAGGAGGTCCCATGAAAAAAACCCTACTGCTGCTCGGCCTGCTGACTCTGCCCGCCGGCGCCCAAATCATTGACCCGCCGGACCCCAGCGCGCCCCTGCCCACCTGGGTTCAGCCCCGTACCCCCCAACCGAGCCCGCCGGCGCCGCCGGTACCGCTCCCCATCGCCAGCGCTAAAGAAGTGCCGGCCTGGCTGCGGGAGGTGCAGCAACTGCCCATGGACTGGCTGCAACTGGGCCACTGGACGGCCGCCTCAACCCCGGCCAGCCGGGCGGTGGCCGAGCTGCAACGCCAGCAGGCCCGCGCCACGCTCCGGGCGCTGCTGGAGCAGGCCCCCACCGAGGCCGGCAAGCTGCTATTGCTGGCGGCCCTGCGCCCGCTGGAGGAGCGGGCGGAGTTTGAACATTGGCGCCAGCGGCTACGGTTGAATGCATCGGTGCACAATGCCGCCGACGAAAGCCTGCCGGTGGACCAGTGGTTCCGGGAAATTGAGGAAAGACTGCCGCCGGCCCCGGGCGAAGCCGAGGCCGAGGCGCTGCTGATTCAGGCCCCCCATCTGGAAGCCCACTGGCTGGGCATGGAAAGCCGCCCGTCGCCGCTGTGGGCGGCCTTCAACGCGCTGGCCAACGACCAACGGGCGCCGGAACGGCTGGAAAGCGTGTTCCAGCGCGCCCAAACCCCGGCCGGCCAGCTCTACGCCCTCTATGGCTTGGCTAAGGTGGCGCCGGAACGCTACTGCGCCCTGCGCGGCCGGGTCAAGGCCGAGAGTCCGGTGCATGTCTGGAAAGGCGATACGGGCATGGGTTTAACCGCCGACTACATCATTTCCTATTGGGAGAGCCATGAGGTGAAATGCCCGGGCCGCCCCTAGCCCTAAAGCGGCGGCCCCGGCGACCCGGCGCCGAACGAAAACAAGGCTCCCCCGGCGGGGCCACTTGGAACCCGGCTCCGGCCGGGTTTTTTTTGAAGCGGCTACGGCGCGCCGGTGCCGTTCGCTGCGTTTCCTGCGAAAGCACCTCAACCCGCCAGCTCGGTTAAACCGAAGCGCTTCGGCTAGGGGAAGCGCTTCCTTCCCTCGGCCCGGTCTCATTTCACCGGCCCATAAAAATCGACGGCCCTGGGAAGCGCTTTGCTCCAAGGGCTGCCAACAAAGACAACGCCCGCCCCCGGCGTTTAAACCGAAGCGCTTCCCCTCTAGCCAGCGGACCAGCGCGAAGCGCTTCGTTGCCTCGCACTCCGGAAAAGCGTCGGGCCGGGGGCCAACAGCACAGCGAAGCGCTTCCTGCGGAAGCACCTCAACCCGCCACTCGGCTAAACCGAAGCGCTTCGGCCAGGGGAAGCGCTTCGCTCCGAGGGCTGCAACAAAGACAACGCCCGTCCCCGGCGTTTAAACCGAAGCGCTTCGTTCACAAAACCCGGGAAAGAGGAAATCCATCGCCGGCCGGCGCCTGTTTAATGAAGCGCTTCGGCCCGCCGGCTCGGTCAAGTTGAAGCGCTTCGGTGGCGGGATTTTTTTTAGATGGCTCAGCCGGCGGGAAGCGCTTCGGTTTGATTATTCCGCCGGCCGCGTTTGCTTTCTTGCTGCCTCCCGGGGTGAAGCAGTTGCGGCGCGCCGTTGGCACTCGCTGCGCTCCCTGCGGAAGCGCTTCGCTAAAACGGGTTCATTGATTTGAAAGCCTCTACGAACGAAGCGCTCCTCTTTTGACTCTTTCCCGGTCAAAGCGCTTCATTAATTTCAAAGGCTGGGCCGGGGTTAGCATCATTTTTCCAAAGCCGAAGCGCTTCGCTCTGAAAAGCCTCGCAAGGAAGAAGCGGTTGCTGGCGCCGTTGGCGCTCGCTGCGCCTCCTGCGGAAGCGCTTCGTTGCCAGAGACCAGAAAAAACCGAAGCGCTTCGGTCTGCTCGTTTGGGCGGGAGCGCTTCGCCAATAAAAGCTGGGAAGAAAGCCACCGGGCCGGGGCCACCAGAACGAAGCGCTTCGGTTTAATGGCCCCAGCCCAGAGCGCTAGTTTTATGAAGCGCTTCCTACTGGGTTATCAGAACGAAGCGCTTCGGTTTGATTATTCCGCCGGCCGCGCTTGCTTTCTTGCTGCGCTCCCTGCGGAAGCGCTTCGGCCAGGGAAGCGCTTCCTGCCCAAATCCAGCCACAAAAAAAGCCGGGTTGAACCCGGCTTCCCATTCCGAAGCGCTTCACTCCTCGGCGCCAATGTCCCGGCGGAAAGTAATCCCATCGAAATCGATTTTCTCCAGGGCCGAATAGGCCGCCGCCCGGGCCGTGGCCAAATCGTCGCCCAGGGCCACCACGTTCAGCACCCGGCCGCCGCTGGTATAGAGCGCTTCGCCCTCGCGGCGGGCACCGGCGATGAAAATCTGGGCGAAGAAGCGGGCCTGTTCCAGATTGTGAATGGGCTGGCCGGTTTCCGGTGTGCCCGGATAGCCCCGCGCCGCCGCCACCAGACAGACGCTGTGCTGCGGCCGGAACTGGAAGGCCTCGGCGCTCAGTTCGCCGCGCAGGGCCGCCTCGATGGGGTCGAGCAGCTCCGTTTCCAGCAGCGGCAGCAGGGCCTGGGTTTCCGGGTCGCCGAGGCGCATGTTGTATTCGAGCAGATAGACGCCGTCGGCGGTAATCATCAGGCCGAAGAAAATCACCCCGGCCAGGGCCATGCCCTCGGCGGCCAGCCCGCGCAAAGTCGGGGCGGCAATGTCCCGTTCAAAGGCGGCCCGGTGCGCGGCGGTGAACAGCGGGTGCGGAGCCACCACGCCCATGCCGCCGGTGTTGGCGCCGCTGTTGTGTTCGCCGATGGTTTTATGGTCGCGGGCCGGCAGCATCAGCGCCAGCGTCTTGCCATCGCAGAAGCTCAGCAGCGAGCATTCAAAGCCCTGTAGGAATTCTTCGATGACGATTTCATCGCCGGCACTGCCGAAGCGCTTCGCCGCCATGATGTCGCGCACCGCCGCCTCGGCCTCGGCCCGGTTCTGGCAGATGATGACGCCCTTGCCGGCGGCCAGTCCGCTGGCCTTGACCACGGTGGGATAGGGGCAATGTTGCAGATGGGCCAGGGCGGCGTCCAGGTCGCTGAAGCTGGCGTAGGCGGCGGTTTTGACGCCGTACTTGGCCATAAAATCCTTGGCGAAGCGCTTCGAGCCCTCCAGCTGGGCCGACTGTAAATCGGCGCCGAAGATTTTCAGGCCGGCGGCACGGAAACGGTCGACGATGCCCTCCATGAGCAGGGCTTCGCTGCCCACCATCGTTAAATCGATGTGATAGTCCTGGGCGAAGGTCAGCAGGGCGTCCACCGACTGCTGGGGAATGTTCTCGGCCTTGCTGATGAAACTAGTGCCACCGTTGCCGTTGGCCAGATAGATGCGCTCCACCCGGGCGTCCTGGGCGAATTTCCAGGCCAGCGCCTGTTCCCGGCCGCCGTTGCCGATGATGAGGATTCTTGTCATGGGTACTCCTAAAAATGACGATGGCAGAGCCTGAGCCCTGCCATCGCCGTGGTTGATTGAAGGTTCCTAGTTGGGGCTAACCAGGATTTTCACCTGTGCCTTCTCTTTGACCAGGGTTTCAAAGCCTTCGGCGACGATGTCCTGCAGCTTGATGCGCTTGGTCACGAGCTTATCCTTGGAGAAATAGCCCTGTTCCATCAGCTTCAGCACCGCCGGGAACACGTGGCGATAGGCGATGATACCGCGCACGGTTTTTTCCTTGATGACGATTTCGTTGGGCTTCACGCTGGCCTCGCGCTCCCAGATGCTGACAATCACCGCCATGCCATCGTTCTTGATGGCCTCGATGGACTGTTGCAGCACCGGGGGCACGCCGGTTACCTCGAAGGAGACGTCGGCGCCGCCGTTGGTGGCCGCGCGAATGGCTGCCACCGCGTCGGTTTCGGCCGGATTGATGACCTGGGCGCCCAGTTCCCGGGCCTTGGCCTGGCGCTCCGGCGACAGTTCCACGGCGTAGATTTGGCTGGCGCCGGCGGCGCGCAGAGCCTCAATAACCAGCAGACCGATGGGGCCGCAGCCGAAGACCGCCGCCGTCTCGCCGGCCTTGATTTTGCTCTGGTGCACGGCATAGAGGGCCACCGCCGCCGGTTCCACCAGGGCGCCCTGCTCGTAGTCGATGCCGGCGGGCAGCTTGTGGACGATGCCGCTATCAACGACACAGAATTCAGCAAAGCCGCCGTCGGCGGCCAGACCGACGAAGCCCAGGTGCGGGTCCAGATTGTATTGGCCCACCAGGCCGTTGGCGGCCAGAATCGGTTCCACCGTTACCCGGTCGCCCACCTTCACATTCTTGACGTCGGCACCCACCTCAACGATTTCACCGGCGAACTCGTGGCCCATGGTCAGCGGGGCCTTGCGGTGGGAATAGGGGTGCTCCTCCTTCACGGGAATGAAAATGGGCCCGCCCAGGTATTCGTGCAGGTCGCTGCCGCAAATGCCGGTGTATTTCACGGCAATTTTGACCTCGTGGGCCTTCACGCCGGGAACGGGAACTTCTTCCACGCGAATGTCGCGGGGGCCATACCATCTTGCTGCTTTCATAGGTCATCCTCTAGGGTTGAAAAAATACGTTTTCGATTATAGAACCGCGATTGGTGGGCCGTCCAGCAGCCGCCCCAGCGTCCGAATCAGCAGCTCGTGCTCCTCGGCCTGCACCCGCGCCGCCAGGCTTTCCGGGCTGTCGTTGGCCTGGACCGGCACCCGGGCCTGGGCGATGACGGCGCCGGTGTCCACGCCCTCATCGACCCAGTGGACGCTGCAGCCGCTTTCGGTCTCGCCGGCGGCCAGCACCGCCGCATGCACCCGGAGGCCATACATGCCGGGGCCGCCGAATTTCGGCAGCAGCGACGGGTGCAGATTGATGATTTTCTGCGGGAAGCGTTGCACCAATTCCGGCGGAATGATGCTGAGGAAGCCGGCCAGCACGATGAAATCCACCGGGGGCAGCGCCGCCGTCAGCCGGGCGCCAAAATCCGGCAGTTTGCGGTCGATAAGCTGCACCGGAATGCCGGCGTTGAGGGCATGTTCCAGGCCGGCGCAGTCGCGGTCGGCCAGCACCAGCCCGATGCGGGCGGGCAGGCGGCCGTCCTCAACGGCGGCGATGAGGGCGGCCAGATTGGAACCCCGGCCGGAAATCAGCACGGCCAGTGTTTTTTGGGGGGTCATGATTGCTCCTTGAACTGTTGGGCGGCGGCGAAAAAGGCGACGCCGCCGTCGGCGAAGGCCGGGCGCGCCAGATAGTAGGCCACGCCCCGGTCGACGAAAAAGAAGAGGAAATCCCGGTCGAGCACCAGCCGTTCCACGGCGGCCCAGCGGTAGTGCAGCTCGGTGCGGCCGGCCTCGCAAACCGTCAGGCCCTCGGCGTTGATGGTATAGTCGAAGCGGCGGCCGTCCAGGGGGCGGAAGGCCAGCCGCTGCCAGCCGCGCCATTTGAGTTCGTTCTGCAGCACCGTCAGCGCCGCCGCCGCCAGCAGGGCCCAGGAACCGTAGTTGAGCCAGCGCAGGCCCTCGGCCGTCCAGAGGCGGCAGGCCGCTTCGTCGGCGGCCAGCAGCGGGCAAATTTGCCAGAGCAGCTCGCTGCCGCGCAGGCTGAAACGGTAGAAGAGATAGAAGGCCAAAATCCCCGCCGCCAGCAGGACCAGCGGGAGGACGCGCCAGCGGCGGGGGACGGCCAGCAGTCGGCCCAGTCGGCGCCGGGCCTGGCGTTGCAGGGCGGTGCTCAGCACCTGGCTGAAATGCTGGGCACTCATGGCCAGTCCCGTTCCCGTTCCAGGGCGGCGTTGAGCTCGGCCCAGCGGGCCGGGGCCGGAGGAAGCGCTTCGCCCCGTTCCAGGGCCAGCAGCCATTGCTTGCGGTCGAGGCCGCCGCCGTAGCCGGTGAGCTGGCCGTTGCTGCCGATGACCCGGTGGCAGGGAATCAGAATGGAAATCCAGTTCTGGCCGTTGGCATTGGCCACCGCCCGCACCGCCGTGGGCCGGCCGAGGCGCCGGGCCTCCTCTTTATAGGAACAGGTCTGGCCGTAGGGAATCGTTTGCAGCGTCGCCCACACCCGCTGTTGAAAGTCCGTGCCCAGCGGCGCCAACGGCACGGTGAAGTTCTGGCGTTGGCCGGCGAAGTATTCGGCCAGCTGGGCCCGGGTCTGGCGCAGCAGCCCGTTGGCAGGCTCGTGGCGGAAGCCCAGCTTAGCCAGCCGCCAGGGCCAGGCGTCCCCCTCGACAAATTCCACCAGCACCAGCCCCTCGGCCCGGGCCGCCAGCAGCAGCGGCCCCAGCGGCGCGGGCATCAGGTCGTAGGCCAGCCGGGCCGGTTGGGAGCCAAGCTGGAGAAACTGCTTCAGCGCCGCCAGCGTTTCCGCCGCGTTCACGATTTTTTCAGGCCGGGAATGGCCTGCCACAGGCGCAGCAGGGCGTCCTTGGCCTGGGTGAAGACATCGCCGAGGGTGGCGAAGATGCCGTAGTTGGCGCAGAGGAAAATAATCAGCGGAATTTCCAGCAGATAGAGATAGAGCAGCCGCCAGGTTTTGAGTTTTTCCCGCTCGGCGTCGTCGCAGAACAGCCGACGGCGCTCGTAGAAGCGGTTGCTGCTGTAGGAGAGCAGAAGAATGCAGAAAAGGGCGATAAATTGCTGTTGAATCATGGTTTTTCCTGACATTAGACAAGGTAGACATCATAGCGAGTGTTGGGGGCGCCGATGGCGAAATCTGGGGCCACGCCGGCCAGCGGCGGCGCGCCCTTGGGCCGTTTTACCACCACCCGTTTTTCGGCCCGGGCCCGGGCGGCGGCCAACAGCTGGGCCTCCTCGGCCGGGCTCGGGGCGGCGAGCAGCTGGTGCAGGGCCTGCATCTCACGGCCGACGGCGGCGCTCTTGCGGCGCGGTGGAAACATGGGGTCGAGATAAATGGCCTCGTGGCGCCGGCCCACCTCGGCCACATCGCCGGCCACCAGCTCGGGCCGGGGGCCGTCCAGCTCGGCCAGACCCTGGCGCAGCAGCAGCTGCAGGTAGGGATTGCGTTCGTAGAGGGTGAGACGGAAGCCGCGATAGTGCAGCAGCCAGGCGTCGCGGCCCCAGCCGGCGGTGCCGTCGCCGATGTCGCTCAGGCCACGAAAGGCCCGGGGCAGATATTCGGTGCCGCCCCGGGCGCGGTAGAAGGCACTACGAAAGTCAATGGTCAGGGGCCGGTGGCGGCCGGCGCCGTCGGCGAGGTGATAGCGGCCGTCCAGATGGATGAGATGGGGGCCGGCCGGCGGCGTGGCGCAGGGTTCGGCGCCGGGGGGAAGCGCTGCGGCCGGGCCGCAGTAGAGCAGGCTCATTGGACGAAGACGCGCCGGACGTGCTCGGACTGCTGCATATAGACCACACAGAGAAAGCCGTAGAGCAGGCCGTGGCCGAGGGTGCGAAAGTTTTCCCCCTCAACCACCAGGCCGCCGGGCAGGAGCAGGGCCGCCAGCAGCACGTAGAACAGGAAAAACAGCGGTTTTACAACGCAAAAAACCATGAACGGGCGCGGAAAATGACGGGAACGGCGCAGAAACAGCGCCAGCAGCACCAGATTGGCCAGCAGCAGCAGGCCATTGCCGAGCGCTTCGACGCTGACCACCAGCGTGAGCCGGCCGCTGCCCGCCGTGCCGGCGGCGGTGGCGCTGGCCCAGTCCGTCCAGAGCTGCTGGTAGAGGGGCAGGACTTCCGCCAGCGACAGCAGCAGGCTGAGCAGCAGGGTGAGGCCGACCAGCAGCAGACCGCCGCCGAGGCGGGGGCGCCGGGCCGAAGCCGGGCTAGGGAAATGAAGGTCCATGATGATTCTCCAAAAAGCGAGCAGTCTAACAATGGGGCGAGCCCGATAAAATCGCCCCATTTCCCCAAGGGAGCAAGCCCATGAAAGACGAATATGACTTCAGCAACGCCCGCCGCAATCCCTACGCGGCCACGCTAAAACAGACCCTGCTTGTCCCCCTGGACGATGCCAGCGCGGCCTATTTCCAGACGCTGGCCGAGGAGATGTCAATGCCGGTCGCGGCCCTCGTCAGTCTTTATCTCAAAGACTGCGCCGAACAACGGCGCCGGCCCTCATGGGAGGGCTTCTAGACCCCTATGGCCCCGGCCCGCGCGTCGAGCTCGGCCAATAGCTGGGCGGCGGCCGCTGCCGGCCAGCCGTAGAGCAGCGGCAGGCCACTGGCTCGGCTCAGCCGTTCCGCCAGCGCCAGAATGGCCCCGTCATGGGGGACCCGGCCGAACGGCGGCAGGCGCAGCACCGCCAGCAGCTCGTCGGGGCCGGCGGCGCCCCGGGCCAGCCACAGCTGCCACTCTTCGTCCAGCAGCACATAGAACCCGATGAAATCCGCCGCCGACCAGCGTGCACACTCCTGCCAGCCCAGACCCCGGCGCCGGTCGCGGGCTAGCTGATCGCCGTCGGCCTCATAGCGCCAGCGCTGGCGCGGCCGCACCCCGTAGAGCAGCGCCCCCAGCAGCAGCGGCACCGGCAGCAGGCGCAGAATCTCATTCCAACGCCCCTGCACCCCGAGGCCGGCCAGCCGCAGCAGCCCATAGGCCAGCAACAGCCCCAATCCCAGCCGGAGGCCAGCAACCAGCGGCGCGGCGGTGCAGCGCAGCGAACGGCGGGCGGTGCCCCGGGGCGGCAGGGCATGGGCCTCGGGCCGGCGGATGTTTTGTTGTTGGCGCTGCCGGCGCCAGCGTTGCCCGGTCTGCCAGAGTCCGACCAGGGCCGCCCCGGCCAGCAGCAGGGCCAACAGCAGCCCGGCCACCCGCAAGCCCGGGGCCGGCTGCAGACCACTGTGCCAGCCCAGCAGACCGGCATAAATCAGCAGCAGCAGCCGGGACAGGCCGGCGCTGGCGATGCGGACGGGCTCGCCGTGGCCGATGAGGGGCGGCGCATCGGGGGCGCTGGCCGGCCAGAGGCGCCAGATTTCCCACAGTTCGGCCAGGGCAAATTGGGCCAGCCCCACTGCCAGCAGGGTCAGGGTCTGCTGGGACAGGCTCGCCCAGTCGGCCCGAATGGCTCCGTAGGCCAGGAACCCGGCCACCACCAGCAGCGACAGTGCCGTCAGAGCGTTGGCGCTGAGCTCGTCGCGGTGCGGCCGCTGGTAGCTGAAGGGAATGGGCGACAGATATTGAAGGGGGGTGGTGGGATGCATAAGGGCTCCAAATAAAGGGACAGGCCGGGGATTATAGGGCCGGGCCCGGGCCGGGTGGGGGGAAGCGCTTCCTGCTAGTCAATCCAAGCGAAGCGCTTCCGTCGGGAAAGCCCCGTCGTTGGGGGTCAAAAAATCGTCATCGTGAAAGTCCGGGGGAAGCGCTTCGGAACGAGCAAACGAGCTTGGCATTTATTTCGGCCAGCGGGGCCTAATCCAATTAAAGGAAGCGCTTCCGACCGGAATCCGCCCGTTTCCCACGGGCCGATTAAAGCAAAGCGCTTCGTTCTAAAGGCAAAGGGGGGAGCGCTTCGAGCCAGCCAATCAAACCGAAGGCTTCATTATTAAAAAGAGGGAGCGCTTCGTCCCGCCGGGCTAGATAGAAAAGAAGCGCTTCAGACTGGAGGACTGGCCAAGAGTAAGCGCTTCCTGCTAGTCAATCCAACCGAAGCGCTTCGCCGGGGAGGCCGGGAAAGGTCGTTCTAGAAAGAAGCGCTTCGTTCTAGAAGCAAAAGGGGAAGCGCTTCGAGCCAGCCAATTAAACCGAAGGCTCCATTATTAAAAAGAGGGAGCGCTTCCCTCCAAAAGCTAAGCGCTTCGGCCGGGGCGACATGGGGAAGCGCTTCGCTGGCGAAGGATTTCCAGAAACGAAGCGCTTCGGTTGGTAGGTCCCCGGAACGAAGCGCTTCGAGCTGGGGAATGGCCAGAGGAAGAAGCGCTTCGCTCTGGAAAGACTAGATAAAGAAAATGGTGCCGACCGGAAAGATAGGTTGGGCCGAAGCGCTTCGGTCTGGGAAAAAGAAAGAAGCACGGCCAGGGCACATAGAGGGAAGCGCTTCCGGTTGGCCAGTGGAGCAAAGCGCTTCGGCCTAGAAAGCGGGATAAAAGAAAGGGCACTTTAGACGGTCAAGGCCGGGAAGAAGCAGGGGGTGGCAGCGGTTGGAAGCATTGGCCCAACCGAAGCGCTTCGTTCGAAAAGACGGCAAGGGGGAAGCGCTTCGTCCCGCCGGGCTAGATAGAAAAGAAGCGCTTCGGGCTGGGGAATGGCCAGAGGAGGAAGCGCTCAGAGCTGGAGGACTGGCCAAGAGTGAGCGATTCCCACTGGCCAATCCAACCGAAGCGCTTCGATTGGGAAGGTTAGGAGGAAGCGCTTCACTCTGGAGCGTCTGGAAAGAGGGGAGCGCTTCGGTTTTAAAACCAGCCAAGGGGGAGCGCTTCCCCTCCAGCAGGTCAGAAAAAAGGAAGCGCTTCGGCCGGGGAGGCCGGGAAAAGTCGTTCTAGAAAGAAGCGCTTCGTTCTAGAGGCAAAAGGGGAAGCGCTTCCATAAAAAACCCCGGCCAGGCCGGGGGATTTTAGGCCTGGCGCAGGGCCTCGACCCGGTCGGTTTTTTCCCAGCTGAAGGCCGGCTCCTCGCGGCCGAAGTGGCCGTAGACGGCGGTGGCCGAGTAGATGGGGCGGATTAAATCCAGCATCTCGATGATACCGTAGGGGGTCAGGTCAAAGACGGCGCGCACGCGACGCACGATTTCCTCGTCGGGGAGGGTGCCGGTGCCGAAGGTGTTCACCATGATGGAGGTGGGTTCGGCCACGCCGATGGCATAGGAAACCTGCACCTCACAGCGGGCGGCCAGGCCGGCGGCCACGATGTTTTTCGCCACATAGCGGCCGGCATAGGCGGCGCTGCGGTCCACCTTGGACGGGTCCTTGCCGGAGAAGGCGCCGCCGCCGTGGTGGGCCGAACCGCCGTAGGTATCGACGATGATTTTCCGGCCGGTCAAACCACAGTCGCCCACGGGCCCGCCGATGATGAACTGGCCGGTGGGGTTGATGTGGTATTTCGTCTGTGCCCCCAGCCACTGGGCCGGCAGCACCTTATCAATAATCAGCTCGCGCACAGCCTCACGCAAATGCTCCTGGCTGACCTCGGGCGAATGCTGGGTGGACAGCACCACCGCATCGATGCCGACGATGGCGCCGTTTTCATAGCGGAAGGTGATTTGCGATTTGGCGTCCGGCCGCAGCCAGGGCAGGGTGCCATTGCGGCGCAGCTCGGCCTGGCGTTGCACCAGCCGGTGGGCGTAGGTGATGGGGGCCGGCATCAGCGTGTCGGTTTCGTTGCAGGCATAGCCGAACATCAGGCCCTGGTCGCCGGCGCCCTGGAGGCGTTTTTCGGCCCGGTCCACGCCCTGGGCGATGTCCGAGGACTGCTTGCCGATGGCGTTGAGCACGGCGCAGGTGGAGCCGTCGAAGCCGACCTCGGAGCTGTTGTAGCCGATGTCGTTGATTTTGCGGCGCACGATGTCTTCCAAATCGACCCAGGCGCTGGTGCTGACCTCGCCGGCGACGATGACCATGCCGGTTTTGATGAGGGTTTCACAGGCGACACGGGCGTGCGGGTCCTGGGTCAGAATGGCATCCAGCACCGCATCGGAGATTTGGTCGGCGATTTTATCGGGGTGGCCCTCGGCCACGGATTCGGAGGTAAAGAGATAGGAACTCATGGTTCGTCCTTGTGTGAAAAGCGGCAATTATAAGGCCGGCTAGAGCATTTTCCGGCGACGCAGGGCCTCGGCCAGCCGTTCGGCGAAGCGGTCGTAGCCGGCGGCGTTGGCGTGGATTTCGTCGCTCTTCAGGGCGCTGTCGCCGAGGATGGGGCTCCAGAGGTTTTCCAGCAGCGGCACCTTTTCCGTGGCGGCGATGTCGGCGTAGAGGGGGTGGTCGCTGGGTGAACCCAGGGCCGCCCCCAAAGTGGGCGCGGGAATGGCGATGAGCATGACCCGGGCGCCGGCGGCCCGGCAGGTGGCGATGATGGCCGTGATATTGGCCCGGGTTTCCGTCAGCGGCAGCCGGCGGAGAAAGTCATTGCCGCCGATGGCCACCAGCACCAGCTGGGGCTTCTGCCGGAGCAGCTCCGGCAGCCGGGCTAGAGCCTGGGCGCTGGTGTTGCCGAAGACGCCCCCGTTGATAATCTTCAGGCCGGTGCGGGCGGCCAGACGGCTGGGATAGTCCTCGCCGGGGCCGGCACCGAAGCCTTCGGTGAGGCTGTCGCCCAGGGCCAGCACCACCGGTTGGCCAGCGTCCGGGGCCGTTGAGGGGGAAGCGCTTCGGTCGGAGCGGGTCAGCCAAAGGCCGAGCAGGGCGGCCAAAACGAGCAGAAGGGTCAGGCTGGGGATAAGAAATTTTTTGTTCATGCTTCGATGGGGTGTTGCAGGGGGATGGAGATGGCTAGAGCATTTTCCGGCGGCGCAGGGCCTCGGCCAGCCGTTCGGCGAAGCGGTCGTAGCCGGCGGCGTTGGCGTGGATTTCGTCGCTCTTCAGGGCGCTGTCGCCGAGGATGGGGCTCCAGAGGTTTTCCAGCAGCGGCACCTTTTCCGTGGCGGCGATGTCGGCGTAGAGGGGGTGGTCGCTGGGTGAACCCAGGGCCGCCCCCAAAGTGGGCGCGGGAATGGCGATGAGCATGACCCGGGCGCCGGCGGCCCGGCAGGTGGCGATGATGGCCGTGATATTGGCCCGGGTTTCCGTCAGCGGCAGCCGGCGGAGAAAGTCATTGCCGCCGATGCCCACCAGCACCAGCTGGGGTTTCTGCCGGAGCAGCTCCGGCAGCCGGGCCAAAGCCTGGGCGCTGGTATCGCCGCTCACGCCGCCGTTGATGACCTTCAGGCCGGTGCGGGCGGCCAGCCGGCTGGGATAGTCCGCGCCGGGGCCGGCGCCGAAGCCGGCGGTGAGGCTGTCGCCCAGGGCTAGCACCGGCCGGGCCTTGTCCAGGGGCGCCAGGGGGGAAGCGCTTCGGTCGGCGCGGCCCAGGAGGAAGCCGAGCAGACCCAGGGCCAGCAGCAGGCCGAGCAGTCCTTGGCGGCTCATATGCTGTGGCTGTGTTTCACGTGCACCTGGCTGGCCTCGTCCGGATTGTCATAGTCGGCCTTGAAGCCCTGGAGCACCACGGTGATGCCGTTGTCGCGAGCGTAGATATTGGCGAAATCCTCCAGCAGCTCGAGCACGTCGCTGGCGATGTAGACCGACCGTTCGGCATTGATGATGACCGTGGCCCGGGGCGGGATATTTTTCAACGTCTTCTTGATGGCGGCCTTGTTGAGGAAGGAGACCTCCTCGGCCAGGTTCAGGGTGATTTCCTCGGCGGTGGCCAGCTGCTCGCGGCTGAGGTAGTAGGCCCGTTTCATATTGCCCTGGAGGATAAAGAAGATGCTGATGGTCAGGCCCAGGGCCACGCCCTTGAGCAGGTCGAGCAGCACCACGGCAATGAGGGTGGCGAGGAAGGGAATGAACTGGTACCAGCCCTTTTCCCAGAAATGGCGGAAGGTGGCCGGCTGGGCGAGCTTGTAGCCCACCAGCAGCAGCACCGCCGCCAGCGAGGCCAGCGGAATGCGGTTGAGCCAGCCGGGAATGGTGAGGACGCAGACCAGCAGCAGGGCGCCGTGCACCATGGTGGAGAGCTTGTGGGTGGCGCCGGCGTTGGCGTTGGCCGAGGAGCGCACGATGACCGAGGTGATGGGCAGGCCGCCGACCAGGGCGCAGACCATATTGCCCAGGCCCTGGGCGCGCAGTTCGCGGTTGTTGTCGGTGAGGCGCCGACGCACGTCGAGCCGGTCCGAGGCCTCGATGCAGAGCAGGGTTTCAATGGAGGCCACCAGGGCGATGGTGAGGCCGGTCAGCCAGACGTAGCCGTTGCCGAAGCCGCGCCAGTCGGGCAGGGTGATGAAGTTTTCCACCGTATCGGCCGGCAGTTGCACCAGCTGTTTGCCCGTCAGGGCCCAGTCCGGATTGAGGCTGCCGAGCAGGCCGTTCAGCGCGATGCCGAGCAGCACCACCACCAGAGCCGAGGGCAGCAGGGCGATTTTTTTCAGGGCCGGCACCCGTTCCCAGCCGAGCAGCACGCCCAGGGACAGCAGCGCCAGCAGCAGGGCGTTCCAGTGCATGCCAGCCAGCAGGGCCAGCGGCTGGCTCAGGGGGGCGGTGCTGCCGAGGGCATAGGGCACCTCCTTGGCGATGATGATGATGCCGATGCCGGCGAGCATGCCCTCGATGACGGCGACGGGAATGTATTCGGCGAAACTCCCGGCGCGCAGCTGGCCGAGCAGCAGTTGCACCGCCCCGGCGATGAGGCCGGCGCAGAGGAACAGTGGGAAGCTGCCCAGCTGTTGAATGGCGGCGAGAACGATGGCGGTCAGACCAGCAGCCGGGCCGGAAACGCTAATGTGGGAGGTGCTAAACGCGCCGATGACCAGGCCGCCGACGATGCCGGAGATGACCCCGGCCAGCGGTGGCGCCCCCGAGGCCAGGGCGATGCCGAGGCAGAGCGGCAGGGCGACCAGAAAGACCACCAGGCCCGAGGAAAAATTGGTTTTCAGAAGCTGGCCATCCAGCCAGACAGGACGTTGCATAGGCTTCTCCAAAGCAGGGGGAGCGGGGCCGGAGCCCATAAAAAAAGCACTTCGTTGAACGAAGCGCTTCCGGAAATCTGAGTTTGAGCGCTGAAGCGCTTCCTCCATAGGTTTATTTAAGGCAGATGACAATGGCCGCCTGGTAGTTTTTCCATTTCAGGGGAATGACAAAGGAGCGCACGGCCCGGGGGAGTTGCTCCTCGTCGGGCACGCCGCTGATGACGTTGGGGGTGGAAATGTCGAATTCCTCACCAAACTCACTGCGGGCGTTGCCGGAGATGGTGTTGGCAATTTCGCCGGTCAAATCCATCATGATGCTGTCCGAAGTGTCCGGTTCGCCGATGGAAACCAGTAGGTGGCGCAGCAGAATGCGCGGTGCAGTGAAGTAGACGATGCCCGTGTGGGGGCCGCTGACGCTAATCACCCCGGTATAGTCATAGGCAATGGCGTTTTTGTTTTCGTTCAAGTAAGGCGTACCGACCTCCACGTCGATTTTATTGGCCTCTTTAAAAAAACGGTTTGCGCCATCGAGGAAAACGCGAACATTATCTTCGGTAATCATTAGAAATCTTCCATTAGTTCATTTAGTGCTTCCAGCAACTCTTGGTGGGTAAACGGCTTGTTGAGGAAGCCATTTGCGCCCAGCTCCAGTGCCTTTATTCCCGTTGCCTTATCGGAAAGCGCCGACACCACCAGGATTTGGATGTCGGGCTTAATTTTGATTAGGTTGGCGATACATTCTAAACCGCCCATTTTGGGCATGGTCAAGTCCAATGTTACCAAATCGGGCATATGTTGGTTACATAACGTCATGGCCTCAATGCCGTTCTGGGCCCGGGCAACGACGTTGTATTTGCCGTTGACCATGCGGGCTATTTTGTTGCGGATTATCATCGAGTCATCAACAATCATCAGTTTGTACACGGTCAAACTCCTAGGGGGGCTTTGGGGAAACGCACACTAAAGCGGGTGTACTCACCCACCTTGCTACTAATGGAAATGGAGCCGTTGAGCTCGGCGACGCGCTGGCGAATCACGTCCATGCCCACGCCCCGGCCGGCGTCTTCGGTTTCGGCGAAGGCCGTGGAGAAGCCGGAGATAAAGATAAGGCTAAACAGCTCCTGTTCCGGCACATCGGCGAGGGAACGGCCCTGGAACTGGGGCAGGGTCTGGGCCTTCTCCCAGAGGCGGAGCAGGTTAATGCCCTGGCCATCGTCCTGGACGGACAGCACATAGTCGTTCCGGCTGCTTTCCAGCTCCACCATGATATTTCCAACCTCGGGCTTGCCGCTGAGCTGGCGCTCTTCGGGCCGTTCGATGCCGTGGACAATGGCATTGCGCACCATCTGGGTGATGATGTCGCGCAGGCCGTCCTGCACCGGCGGGTCAAAATGGGCATTCTCGAAGCCGAGCAGCTCCACCATGACCTTTTTACCCTGGCGCTGGGCCACCTGGCTGGCGAACTGGTCGAAGTGGTGGTTGAGAATCTCCGCTTCGCTGCGGTTGAGGTTGTCGATGTTCTGGGCGAGCTCGTCCAGATTGTCGATTTTGACGTTGCTGAGCCGTTTCACCAGCACCTCGGCCTGTTCGGTCAGATGGATAAGGTTTTCCAGTTCGATGGCAATGCTGAGGAAATCATCGCCGGAGAGATTTTTCTTATCGCGCAGCCGGCTGAGCTGGTCTTCTATCTCGGTGCAGATATTGACGAAGGAATGCATTTCCATGGCCGAGGCCTCGCCCTTGACGCTGTGAATCTCGCGGAAGATGTCCTGCACCTTCAGGCGCAAATCGCTGGGGCGCAGATGGGGCCGGCGTAGAATGCTGTTCACCCGGCTGGCGGCGCCGGCGGCACTGCGGACGAAGCTCATAATCAGGCGGCTGTCCTTGCTGAGGATGATGGTGATTAAATCCACCTGCTGGCTGCTCTGCTCCTGCTCCTTCTTCAGCCGCTGCTCCAGATGCACGGCCTTGGTGATGTCGCTGACGCTGACCAGCACCTTGGTGATTTCCCGGGTGCCGAGCTTGTAGACCCGGTTAAAGTGGAAGCTCAGCCAGCGTTCGGTGCTGACGTCGCCGCCCCGGTCGAGGTTCACCTTGATGCGGTCGAGTGGATTCAGGTCGTGGATTAATTTCTGTTTTACCCGGGGATTAAAAAGCTGCTTAATAAAAGCATTGACGGTGGCAAAATCGCTGGGGCTAATAATTCTTTCCAGCAGATTACGTAAATTAATTTGCGCCACATTTTCCCGGCGCAGAATATTTTCCAGGGCCCGGGAGTATTGGTGGCCAAGATTCAAATTATCGTCAAGAAGAAAGAGTCCCTCATTGACCGTGTTCATAATGTCTTCAATTTCGGCCAGGGCCTCTTCCGTATCGCTGTCCGCCTCGGAAAGGCGCCGGATATAAAAGCGGTGGAACATTATCCAGAAGGCAATGGAGACAAATATCATCAGACTTTGCAAACCATTGCTAATGGAAAAGCTGGTATTTAATTTGCCGTTTAATTCTTCCAGGGTTTCATCTAAATGTTTGATGATGTCCGAACTCTGCAGCGCGTCGATGGCCAGATTAAGCGCTTCCTCCCGCTTCTGCGGCAGACTAATGTCGCTGCGGTCCACCTTGGAGACAATGGAACGCAGCGACAGGGCCTCCTCGTTGCTGTCCTTGCTGTTTTTATTGTTATCGAAGACGCCGGTGATGATGCCCCAGTCGAGGACGATTTTCTTAATGTTTTTGCTGGAAACGGCGCTGGAATTTTCGAGTTTTTTATTAATGTTGTCGCTGATGTCGCCCTGGAGTTTTACCCAGCTATTCACCAGGCTGCCCCGGTCAAAACTTTCGTTATAGGTATTGGATTTTAATTCGAAGAGATTATTTTCCAAGTCGCGAATTTGGTTGGAAATATTATTTACGAGACGTAAATTCGCATTAATATCTTTGGAACTGCTGCTATTGCCCAGATTAGAGACAAAAACCACCAGCAGCATGATGATGAAAATTCCCAAAGAAATCACAATGCCACGATACCTTTTATTCATAATTATTTGGCCATTGGAATGAAGATTTATTTCTCCCCAGTTCTAAAGGAATGGGGTGCTTTAAACTAGCAATTTTAGCGGAAAAACCATGATAGAAAACGATTTCTCGCGGGTTCTGTGCAAGGATTTGCATTTTCTCCGCCGCCAACAACGCCACCTCCAACAGCTCCCCCCGGACGCCCCCGATTACCCCGCCCAGCGGGAAAAATTCCAACGCCAATTTCAGCAGTCCCAGCGGCGCTACGAGGCTAACCTGGCCGCCCTGCCCCGGCCCACCCTGGCGGCCGACCTGCCGATTCTGGCCGTCCAGGAGGAGCTGAAAACGCTCATTCGGGAGAATCAGGTGGTCATTATCAGCGGCGAAACCGGCTCCGGCAAAACCACCCAAATTCCCCAGCTCTGCCTGGCCCTGGGCCTGGGCGCCCGGGGCCTTATCGGCCACACCCAGCCGCGCCGAATCGCCGCCAAGTCCGTGGCCACCCGCCTGGCCGAGGAATTGCAGGTGCCCCTGGGCGGGGCCGTCGGCTACCAGGTGCGTTTCGACGAAGCGCTAAGCCCGGAAACCCGGATTAAGCTCATGACCGATGGCCTGCTGCTGGCCGAGACCCTCAACGATAAATATCTGAAAAACTATGAAGTTATCATCGTCGACGAGGCCCACGAGCGCAGTCTGAACATCGATTTCCTCCTCGGCTATCTCCACCGGCTGCTGCCCCGGCGGCCGGATTTGAAGCTCATCATCACCTCGGCCACCATCGACGCCGAGAAATTCTCCCGCCACTTCCACAACGCCCCGCACATCAGCGTCAGCGGCCGCAGCTACCCGGTGGCGGTGCGCTATCAGGAGGCACTGCCCGACCAGGATTTGAACGAACAAATTTTGCAGGCCATCGGCACCCTCGACCAGCTCCACCCCCGGGGCGACATCCTCGTCTTCTGCGCCACCGAACGGGAAATTCTCGACGCCCATAAATATCTGGAGCGGGCCAACCTCGGCCATAGCGACGTGCTGCCCCTGTTCGGCCGCCTCTCCCTCGGCGCCCAGCAGGCCGTTTTCCACCCGGGCCCCCGGCGCCGCATCATTCTGACCACCAACGTGGCCGAAACCTCGCTGACGGTGCCGCGCATCCACGGCGTCATCGACGGCGGCAGTGCCCGCATCAGCCGCTATTCCCTGCGCACCAAAACCCAGCGCCTGCCCATTGAGCCCATCTCCCAGGCCAGCGCCAACCAGCGCGCCGGCCGCTGCGGCCGCCTCAGCGCCGGCACCTGCATTCGCCTCTACAGCGAGGCCGACTTCCAGAGCCGGCCGGCCTTCACCGAGCCGGAGATACTGCGCACCAATCTGGCGGCGGTCATTCTGCAGATGCTCTATCTCAAGCTCGGCGACGTGGCCGATTTTCCCTTCGTCGATGCCCCCGACCAGCGCCAAATCAACGACGGCTACCGGCTGCTCTTCGAGCTCCAGGCCGTGGACGAGAAGCAGCAGCTGACCGCCCTCGGCCGGCGCATGGCCCAGCTGCCCATTGACCCGCGCTTCGGCCGCATCGTCTTCGCCGCCCAGGAACGGGGTTGCCTGCAGGAGGCGCTCATCATTCTGGCCTTCCTCTCTCTGCAGGACCCGCGCGAACGGCCCTTCGGCCAGGAGACCAGCGCCGACCAGCGCCAGGGCGAATTTGCCGACGGCCAGGGCGATTTCCAGAGCATCATCAATCTCTTCGTTGCCTACCAGAACGCCCGCCGCGAGCAGAGCAACAGCGGTTTGCGCAGCTGGTGCAAGTACTACCACCTCAATTTCCTGCGCATGCGCGAATGGCGGGAGCTGGTCAATCAGCTGCTGCACGACTGCCGCGACCTGAAACTAAACCCCAACGACTTCAAGACCCAGCCCCGGCCCGAAGCGCTTCCCGCCGGCAGCAAGGGCCGGCTGGCGCTGGTCAATGACAGCCTGCCGCTGCTGCACGAGGCCCTGCTCACCGGCTTCCTTGACCAGGTGGGCCTCTGGGACGAGCGCAGACAGGACTATCTCGGCACGCGCGGCCGCCGTTTCCGCATCTTCCCGGCCAGCGTGCTGGCCAAGCGGCGCCCGGCCAGTCTGATGGCGGCCAGCATCGTCGAGACCCAGCAGGTTTTCGCCCGCACCTGTGCCCCCATCGAACTGGCCCTGCTGGAGCGCCTCGCCGCCCACCTCTGCAAAAGCCAGCTGCAGAATCCGCACTGGTCGAAGAAGGCCGGCAACGTCATGGCCGAGGAGACGGTTAGCCTCTACGGCCTGCCGCTGGTGGCCGGCCGCCAGAAGCCCTTTGCCGGCCAGGACCCGGCTCTGGCCCACGACATCTTCATCGAGGAGGCCCTGGTAACCGGCGAAATTAACACCCGCCTCGCCGTCATTGCCGCGAACCGGGCCCTCATTGCCGAGCTGGAGGCTCTGGAGGACAGGAGCCGCACCCGGGATTTTGTCGATGAGCGCGCCATTGGCGATTTCTACCGGGCCCGGCTGCCGGAGTCCGTGCACAGCGTCGTAACCCTGGAGCAGTGGGCGCGGACGGCCGGGGCCGACGCCCTGCGCATGAGCCAGGCCGACCTGCTGCCGGCCAGCGCCGACACGGCCATCGGCGACTATCCCGAGCATCTGGATTTGCACGGCTACCGGCTCAATCTGGCCTATGAGTTCGACCCGAGCAGCCCGGCCGACGGCGTTACGCTGCTGCTGCCGCTGGCGGCCCTGAACAGCCTGCGGCCGGAAGACCTGGAACGGCTGGTGCCGGCCATGTTGCCGGAGAAAATCGAAGCGCTGCTGCGCTGCCTGCCGAAGCTCTACCGCCGCCAGCTGGTGCCCATTCCCCAGTTTGCCGCCGCCATTCACGAGCGCATCGTTGGCACCGACGGGCCGCTGCTGCCGGCCATCTGCACGGCCCTGCGGGAAATGAAGGGCACGGACATTCCCCGGGACGCCTTCGCTCTGGAGAATCTGGAGCCGCATCATCTGATGAATGTGCGCCTGCTCGACGGCCAGAAGGTCATTGCCGAGGGCCGGGATTTGGCGGCCCTGCAGGCCCGCTACGGCACGGCGGCGGCGGCCACCTTCCAACGGCGCAGCCAGAGTCGCAGCGACGACGGCGGGCCGGTGGCGCGCTGGCTCTGGGACGAACTGCCGGCCAGCGAACGGCTGCCCGGGGGCATCGTCGGCTATCCGGCCCTGACCCTGGAGGGCGAGGAATTGCATCTGCGCCTGCACGACAACGAGGCCCGGGCCCGGGCCGCCCACCGGCTCGGCGTCGAAACCCTGCTGACGCGCCAGCTGGCCGGCGAGATTAAATATCTGCAGAAAAATCTGCCCCAGCTCAGCCAAATCAGCCTCTACTACCACAAGCTCAGCGCCAACGAACGCTATCTACCCGACCTGACCAGCGCGGCGGTGCAACGCTGCTGCCTGGCCACCGGGGTGCCGCGCAGCCAGAAGGACTACGAGGCGGCCCTGGCACGCGGCCAGAAGGAGCTGATTCGCACCGCCGGCGAACTGCACCGCCAGCTGCAACAGCTGCTCGCCCTCTACAGCCAAATCAATGAGCGCCTGCGCCAGCTGGCCAAGGGCGCCAGCCGCAGCGACATCGAGGGCCAGCTGAAGGCGCTGATTTATCCGAATTTCATCCGGGCAACGCCGCCGGAGCGCCTCGGCACCCTGAACCGGCTGCTCCAGGCCGTGCTCAAACGGCTGGAGAAAATCAGTGCCAACCCGCTGCGCGATGTGCAGTGGCTGAACCAGCTCCAGCCCTGGGAAGCGCTCTGGGCCCAGCACGCCGCCGAGGACAAATGGGCGGAATTCTTCTGGCTGCTGCAGGAATACCGGGTGCAGCTCTTCGCCCAGGAGCTCGGCACCGCCCAGAAGGTATCGCCGGCCAAGCTGGAGGCCCTGGCCAAGGAGCTACAGCGCTAGCTCCAGCAAAAACCGGAGTAAAGCTCCGGTTTTTTTTGTGGGCGACAACCCGGGGGCAGCGCTTCGCTCTGCTGGGCCCAAAGGAAGCGCTTCGGTAAAACGGCCCGGCCCGGTGAAGCGCTTCGTTTCGAAGCGTTCCCCTTCGAACCAGAACCCACGCCGTTTTTAAAACCACCGAAGCACTTCGCCGGGAAATCACCCATCAGACCAAGACTTCCCCAAACCGAAGCGCTTCATTAAACCGGCCGAGCTCATCAGTTAGGAAGCCGGAGCGAAAACAGGCCGAAGCGCTTTATTAAACGGGCCAGAGCAATCGAAGCGCTTCGGGCTGATGACTAGGAAAGAAGCGCTTTGGCTTTTACGGCTTTCTAGTAGGAAGCGCTTCCTCCGGGGGCGGAAGTCCGAATGCCCACCCCGGCCCGCCACCCAATAAAACGGGGGAGCGCTTCGTTTCCCAAGGCCAGGACAAACCGAAGCGCTTCGACCGGGGAAGCCTTCGGAAAGCGAAGCGCTTCCTTCGTGGCGTCAGTAGGAAAGGGACGGTCGGAGAATGGGGAGCGAAAGGAGGGAGCGCTTCGGGCTGGAGGTTTTTTTTTTCCTAATGGGCCGGGGCTAGCGAAGCGTTTCATTTGGAGCCCCATTGAAAGTAGCCGGGTAGAACGAATGGCCGGCCCGAAAGTGCTTGCCGGCCGTTGGCGCAGCGCTTCCCGCTGGAGTCTCCGACTGAAGCGCTTCGTTCCCAAGGCCAGGACAAACCCAAGCGCTTCGACCGGGGAAGCCCTCCTCTTTCCGGTCGGGAGCGCTGCGCCGGTGGCAGTCGTCGGCCTGAAAGCCAGCCCGGCCGGTGAAGCGCTTCGTTCAAATTGGGCCGGGGAAGAAGCGTCCGATTCGGGCGGGGCCAGCGAAGCGCTCTGGGGCTATCTCTGCGGAATGGGCCGGGGTGGGGAAGCGCTTCGATTGGACTAATCGCCTATCAGATAAAGGCTTTCTGGGCCGCCGTGCTTCGGCCCAACGGTGTTCCCGCAACCCAGCGCTTCGGTTTGATTGGCCAGTCGGAAGCGCTTCCCCCTGGGCCCAGTGGGAAAACGGCCGTCGGGAAATACGGGCCCCGGGGCGACGAAGCGCTTCCTTTAGAACGGGCGGGCGCCGGCGAACTTTTTCGTTTTTCCGAAGGGAAGCGCTTCGCCACTGGAAGACTTTGGGGAAGGAAGCGCTTCGGCTTCTGTGTTTTTCCTTGGGCTCCAGCGGGAAGGCAACGGCCGGGGAATCCGGGGCGCAGTCGTGAAGGGTGTTGCTGGAAATGGCGAAGCGCTCCCCCTTTCCCACTTTCCAGACCGAAGCGCTTCCCCCAGTCGCGTTCGAGGAATCCTTCTTTTACGGTTTCCCAGCGGGAAGCGCTTCGCCTGAAGTAGCCGGATGAAGGGCCTTTTGTAGACCTCTGGAGTGAAGCGCTTTGCTTTGATATTTCTGCCAACGCCGGCCCGGGCGGGGACTGTGGGGCTAGCCATGAGCGTTGGCCGGCGACAGGAAGCGCTTCCTTAGTAATGGAGCGGTGCTGGTGAACTTTATGGCTTTCTAGAGGGGAGCGCTTCGTTTCCGCTGCCCCATTGGAAGCCAAAACGCTTTGGTTCTTGTGCCTTCCCTGGCCGAAGCGCTTCGGCCGAGGCTAAAACAATGGCCGCCGGGCCGGGGAATCCAGCTTGAAGCGCTTCACTGGGAAAAGCCTCCCGGGGTCGAAGCGCTTCCCGTCGGCTGAATGCCTGAACCGAAGCGCTTCGGTTTCTATACCTTCCCAAGCCGAAGCGCTTCGTTCCAAGGAGCTGGGATAAACCCTCAAGCGCTTCATTAGGCCGGGCCGGTGCAGGCGAAGCGCTTCGCTCTGAATCGGACGAAAGAAGCGTTCCCCCTGTTGCCACTTTCCAGAACGAAGCGCTTCCTTGGGGGCGGATTAGCTGGAGAAGCGCTTCGCTTTGACGGCCATAAGAGAAGCGCTTCACTGTGGGCCGGGGTCGGGAAAACCTTTCTTTTTGAAATTGCTGGAGATACCGAAGCGCTTCGCCGGGGAAAGTCTTAGGCAAGCGAAGCGCTCTTCCCTTTGGCGCATGATGACGACTGCTCAATCATTCAGCGCCGGGGCGTTTTAGACAGAAGCGCTTCGTTAGACCGGTCCGGGGTTCATTTATTAGGGGGAAGCGCTTCGCTAGGAAAAGCCTTGGGGAAAGAAGCGCTTCCTTTTTCTGCAGCTTTTCAGCGGGAAGCGCTTTGATTGGAGCGTCGCCCATCAGCTAAAGGCTTCCCGGGCCGAAGCGCTTCAGCCGAGGCTAAAACAACGGCCGCCGGATAGGGGAATCCAGCCGTTAAGATTGAAGCGCTTCACTGGGAAAAGCCTCCCGGGGCCGAAGCGCTTCCCGCCGGCTGAATGCCTGAAGCGAAGCGCTTCGGTTTCTGTGCCTTTCCAGGCCGACGCGCTTCGTTCCAAGGAGCTGGGATAAACCCTCAAGCGCTTCATTAGGCCGGGCCGGTGCAGGCGAAGCGCTTCGCTCTGAATCGGATGAAAGAAGCGCTCCCCCTGTTGCCACTTTCCAGAACGAAGCGCTTCATTTGAAACTAGCCAGCGGGCCGAAGCGCTTCCTTAGGCCGGGCCGGGGTTGTTCATTCATTAAGAGGAAGCGTTTCACTGGGGCCGGGAAAGTGTTTCCTTCTGAATGTTGCTGGAGATACCGAAGCGCTTCGCCGGGGAAAGTCTTTGGCAAGCGAAGCGCTCCCCCTGGGGCCCGCGATGACAACTGCTCAACCATTCAACGCCGGGGCGATTCAGACGGAAGCGCTTCCTTGGGGGCGGATGAGCAGGCCGAAGCGCTTCGGGGCTGAGGGGTTTGCAAGCCGGCCCGGGGGAAGCGCTTCGTTTTGTCGGGCCGGGCGCCGCCCATAAAAAAACGCCCCCGGAGGGGCGTTCGGTGGTTTTGGTGGGGGCCAATTATTTTTTCTTGGCGGGGGCGCGGGGTTTGGCCGGGGCTTTGACCGCGTGCGGGTTCAGCGACTCTTTCAGTTTTTTGCCAGGCTTGAAGACCGGGCTGGTGCTGGCGGCAATGCGGATTTCCTTGCCGGTTTGCGGGTTGCGGCCGGTGCGGGCAGCCCGTTCGCGGGGTTCAAAGGTACCGAAACCAATCAGCGTAACCTTGTCTTTCTTCTGCAGCGTCTCGGAAACCACGTCCAGGAATGCTTCCAGGGCCTTGGCGGCGTCGGCTTTGGTCAGGTTTGCCTGTTTGGCGATGGCATCAACCAATTCAGTTTTGTTCATAAATTTCCTTGTATTTCAATGGACTAAATCAAACGAGAGGGTTCTCGCTGTTCTATTTAACCCGCTAAACCGCCAGTTTTCAAGGGGTTTCAGCCTAAAAATCCAGCAATGGAGCGCCTTCCCCGGGGTTCCCCGATGGGAACCCCTTAGGAATCAAAGCACTAGCGCCGGGCATTGCGCGACGACTTGGCCTTGGCCGGGGCCAGCGGCAGCGCAAAATGCAGCGTTTCGGCGAAGGCCCGGGCGAAAACCTCCTCCACCTGCTTCACCGGAATGATTTCCAGCGCCGCCCGCACCTCCTCGGGTACCTCGCGCAGGTCCTTGACGTTGTCCGCCGGAATCAGCACCGTGCGAATGCCGCCGCGCACCGCCGCCAGCAGTTTTTCCTTGAGGCCGCCGATGGCCAGCACCCGGCCGTGCAGGCTGATTTCGCCGGTCATGGCGATGTCGCCGCGCACCGGCACCTTCTTCAGCGCCGACAGAATCACCGTGGCCATGGCAATGCCGGCGCTGGGGCCGTCCTTGGGAATGGCGCCCTCGGGCAGGTGCATGTGCAGGTCGGTTTTCTCAAAATCAAAGCCGGGTTCGTGCTGCTCCAGATAGGTGCGCACCACCGAGTGGGCCGTTTGCACACTCTCCTTCATCACGTCGCCGAGCTGGCCGGTGTAGTTGAGTTTGCCCTTGCCGGCCATGGTTACGGTCTCAATCTGCAGCAGCTCGCCGCCCACCGACGTCCAGGCCAGGCCGGTAATCACGCCGATTTTCGGCTGCAAATCCTCCTCGGAACGGCGGTAGTGGGGCACGCCGAGGAAATCCTCCAGATTGTTCCGGCTGATTTTGATGCTCTTGGCCTTGCCCTCCAGCTGGCGCACGCTCTTGCGCGTCAGCTTGCCGATTTCCCGTTCCAGATTGCGCACGCCGGCCTCGCGGGTGTAGTCCTCGATGATGGTGGCGATGATGTCCTTGTCCAGCTTCAGTTCCTTGGCCTGCAGGGCGTTTTCGGCCATCTGGCGCGGCAGAATATAGCGCTTAGCGATTTCCTCCTTCTCCCGGGTGGTGTAGCCGGAGATGCGGATAACCTCCATACGGTCGAGCAGCGGTGCCGGAATGTCCAGGGTGTTGGCGGTGGCAATGAACATCACCTGGGACAAATCCACGTCCGTTTCAAAGAAGTGGTCGTTGAAGCTGTGGTTCTGGGCCGGGTCGAGCACCTCCAGCAGAGCATCGGCCGGGTCGCCGCGATGGTCATGGCCGATTTTGTCGATTTCATCGAGCAGAATCAGCGGGTTGGCCGTGCCGAGCTTGCAGAGCTTTTGGATAATCTTGCCGGGCTGAGCGCCGATGTAGGTGCGCCGGTGGCCACGAATTTCGGCCTCGTCGTGCATGCCCCCCAGGGAAATGCGGTCAAACTTGCGGCCCAGGGCGGTGGCAATGGACTTGCCCAGGCTGGTTTTGCCCACCCCCGGCGGCCCGACGAAGCAGAGAATCGGCGCCTTGCTGTTTTTGTTGCGCTTCTGCACGGCCAGATATTCCAGAATCCGTTCCTTCACCTCCTCCAGGCCGTAATGGTCGGCGTTGAGGACGGCCTCGGCGTTCTCCAGGTCATAGTTGATGTCCTGGCGCCGCTGCCAGGGATAGCTAATCAGCCACTCCAGATAGATGCGGGCCACCGTCGCCTCGGAGGAGGTGGGCGCCATCAGCTTCAGCTTCTGCAGCTCGGCCAGGGCCTTCTTCTCGGCCTCGGCGCTCATCTTGGCCTCCAGAATCTGCCGGCGGAAATTCTCGATTTCGTCGTTTTCCTCGTTGATTTCGTTCAGCTCTTTTTGAATGGCCTTGATTTGCTCGTTGAGGTGATATTCCAGCTGGTTGCGGTCGATTTGCTCCTTAACCCGCTTCTGCACGCGCACGGACAGCTCGGATTTGACCTTCTCCAGCTCAAATTCCAGCAGCAGCTTTTCCGCGCGCCGGCCCACGTCCAGTTCCTCCAGCAGCTCGATTTTCTTGGCCAGCTCGGTTTCCACGAACATGGCCATGTGGTCCACCAGCGCGCCGAGGCTGTCCAGGCCGCGCAGATTCTCCAGGGCGTCGTCCACGTTGCGCTCCAGCCGGCTGCCGTAGGCGCTGAGCTCGTCCAGCAGCGCGCTTTTCAGGGCCAGCTGCTCGTCTTCGCTGAGCTTGTTTTTCTCGCTGGCCCGGCCGGTCTGGCCGAAGATAATGCCATCGCGCATCTGTATGGACTTCAGCTTCAGCCGGCGCAGGCCCTCGACGCGAATGCGGTAGCGCTGGTCGTTCATGCGGTTGACGCCGATGACCTTGCCCAGGGTAACCACCGGGTTATGAATGTCCTCGGCCCCGTCGCCCTCGCTCTGGGTGATGAACAGAATCTCGTCGTCCCACTGGCCGGCCTGTTCCAGGGCGCGAATGGATTCCTCCTGCACCAGCACCAGCGAACAGAAAACGCCGGGGTACAGCACCATGTCGCTGACGGTAATGACGGGGTATTCGTTGTTTTTCTGGGTCGTCATATGAATTTTTACTCCTTAACGGTCAGGGGGGCGGCCCCCTGGTCAATCACTTCGGCCGTAACCGTAACCTTTTTCACGGGCTGGTCGGGCAGATGAAACATGGTCTCCTGCAGGGCCTGTTCGACGATGGAACGCAGGCCCCGGGCGCCGGTTTTCCGCTTGATGGCCTTGCGGGCGATGGCCTCCAGGGCGCCGGGGGTGAATTCCAGCTCGGTGTTCTCATAGCTGAAAATGCGCTGGAATTGGCGGACGATGGCGTTCTTCGGTTCGGTGAGAATCCGCACCAGGGCGGCCTCGTCCAGGGTGTCCAGCAGGGTGATAATCGGCAGCCGGCCGACAAATTCCGGAATCAGGCCAAATTTCACCAAATCCTCCGGCTCCACCTGGCGCAGGCTGGCGTGGCTGTCCTCGTCCTTCTTGCTCTGCACGGTGGCACCGAAGCCGATGCCGCCCTTGGCCGTGCGCTGGTCGATGATTTTTTCCAGGCCGGCAAAGGCACCGCCGCAGATGAAGAGAATGTTGGTGGTGTCCACATAGGCCAGCTCCTGGTTGGGGTGCTTGCGGCCGCCCTGGGGCGGCACGCCGGCCACAGTGCCCTCCACCAGCTTCAGCAGGGCCTGCTGCACGCCCTCGCCGGAGACGTCCCGGGTGATGGACAGGTTTTCGCTCTTGCGGGCGATTTTGTCGATTTCGTCGATGTAGATAATGCCGCGCTCGGCCCGCTTGACGTCGCCGTCGCAGTTGAGCAGCAGCTTCTGGATGATGGTTTCCACGTCCTCGCCCACATAGCCGGCCTCGGTGAGAGCGGTGGCGTCGGCGATGGCAAAGGGCACGTCCAGGCACTTGGCCAGGGTCTGGGCCAGCAGGGTTTTGCCGGAGCCGGTGGAACCAATCATCAAAATATTGCTTTTCTGGATTTCGACGCCGTCACCGCTGGGCTGGGCGTTCATTTGCAGCCGTTTATAGTGGTTGTAGACGGCCACGGCCAGGGCCCGCTTGGCGTTGTGCTGGCCAATGATGTATTCGTCGAGGAAGGCCTTCATCTTGGCCGGCGAGGGCAGGGCCTTGTCCTCAAAGGGAAGCGCTGCCGCCGACTCCGAACCCGGCTGACCGTTGCCCTGGAGCAGCTGCGCGCACAGCTGAATGCACTCGTTGCAAATGCTGACATTATCGGCACCCGCAATTAAGCGCTTCACGTCTTTTTCATCTTTGCCACAAAAGGAACAGTAGTGGCCGGTTTTTTTACTCATAAATTCTCCAACTTAATTGCGGTTCTCGGGGGCGTTCTGCTAGCAAACGGCGTTGGCTCTCAACGGAAGCGCTTCCTTCGACAAGCGCTCCACGTCTTTTTGATCTTTGCCACAGAAGGAACAGTAGTGGCCGGTTTTTTTACTCATAAATTCTCCAACTTAATTGCGGTTTGGAACATCTGGCGAGGGGGAAGCGCTTCGGCCGGGGGTGCCGCTGGTCTCCCGTCGAAATGCGGTTCAGAGGGGAGCGCTTCGTTCCCATGGCCCGGCCCGACGAAGCGCTTCGCCGGGGGGAAGCGCTTCCCGGCGCCGTTCCCCTTAATTGCGGCGGCGGGCCAATTATCAAGCGGAGCCGAGGTCGGCGCGGCTGTTGATAATCCGGTCCACCAGGCCATATTGCTGGGCCTCGTCGGCGGACATGAAATTGTCGCGGTCGGTGTCGCGTTCGATTTCCGCCAGCGACCGGCGGCAGTTCTTCGCCAGCACCTCATTCAGCTTGGCCTTCAGTTTCAGCAGTTCCCGGGCGTGGATTTCGATGTCCGAAGCCTGGCCGCCGAGGCCACCGCTAATCAGGGGCTGGTGAATCATGACCCGGCTGTTCGGCAGAATCAGCCGTTTGCCCGGGGCGCCGGAGGAGAGCAGGAAGGCGCCCATACTGGCCGCCTGGCCGAGGCAGAGGGTGGAGACATCGGGCTTGATGAAATTCATGGTGTCGTAGATGGACAGGCCGGCCGTAACCGAGCCGCCGGGCGAATTGATGTAAAGGTAGATGTCCTGCTCGGGGTTTTCGGCCTCGAGGAAGAGCAGCTGGGCCACCACCAGGTTGGCGGTGTCGTCGGTTACCGGGCCGACCATGAACACCACCCGCTCTTTCAGCAGACGGGAATAGATGTCATAGGCGCGTTCGCCACGGCCGGTTTGTTCAATAACGGTGGGGACTAGATAGTTGCTGGGAGACATGGTTTTTCCTGATAAAGATAAAAAAAGAGGCGACAGCACCTGTCGCCCCCCAAAAATCAATCCGGCCGGCTAGCGGGGGATTTGATTGTTAATGGCCATCAAACCTTGGAAATCAACCTTTTCTTCGGTGATTTTGGCCTTCTCATAGAGCTGGTCGATGAGCTGTTCTTCCAGAATAGCCGATTCCAGACTGACGCGGGCTTCGCGGTTTTTCTGGTAGTGGGCGATAACCTCCTGCGGGTCTTCATAGCTGGCGGCGATGGACCGTAGGCGGGCATCAACCCGGCTCTGGTCTAGCTCAATTTTGCGCTGGTTGAAGAGCTCGCCGAACAGCATCGACAGCACCACATTGCGCCGGGCCGGCTCGGCGAAGAAGCGCTTCGCCAGTTCCTGGCGCTGCTGGGCGTCGGGGATTTGTTTTTCCAGCCCCATGCCCTTGGCCAGCCGCTCGATTTCACCGTTCAGCTGGGCGTTGGCCACCGGCTGGTTCTGGTTGGCGGCATAGATGGCGTCCAACATACGTTCGCGACGGATACGGCGGCTGGCGTTCTCCAGTTCCCGGGCCATGTTCTCTTTGATGGCCTTCTTGAAGCTATCCAGGCTGCCATCGCCGATGCCGAAGGCCTTCACAAATTTGGCGTCCAGCTCCGGCAACTGCATGGCCTCCAGCCGGCTGAGCTTGGCGGTGAACTGGGCGGTTTTACCCTGTAGGTCAGCGCCGTGGTAGTCGGCGGGGAATTTGACGTCGAAGGTTTTTTCTTCGCCGATTTTCATGCCGCGCAGACCGTTTTCAAAGTCCGGCAGCATGCGGCCCTCGCCGATGACCACGTCCACATCATGGCCGCTGCCACCCTCGAATTCCTTGCCGTCCAGGCGACCGACGAAGTCAATGCGCACCCGGTCGCTGTCCTGGGCGGGGCGGTCGCCGGCATCGACGAAGATGGCCTGCTGACGGCGCAGGGTTTTGAGCATGGTCTCCACGTCGGCGTCGGTGAGTTCGCTCTTGGGCAGGGTGATGGCGAGGCTGTCCAGACCTTCCACCTTGACCTCGGGGTAGGTTTCAAAGGTTGCGGTGAATTTCAGTGCTTCGCCCTCCTTGATGCCGCTGATAAGGTCGAAATGGGCGGCGGACACGGGCACTTGCTTATGGGCAATCAGGGCCTGGCGATAGTTTTCGTCGATGAGTTTTTCCAGGGCCTGGCGGCGCAGGTCGGCGCCGAATTTCTGCTGGAGAATGTGGGGAGGCACTTTGCCCGGCCGGAAACCCGCCACCCGCAGATTGGGACGGGCTTTGCGCATGGTCTCTTCCACCGCCTGTTCCACCTCGGCGACTGGCACCTCGATGGTGAATTTGCGTTCTAAACCTTCCAACTGTTCGAAAGTGCTTTGCATAGTGTCCTCAAAAAAAATATGAACAAAAAAAAACGCCCGAGGGCGTATTAAATCTGGTGCGAAAGGAGAGACTCGAACTCTCACGGTTGCCCGCTGGAACCTAAATCCAGTGCGTCTACCAATTCCGCCACTCTCGCAGGGTAATAAATGGAGAAGCGGCCATTATACAGCACAGCCCCCGCTAGAAAGCAAGAAAGCGCAGGCTTTTTATGCGCGGTGAAACCGGCTGTTTTTCGGCCCCCCGGGCCCGGGTTTCCACCACGAAGAGGGCGGCGCCGTTGCTGGGATAGCTGGCACATACCGGCGTTTTGCAGGGCAGGGCGCGGCCGTAGCGCTGGATAAGGCGACCGTCGGCATCGTAGAAGCGAATGTCCAGGGGCAGCCAGGTGTTTTTCATCCAGAAGCTCAGCTCCTGGGGCTCGTCGAAGAGAAAAATCATGCCGGCGTGGGGCGGAATATAGGGCCGGAACATATAGCCCCGGGCCCGTTCGGCCGGGGTGTCGGCCACCTCCAGCAGCAGGCGGCGCTGGCCATCGTCCAGCAGGGCCCGGTAGGGGGCGGCGCCGAGGTCGGCGGCCAGCAGGGGCAGGAGCAGCAGGAATTTTTTCAGGGGGGACAACATGGGATTCTCCAGGGGGAAGCGCTTCCGAACGAAGCGCTTCGACTGGGTTTAGGGCAAATCATCCACCGGCTGCTGGGATTTGGGCAGCAGGTCCTCATGGCGCACGCCCATGCGGAAGACGATGGCGCTGGCCACAAAGATGGAGGAGTAGGTGCCGAAGACAATGCCAATAATCATGGCGATGGCAAAGCTAAACAGGGTCGAACCGCCGAACACGGCCAGGGCAATCACCGACAGCAGCGTGGTCAGGCTGGTGATGGTGGTACGGGCCAGGGTCTGGTTGATGGCATCGTCGATGACCTTCTCCGGAGTGTCGTCGGGCATTTTGAGGAAGTTCTCGCGGATGCGGTCGAAAACCACCACCGTATCGTTGACCGAATAGCCGAGAATGGCCAGCAGCGCCGCCAGCACGGTTAAATCAAAGGTCCACTGGGTCAGGGCAAAGAAGGCGGCGGTGATGATGACGTCGTGGAGCTGGGACAGCACGGCGCCGAGGGCGAACTTCAGCTCAAAGCGTAGAGCCAGATAAATCACCATGCCCAGGCTGGATAGCAGCAGGGCGAGAATGCCCTTTTCCACCAGCTCCTCCTTATATTGGCCGCCGATTTTGGCCTGGCCGGTGAGCTGGAAGGCCCCATCGGCGCTGCGCAGGGCCGCGGTCATGCTCTGCATGATTTCATCGGTGTTCTTGCCCTCCAGCTCGCCGAATCGTATCTGCACGTCCCGGGAGGAACCGTATTGCACCACGCTGGCCTCCGGATGAATGGGGGCAATGGTCTGGCGAATCTGGTCGATGTTGGCGGCCTGCTCGTAGCGCAGTTCAATGGTGGCACCGCCGGTCAGTTCCAGGCCGAAATTGAAGCCGCGAAAGGTGATGAGCAGCAGGGCCAGCACGGTCAAAACCATGGAAAACCAGTTGCCCTGCTTGCTGTAGTCCATGAAGCGGACATAGGGAAGTTTAATGCGCATACAACCTCACAACTTAATCTGGGGATTGGGGCCGCGCAGAGAGAAGAATTCAATCAGAGCACGGGTTACGTAGATGGCGCTGAACATGGTGGTCAGAATGCCCAGGGTCAGGGTTACGGCGAAGCCCTTAATCGGGCCGGCACCGAAGCTGAACAGCATCAGGGCCACGATGAGTGTGGTGATGTTGGCATCGACGATGGTGGCCAGGGCGTTATCAAAGCCCAGGCGCACCGCCTCGCGGCCGCTGAAGCCCAAATCCTGTTCCTCGCGGATACGCTCGTAAATCAGCACGTTGGCATCCACGGCCATGCCCATGGTCAGCACAATGCCGGCAATGCCCGGCAGGGTCAGGGTGGCACCGATGAAGGACATCAGGGCCACCAGCAGCACCAGGTTAAAGCTCAGGGCGATGTTGGCGAAGAGGCCGAGGCGGCCGTAGTAGAGCCACATGAAGCCGGCCACCAGCAGCAGGCCGAGCAGCGAGGCATTGATGCCCTGGTTGATGTTCTGCTGGCCGGCCGAGGGGCCGATGGTGCGTTCTTCGATGATGTAGACCGGTGCCACCAGCGAGCCGGCGCGCAGGGTGGCGGCGAGCTTGTCGGCCCGGGAAATGGGGAAAATGCCCGTGATTTGGAAGCGGTTGCTGAAGGTGCCCTGAATGGTGGCCGAGTTGGCGACGGTTTCGCGTTTTTCCACGGTGGTCGTCTCCTTGCCGTTGGCGTCGAGCACGGTTTTCGGCACATATTCCACGTAGACCGTGGCCATAGCCTTGCCGACGTTGGCCCGGGTGATTTGGCCCATCTGGGCCCCGCCGGCGCTGTCGAGCACCACGTTCACCTCAGGGCCGTTCTGGCCCATGGCGGCGGCAGCGTCGATGATGTGTTCACCGCTCATCACCATTTTTCGTTTCAGCACAATGGGGGTGCCGTCATCGAAGTGGGCCAGCTTCTGGTCGATTTTGCCCCGGCCCATCTTCTCGGCCTGGGCGACGTCGGCGTCGTGGTCCACCAGGTAGAACTCCAGCGTCGCCGTGGAACCGAGCAGTTCCTTGGCCTGATTGACGTCCTGGATACCCGGCAGCTGGATGAGAATGCGGTCGTCGCCCACCACCTGAATGGAGGGTTCGGCCACGCCGAGGCTGTTCACCCGGCCGGACATGCGCATGCGGTTCTGTTCGGCGGCCCGGCGTTTCAGCTCGCTGAGGGCCTGCTCGGTGTAGCGGAACTGGACGCCGACCTTGCCGTCGCTGTTGCTGCTGAGCCGTTCCACCTCGTGGGGCAGCACCGAGGCCAGCACATTAAGCGCTTCCTCCCGGCTGGCCTCATCTTTGAAATAGGCCTGCACTCCGCCCTGGTCGCCGGCGCTGAGGCTAAGCGCTTCGAGGTTCTTTTCCTTCAGGGCACTGCCGATTTGGTCGATGAGCTCGCCGCTCTTGCGGCTGAAGAGCTCCTGGGAATCTACCTGCAGCAGGAAGGAAATGCCCCCGCGCAAATCCAGCCCCAGATTCATCGGCTTGAAACCGAGGTTTTCCAGCCAGTCCGGGGCGTTGGAGAGCAGGTTCACCGTCGGATTGGCCTCGTTGAAGCGCTTGGCCAGATAGTCCTTGGCCTGAATCTGGGTGTCGGTGTTGTTGAAATAGAGATTGACCTTGCCCGAGTCGAGATACTGGCTGCGACTGGGCGGGGTCAATTGCAATTCGGCCCAATTCACGCCGCGAAGCGCTTCCTGGGCCGCCGTCGTGCTGGGAAATTGCAGCTGCACCGCCGGGCTTTTACCGAAAATGTTGGGCAGGGCCAGCAACATTCCCAGCAGCAGCACCCCGGCAATGAGGGCATATTTCCACGGGGCAAAGGTTTTGTTCATGGGAAATCCTGTGATGGGTGCGAACCGCCCGCCGGTGCGGGACGATTGCAAAAAAAGGGCGCTTCGGGCGAAGCGCTTCCTGGGGAGGGATTAGGACTGGGCGTCGTCGGCCGGGGCTTCTTCCTTGGCCAGGGCGGCCTTGGCGCCGGACTCGTCCTTGCTGTCTTTTTCTTTGAGCGCCTGTTTCAGCGTGCCCTTGGGCAGAATGGCGACGATGAAGCCGCGCTGCAGCCGCACCACGGTGTTCTTGGCGATTTCCAAATCCACCGCCGTTTCGTCCAGGGCCACAATCCGGCCCATCAGACCGCTATTGGTCATAATCTCGTCGCCCTTTTTCAGGCTGTCGAGCAGGGCCCGCTGTTCCTTGGCCCGTTTTTGCTGGGGGCGAATCATCAGGAAATACATGAACACCAGCATGGCAATCAGGATAAAGAACTGGAAACCGCCGCCCGGCTGGGGCTGGGGCGCGGCGGGCGCCGCCTGGGCGTAAGCACTGGCAATAAAAAACATAAAAATTCCTCAAAAAGATAAAACGCGAAATTATAAGCGCTCCCCGGCGCGGGCCGCATAAAAATCCTGGGCCCAGGCGGCGAAGCGCCGTTCGGCAATGGCCGTGCGCATCTGGCGCATTAGATTGATGTAGTAGTGCAGATTGTGAATGCTGTTGAGCCGGGCGCCGAGCATCTCGTTGCATTTGTCCAGATGGTGCAGATAGCTGCGGCTGTAGGAACGGCAGGTGTAGCAGTCGCAACCTTCCTCCACCGGCCGGGTGTCGGTTTTATAGCGGCTGTTGCGCAGTTTCAGCGTGCCGCCGGCGGTGAAGAGATAGGCATTGCGGGCGTTGCGCGTCGGCATAACACAGTCAAACATATCGACGCCGCGCCGCACGCCCTCGACCAAATCCTCCGGCTTGCCCACGCCCATCAGATAGCGCGGTTTATCCGGGGGCAGCAGCGGCAGGGTGAAATCCAGCATGGCCTCGCGCTCGGCCTTGGGTTCGCCCACGGCCAGACCACCGATGGCGTAGCCGTGGAACGGCAAATCCCGAAGCGCTTCGGCCGAACGCCGGCGCAAATCCGCGTAGATACCGCCCTGGACGATGCCGAAGAGATTGTTCGGATTGTCGCCAAAGGCCGCCAGGGAGCGCTTCGCCCAGCGCAGGGACAGTTCCATGGAGTGTTCGGCCTCGGCGAAGCTGGCCGGGTAGGGCGTGCACTCGTCGAACTGCATGACGATGTTGGAATTCAGGGCCCGCTGCACCTGCATGGAACGTTCCGGACTCAGGAAAACTTCGCCGCCGTCCACCGGCGAGCGGAAACGCACGCCCTCCTCGCTGATTTTGCGAATCTTGGCCAGGGAAAAGACCTGGAAACCGCCGGAGTCGGTGAGAATGGGCCGGTGCCAGTTCATAAATTGATGCAGACCGCCGTGCTGCTGCACGATGGCCTCGCCCGGGCGCAGCATCAGGTGGAAGGTGTTGCCGAGGATAATCTCCGCCCCCAGCGCTTCCAGCTCCTCCACGGCCAGGCCCTTGACCGTGCCCAGGGTGCCCACCGGCATAAACACCGGCGTTTGCACGGTTTGGCCGTCGGCAAACGTAATAAAACCACGCCGGGCGGCGTGGTCTTGGTTAAGTAGGGTGAAGCGAAGGCTCATTACTGCTCAATGCCCAGCGAATCCAGCGTTTCCTTGGTCAGGCCGCCGACGCCCAGGTTGTGATCCTTCTGATATTTCTCGATGGCGCGCAGGGTGGCTTTACCCATGGTGCCGTCGATGCTGCCAATCTTGTAGCCCTTGGCCTGCAGCGCCTTCTGCACGGCCTCGATGGTGTTGCCGTTCTTGGTGTCGTTGCAGAGCACATTTTCCCAGCGCACTTCCGCATCGGCCACCTTCTCGAAGACGGTAACTTCGGCGTACTCGGCCGGAATGGTTTTCTGCTCCTCCCGGGCCGGGGTTACCAGTTTTTTCACCTTGACCGTCTGGAATTCGGCCGGCTCTTCGATTTCCACCACTTCGGCCGGTTTTTCCACCACCTGCTTCTTCACGATGGTGGTTTTTGGGGGCACGGTGCTGTCCTTCACCGATGCCTTGCTGGCCACCACCTGCTTGGAGATGGTATTGACCTCGGCCGGAATCTCGTCGAGGCGAAGCGCTTCGCCGGTGGTGGAGAAGGTGCGGGCGCCGCCCTCGGAACGGATGGTGCGGTAGGCCGGCTTGGTGGTGATTTCCTCGCTAACCTCGTTGTACTGGGGCGGAATCACCTCTTTGCTCAGCGATTCCGGCTCGGTTACCACTTCCTCTTCCACGGTTTTCAGCACCGCCGGCACCACCTCCAGGCGCTTCACCGCCGGCTTCACTTCCACCTGCTCTTCCACCCATTCATATTCGGCCGGAATGATTTCGATGGTCTGGGCCTCCTCCTTAATCACCACCTGTTCGGTGCGCGGCTCAAATTTGGCCGGCGTTACCACCAGCGCCGTACATTCGCCGGCCTTAACCTGGGGCAGGGCCAGCGCTTCGGTCAGCGGCGTGGAGCTGGGCGAGGGGGTGGCGGCGGGCGAAGCAGAGGGCGAAGCGCTGGGGGTGGCTTCCTGGGCTTGGCTGGCAAGGGTCAGTGCCAGGGCACTGGTCAACAGGGCAAATTTCAATTTCATTATTCATTTCCTCGGACTAAAAGGCCCATTTTAACGGGGCGGGGGGACTATTTGAAAAGGTGCGTGCGGTAGAAACGCAGCTCGGCGATGCTCTCGCGAATGTCGCTGAGGGCCTCGTGGCGATTGGCCTTGGTGAAACCTAGCTCCGGATACCAGCGCCGGGCCAGCTCCTTCACCGTGGAAACGTCCACATTGCGATAGTGGAAATGGCGTTCCAGCGTCGGCATATAGCGGACGAGAAAGCGGCGGTCCTGGCCGATGCTGTTGCCGCAGAGCGGCGTCTGGCCGGCGGGCACGAAGCGCTTCACAAAATCCAGGGCCCGGGCCTCGACCTCGGCGGTGCTCAGGCCACTGGCGCGGCAGCGGTCGATGAGGCCACTGGCGCCGTGGTGCTGGCGATTCCAGTCGTCCAGGCCGGCGAAGACCGGCTCCGGCTGGTGCAGGGCCAGCGGCGGGAATTCCTCCAGAATATTTAGGTCGCTATCGGTGGCGATGAGGGCCAGCTCCAGAATGACATCAATCTGCGGATTGAGGCCGCTCATCTCCAAATCCAACCAGATGAGATTAGCCGGCGGGCGGGGCGTCAAAAACCTTCTCCAGTTTGTACTGCTCGGACAGGGTTTCGCCCTTGGGCGAGAGCATCTCCAGCGCCAGCACGCTGACCCGGAACGGCAGGGTTTCGTTGTTATTTTTCAGTTCGATGGTGTTGCTGTCGCGCCACTCGAAGAAGCCCTCCAGATAGTTATCCTCGTTGCTGACGCCAACGTTGCGCGAACGAATCATATAGCTCTGGTCCTGGCCGAGCAGCAGCGACATGGCGACGCCGTCGCAGTGGTCGAGGTTGCAGGGCAGCACCCCCTGATAGAGGCCGTCCCAGGCCACATTTTCCTTGGCGTTGGCGGTGATTTGTTCCACGATGGCCTGGATTTCCGTTTGGGCCGGGGGCGAAGGGGGATTTTCCGCCGTGTCGCCGGGGGCCGGGGCCTTGGGCCGGGGCGCACAGGCGCTCAACAGCAGCAGCAGCAGAAGGCTGGACGTTTTCATTGATTATTTCCTTACGAGTACAGAGCAACAGCTCCCGCATTGCTCCGGAGGTTGAAACGGCGCTTCGGCACAGGCGCGAAGCCGCGTCTATTCTAGCGAGAAAGCGCCGGCCGAGGCGATAAAATAGCCCCTTTTCCCGGCCGTTGCCGTGCCGGTTCAACCCTTTGAATCAACATGAAATTAACCGCCATCAAACTGCAGGGGTTCAAATCCTTTGCCCCGCCCACCACCTTTCCCCTGGACGCGCCGCTGACCGGCATCATCGGTCCCAACGGCTGCGGCAAGAGCAACATCATCGACGCCGTACGCTGGGTGCTGGGCGAAAACGCCATGAAGCAGCTGCGCGGGGCCAGCGCCAACGACGTGCTCTTCGCCGGCACCTCGGCCCGAGCCGCCGCCAGCGCCGCCACGGTGGAACTGCTCTTTGACAACCGCGACGGCCGCATCGGCGGGCCCTTCGGGGCCTACGATGAAATCAGTATCTGCCGCCGGCTGAGCCGCAGCGGCGCCTCCCTCTACCAGATTAATCAGAAGGTGGTGCGCCGCCGGGACGTGGTCGAACTGCTGCAGGCGGTGGGGGTCAGTGCGCGCAGCTATGCGGTCATCGAACAGGGCATGATTGGCCGCATCATCGAGGCCCGGCCCGAGGAAATCCGCAGTTTTCTGGAGGAGGCCGCCGGCATCGCCATCTATAAAAGTCGCCGCCGGGAAACCGAGGAACGCATGGTGGAGGTCAGCGCCCATCTGCAGCGCCACGATGACCGGCTCAGCCAGCTGGCGGCCCAGTGTGAGCGGCTGGCCGGCGAGGCCCAGACGGCCACGGCCTACCAAAAATTGCAGAGCGCCCTGGCCGACAGCAGCCACCGCTGGCAGAGCTGGCAGCTGCACCAGCTCCGCCTCCAGCTGGCCACCCTGGCCGATGACCAGCGCCACACCGAAGCCCAGCTGGCGGCCCTGGCCGAGAGTCCGGGGGCGGCCCTCTGGGAGCAGTGCCAGCGGGAACAGCAGCAGTGCCAGAGCCAGTGGCAGCAGGCCAAGGGGCGGCTGGAACAGGGCCGGGGTCGGCTCAGCCAGGGCCAACAGCGCCGGGAAGCGCTGCGGCTGCAGCTGCAGTTCAACCGGGAGAAACAGCAGGAACAGCAGCAGCAGCGCCAGGCCCTGGAAACGGCCATCGCCACCGCCCGGGAACAGCTACAGGAACTGCAGCGGCAGCTGCAGCAGGCGGAAACGGCCCTCAACGCCCACGCCCCGGCCCTGCTCCAGCTGGAGGAACGGCACCGGGAAGCGCTGCAGGCCCAGGAGCGCGCCCGGCTGCGCCAGCAGGAACGGCTGCAACAGCAGCAGCAGGGCCAGCAGCGCCGCGCCCGGCTCCAGCAGGAAAATCAGCAGCTGCAGCGCCAGCGCCAGAGCTGGCAGGAGCGGCTGGCCAGTCTCCAGCCCGCGCCGGCCGGGGCCGAGCCCGAGGACGACGCCGGCGTTAACGGGGACGCCCTCGCCGCCGCCGAGGCCGAAGCGCTTCTCCTCGCCGAACAACAGGCCGAGGCGGAAAGCCAACTGGCCGACCTGGGCCAACAACTCGACAACGCCCGGGCCGCCAGTGCCAGCGCCCGCCAGCACTGGCAGCATCAACGCGGCCAGCTCGACGCCCTGCTGGCCCTGGAACCGGAACCGGCCCCCGCCGGCGGCGAAGCGCTTCCCCCCCTGCCGCGCCTGCTCGACCAGCTGGAGGTGGAAGCGCTTTGGCGGCCGGCCCTGGAACGCCACCTCAGCCGCTGGCTGGCCACGCCCTTCAGCGCCGACCCGGTCCACTGGACGGCGGCCCTGCGCGCCGGGCTGGCCCTCACCGGCCCGGGCACGGTGCCGGCGGCCTGGGCCGACATCATCAGCGGCGCGGTGGATTTGGCCCTGCCGCTGGCGGCCCTGCAGCCGCTGGCCCAGCACGACGGGGCCATCGACCGGGAGGCGCTCGGCCCCCATTGCTATCTGACCCTGGACGGCACCCTGATGAGCCGAACCAGCCTGCTGCCCGGCGGCAGCGGCGGTCTGCTGTCCGCCCGGGCCCGGCGCGAGGAGCTGGAGGCCCGACTGCCCGAGCTGAGCGCCGCCCTAGCGGCGGCCGAGGCCGAGGAACAGGCCCAGTCCCAGCGGCTGGCCGAAGGGCGGGCGACCCTGGCCCAGCTGAGCCAGCGGCTGGCGGCCCAGCAGGAAGCGCTTCACCAGCGGCGCCACCGGGAACAGCTGCGCCAGCAGGAACGGGCCCACCGGGCCGAGCGGGCGGCGGAACAGGAACGCCAGCGCCGGGCCCTGGAACAGGATTTGGCCGCCCTGCTCCAGCGCCAGGAGGAGCTGCGCGAGGAACTGCTCACCGTGGAAGAAATGCTGCTGCTGGCCGAGGAGGAGGGTGCCGGCGCCCTGCTCGACAGCGAGGAACTGGCCCGGGCCCAGACGGCCTGGGCGGCGGCGGACGGGGCCCAGCGCGAACGCCAGCAGCAGAAGGTGCGCCTGCAAACCCAGCTGCAGAATATCCAGGAGGCTCTGGCCCGGCACAATCTCGACGAACACGAGCGCGCCCGCCGGCTCCGGGCCGAAACCGAGGCCGGCGAAGCGCTCCAGCTGGAGCTGGAGGAAATCACCCTCCGGCTGGCCGAGGAGGAGGAGGCCCTGGCAGCCCTGGCCCGGGAACTGGAGGAACAGCAGCGCGATTTGAACGCGGCCCAGCAGCGTTTCCGCGAACAGGAACAGCTGCGCCAGAACGAGGCCCAGCAGCGGGAAATCCTGCGTGAACGCCAGCAGCTGCAACGGGGCCAGCTGGAGCAGCTGCGCCAGAACGCCGAGGCCCTCAACGAGGAAATCGAGGCCGAGGGTCGGCCCGCCCTGAGCTTTGGTGCCGATGAGACCCTGGACACCGCCGCCCTGCAGCAGCAGCTGCGCCAGCTGAAACAGCAGCTGGCCGGCCTCGGGGCGGTCAATCTCAGCGCCATCGCCCAGTTCGAGGAGAGCCAGCACGACCATGACCAGCTGGCGGCCCAGGTGGCGGACATCCGCGCCAGTCTGGAGATGCTGCAGACGGCCATCGCCACCCTGGACGGCGAAACCCGCCAGCGCCTGCAGGAGACGATGACGGCGGTCAATGAGCATTTCGGTGGCCACATCGCCCGGCTCTTCGCCGGCGGCAATGGCTCCCTGCGCTGGACGGACAGCGACATTCTCAGCGCCGGCGTGCAAATCAACGTGGCCCTGGCCGGCAAAAAGCTGCGCCATCTGGCCGCCCTCTCCGGCGGGGAAAAGGCCCTGACGGCCCTGGCCCTGGTCTTCGCCCTCTTCCGGCTGCAGCCGGCGCCCTTCTGCCTGCTGGACGAGGTCGATGCACCGCTGGACGAGGCCAACGTGGGTCGGCTCTGCGCCCTGCTGGAGGAAATGAGCGCCAGCACCCAGCTGGTTTTGATTACCCACCACAAGCGCACCATGCAGAGCTGCGCCAAGCTCATCGGCGTAACCATGAGCGAACCCGGCGTGTCGCGGCTGGTGGGCGTGCAACTGTCCTAGGAGAGACCCCATGAACGAAAATCCCCCATCCGACGGCCCGCGCTTCCTGCCCCAGGGCATCGAAGTTCAGCTGCACCACTCCCGCCCCCGGCAGCTGCTCGGCGGCCGGCTGCGGCGCCCGCAGGCCGAGCAGGGCACCAATCTTTATATCTTCGGCACGCTGATGGCGGCGCTGGAAAAGGCCGTGCAGGCCAATGACCCCGAGGCCCGGCGCTGCTGGCGTCTGCTGCTGCTGGCCATTGAGCGGGTGGAACGGCTGCTGGCGGCGGCCCGGGAACGGCTGGAAACGCTGCTGGCCACGGCCACAATGGTAAAACTGGAACCCCGACGCGGCCCCGGCGCCAAAACCTATCTCTACAGCTACAACACCGCCCCGGCCAAGCGCCTGCTGCTGCTGCTCCATGACTATGACCGGCTGCTGTGCCGGGCCTGGCCCTACCAGCAGGCCCAGATTTTGAGCCGCTTCCACTACCACTACTACAACAGCCTGGACGAGCTGCTGCTGCATCTGCTCTGGCTGCCGTTCCGGCTGGAGGTGCCGGCTTTGCTGGGCCTGCAGGCCCCGGGACAACGCCAATGAACGCCCGGACGACGCTCAAACTGTTGCAGCCGTCCAGCGGTCGGTCGGGCCACCCGGGTTTGCTCGGCTTCGACGGCCAGGTGGCCCAGCTGGAAGCGCTGGCCGCCGCCGGCAACGAGGAGGCCCGGCGGGGGCTGGCCCTGCTGGCCGATGAGCTGGACGCCCTGGTCTGGCTGGTCGGTGCCCTGGAAGCGCTTCTGGACGAACCGCCGGCCCGGCCGGTGCTGGATAGTCCGCCGGCCCTGCAGACGGCCCCGGCCCAACGGCTGCTCACGCTGCTGCTGCGTCAGGACGGCCTACTGGCCGCCGGTCTGGCCGGGGCGCGGCTGTTCCCCGAGTGGGTACGGCTGCTCAATTTTCCCCAACGCTGGGGCCTGCCGCCCCAGAACGACCCCCATCTGATTAATCCGCTGCTGCCATGACCACCATTAAATTTCCGGCCAAGGCCCTGGCCCTGCGCCTGGAACTACATCTGTTCCACAGCCGCCAGCTGGTGCGGCCCCAGCCCCAGGCGCCCGGGCTGGATTTCCCCAACTGGGCCCATTGCCTCATTTCGCTGGAACCCTACGGCGACGACCCCCGGGTGTGGCCGCTGCTGCTGCTGCTGGCCGGTGAACTGGACGCCACCGAAGCCCATTTCGACCGGCTCGAAGCCCGCTTCAACGGCTGGGCCGAGCAATGGGGTGAACGGGAACCGCTGAGTTCGGCCACGGCCCGGCCCTTTCTCTTCGGCCAGCGGCAGGAGCCTATCCGGCGCTGGCTGCGGCTGGTGGGCCGCTATGACTGGCTGCAGCGGCGCGCCTGGCCCTATCTGCAGAGCGGCGAGCTGAGTCCGCCCCATTTCGGCCACTATCAGAATCTGCGCTACACCCTCAACGCCGTGCTCTGGCGCGGGGTGCAGCTGGGCTTTCCCGGGCTGTTGCGCCGGCTGTGGGCGGAGAATCGGCCATGAGCGCGTCCAACGCCGAGACCCTCGTTCGCGACGGCGACGGTGCCCGTGTCCGCCTTGGCCACCCCCTCAGCCGCGAGCTGACCCGGCACGTTTCCGGCGTCAAAAAGAAGGGCCATCGCGGCCTGGAGGATTTCGACCGGGAGCTGCAGCGCTACGCCAACGCCAGCCCGGCCGAGCAAATCCTGCTGACCCTCATCGCCGATGACATCGCCAGCGCTGCCGCCCACTGCCGGGAACAGCGGGAGCGCTTCGACCGCTGGCGCACCCAGGCCGGCTGGCCGGCGCTGCCGGAGCTAGAAGCGGAGGAAGCCAGCCGGTTCCAGCTGCAGAGTCCGCTGGCCTGGCAGCTGCTGGGGCTGATTGTGGACTATGACCGGCTGCTGACCCGAATACAGCCCTACCACAAGGCCCGGCTGCTGCCGGAGACCCTCTATCGCTACTACAAGAGTATGGCCACGCGCATTTCGCTGGTGCTGACCCTGCCCGAGCGCCTGGAGCTGAGCGAACCCCTGCCCCCGGCCGAACCGAGCCCACCCCCCATTCCCGGCCTGCGCCAGTAGGAAGGCTTTCGGGCGGAAAGCCCAACCCGGAAGCGCTGCCGGCCCCGATTTATTCCCGCCAGCGAAGCGCTTCCTCTTTGGAACCCAGCCCGAAGCGCTTCCCCTGATTCAGCCCAGTGGCTTTTTCCCAACCGAAGCGCTTCCCTCTCGGCTAGTAATCTTCCCTGCCGATGCTTCAAAGTGAAGCGCTTCGCCCCGGAGTCCAAATTAAAAGGAAGGGCAGCGTCCTAATGGCTGAGAAGGAAGCGCTTCCCCTTTGGCCGGTAATCTTCCCTACCGATGCTTCAGAGTGAAGCGCTTCGTTTCTTCTTGATGCTGGGAAAAAAGCGCTCCCCGCTTACCGAAGCGCTTCGCCCTCAGCGTTCAAATCCTTCAAATCATTAGCTCCGAGAAGGGAAGCGCTTCAGTCTGATAGGAGCGCTTCGAGCCCAAAGCAGCCAATGGGAGGGGAGCGCTTCCGCTTTGGAACCTGACGAGAAGGAAGCGCTTCGTTTCCCAAGGTCAGAACAAACCGAAGCGCTTCGTTTGGAACATTGGGGAAATGGAGAAGCGCTTCTTTTCTTTACCCCAACGGTCGGGCCGGGGGCTGGGCAAATCCAGGGCGAAGCGCTTCCTTTTGAAAGGCCTGGTTGTTAGGCAATCGAAGAATCGTCGGCGTGAATAGCAAGGGGAGCGCTTCCCCCTTGGAGCCTAGCCCAATAAGAAGGAAGCGCTTCGTTCTAACAACCCAGCCAGAGGCGCTTCTCTTGGGTGAAACCATCGTCGGCGTCAGAACGAAGCGCTTCGCTCTCTAAAACGTTGGAATCTAGCAGCGGGCCAACCGGAAGCGCTTCAACTTGGGAAGGCCTTTGCCAGCTGGACGACTCCCCCCAGCGAAGCGCTTCCCTTTTGCTAGCACCGGCCCGGTTTAAGGAAGCGCTTCGTTCTAATGGCCCCGCCAGTAGGTTTCTCAAAGCCGAAGCGCTTCCCTCCCGGCCGGCAATCTTCCCTTCTGATGCTTCGGAGCAAAGCACTTCAACTTTGGAACCCGGCAGGAAGCGCTTCGTTCTCGTTGGGCTCTAAAACCGAAGCGCTTCCCCCAACGTCGGCCATAAAAAAACGCCACCGAAGTGGCGTTGGGGCGAGGGCCATTTCTAGGATTGGGCCTCGGGGCGGGGGCGGGATTGGAGGGCGGCCAGTTTTGCTTCCAGTTCGGCCAGCCGCTGTAGGGCCGCTTCCAGCTGGGCCTGCTGGGCGAGGAATTCTTCCCGGGAAACCAAATCCAGCTGTTCGCTGTTGTGTTTGACGAAGCGCTTGCCGAGCTGGCGGGCCTCGCTGGCGAAGGGGCGCAGGGCGTTGGGCAGCTTGTCCTGCAGCTGGTCAAAGAAAAATTCGGCGGGATTGGTTTTCATGGGCGCTCCGGGGCAAAGTTCAAAAGCGGCAATTATAGGCAAAAAAATAACCGCCATCGGGGTCGCGGTGGCGGTGTTTGGCTTGGCGTTGGTAGTCGTTTTTACGGTCGCGTTCAACGCGGAGGCGGTACTTTCTGCTCTGCAGCAGGTCATAGTTCAAACTGCGTTTGTTCATATTGATTCCTAGAAAATTAAAAAGAAGGTGAGTTCGCCGATAAGCCGAGTTCTGTCGAGGACAATCATTCATCTGGGACGACCATCACTGGCCGCCTCAAGCGACCTACCCAAAGCCACGACGGGCCGCCGTATCGGCTCTCTATTTGGTCTTGCTTCTGGTGGGGTTTGCCTAGCCAGTCCTGTTGCCAGTCCTGCGGTGCGCTCTTACCGCACCATTTCACCCTTACCCGGAGGCGGTATCTTTCTGTTGCACTTTCCATCGGCTCACGCCGTCTAGACGTTATCTAGCACCATGCCCTATGAAGCTCGGACTTTCCTCCCCCGCCGGGGCGGGCGCGATTGTCTGGCGAACTCGGCGCGCATTATACTGAAGACCTGTTTTTACTGGAGAAAAAATATGAGCGTCATCGCCATCGTCATCGTCGCCGCCCTGGTTGGGCTCGTCCTCTATTTCATTTCGCTCTATAACCTGCTAATCCGCAAACGCAACGAGGTGGACAATGCCTTTGCCCAAATCAGCGTGCAGCTGGAACGGCGCTACGACCTGATTCCGAACCTGGTGGAGGTGGCCAAGCGCTACCTGAAACATGAGCAGGAAACCCTGGTCGCCGTCATGGAGGCCCGCAACGTGGCCAGCGCGGCGCTGAAATCCGGCCAGCTGCAGCAATTGAGCCAGGCCAATGAGGCCCTGACCGCCGGCCTGAACGCCCTGTTCGCCACGGTGGAGGCCTATCCGGAGCTGAAGGCCGACCAGCAGATGACGAATCTCCACGAGGAACTGACCTCCACGGAAAACCGCATCGCCTTTGCCCGCCAGTACTACAACGATTGCGTTACCGACTACAACAATAACAACGGCCAATTCCCGGCCAACCTCATCGCCGCCTTCTTCCATTTCCGCCCCGGCCAGGTGCTGGCGGTGGAGGCGGCCAAGCTGGCGCCGGTGCGGGTGCAGTTTTAATCGCCCCAAGCCAAAAAAGAAGCCCCTCGACGAGGGGCTTTTTGCTGGGCGCTATTTCTTCGCCGGTGGATTTTTGCCGGCACCCTTGGTCTTGGCCTTTTCCTCCAGGCTGCGAATGAAATCGTGGGCCGGCTGGAAGCCGTTGTCCATGGACAGGCGCAGGTATTTTTCACTCTGTTTGATGTCTACCTTCACCCCCTGGCCGTTGAGCAGCAGCAGGGCGTAGCCATACTGGGCGGCGGCATCGCCCTTGTCGGCGAGAATCTTCATCCACTTGGCCGCCCGGGTGAAATCCGGCTGGGCCAGATAGTACTCGACCAAATCCTTCTGGGCGTCGATAAAACCCTTGTTGGCCGACTGTTCCAGCAGCTGCAGGGCCTTCTTATCGTCCGGGGCGGTGGCAATGCCGTTGCTGTAGAAGACCGACAGGTTATAGAGCGCCTGGGCGTTGCCGGCCTGGGCGGCCTTCTCCAGAATGCGGAAGGCCTCGGCCTCGTTGCCGCCCTCGAAGGCGCGCTGGGCGTCCTGGATAACGTCGGCAAAAACGGTGGAAGCGCTGAGCGCAAGCAGTAGCAGTAATTTTTTCATCAAATTTCCTTTCGGTTAGAAGCCCGTCCCCGGCCCGGGGCCACGAACGGAGCCATCAGATTAACACCGGCCCGGCGCTCGGATAAAACGCAAATCCCAGACGCCGTGGCCGAGACCGAGGCCGCGCCGCTCGAATTTGGTTTCCGGGCGGAAATCCGGGCGCGGGCTGAAGCCGGCGGCGTCGCCGAGATTGGTCAATTCCGGCAGGGCCAACAGCCGTTCGGCTATCCACTGGGCGTAGTTTTCCCAGTCGGTGGCGCAGTGCAGTTCGCCGCCGGGGCGCAGTTTGTCGGCCAGGGTTTGCAGCAGCGGCGTTTGCAGCAGCCGGCGCTTGTGGTGGCGGGCCTTGGGCCAGGGGTCGGGGAAATAGACCTGAATCCGCTCCAGACTGGCCGCCGGAATGGCCGTCAGCACCTCCACGGCATCATGGCGAATCACCTTGAGATTGCTCAGCTCCGCCCGGGCAATGCCGTTCAGCAGCCGGCCGACGCCGGGCCGGTGCACCTCGACGCCGAGGAAATTCCAGGCCGGCGCCGCCGCCGCCATCTGCAGCAGGCTGTCACCCATGCCGAAGCCAATTTCCAGCACCAGCGGCCGGTCGTTGCCGAAGAGCTGGGCGCTGGTCAGGGGGCGGCTCGGGTCAAAATCGACGCCGAAGCGCTCCCAGTGTTCGCCGAAGGCCTTTTCCTGGGCCGGAGTCATGCGGCCCTGGCGCAGCACAAAGCTCCTAATGGCCGGCCTTGTCATGCTCGATGAAGGCGAAGGCCGAATGGTTGTGAATGGACTCGAAGTTCTCCGAGGATACCCGGTAGGCGGGAATGCGGTCGTCCCGGTTCAGCCGGCCGGCCACGTCGCGCACGATGTCCTCAACGAACTTCGGATTCTCATAGGCGCGCTCGGTTACATATTTCTCGTCCGGCCGCTTCAGCGTCGCCCAGATTTCGCAGGAACCTTCCTCCTCGGCCAGGCGAATCAGCTCCTCGGTCTGGAACGGCCGTTCCGGCAGGTAGCGGGCGCGAATGATGATGTGGGAGCGCTGGTTATGGGCGCCGTACTGGGAGATTTCCTTGGAGCAGGGGCAGAGGCTGGTAACCGGCACCGTAACCTGCACGAAGATTTCTGGATTGTCCAGGCCGCCATCGGTGCTCCAGACGGTTTGGTAGTCCAGGCTGCTGACCACGCCGCTCACCGGCGCCGCCTTGGCCAGAAACAGCGGGAAGCTGAATTCCATGGTGCCGGCCTCGGCGTTGAGTTTGGTCAGCATCTGGCGGTGCAGGCTGGCCAGGTCGTTGAGGCGCAGGGTGTCCAGGTCGTTGAGCAGGTAGATGAAGCGGGACATGTGGGTGCCCTTCTGGTGGTGGGGCAGGGCCACGGTCATGGCGGCGGTGGCAACGGTGGCCTGGCGCTGCTGGCTTTCCACCCGCAGGGGAATGCGAATATCACGGATGCCGACGCGGCTAATGGCAATGTGGCGTTTATCGGCGGAGCCTTGAACATCGGGGATAGATTGGGTCATAGATTCTGTGGATAAAAAAGCGCCCATTATAAAGCGCTTCCCCCCTTTGGCCGTTGCCCGCGCGAACCGTTCGCAGGAGCAGGGAAATCGCTTCTGGGCCGAAGCGCTTCCCTTTTATTTTGGCGGGCAGCCCGAAGCGCTTCGGTGGGGAAAGCGGCCAAAGAGGGAAGCGCTTCCCTCCTGGCTATCTAGAAAGGAACGAAGCGCTCCCCCTTCTCTAAGTCCACCGCCTGAAGCGCTTCGCTTGGGGCAGCCTCTAGCTAGGAAGCGCTTCCTTAAAACCAGCATCTCCTGAACGAAGCGCTTCGGTTTGATTGCCCAGACGGAAGCGCTTCCCCCTTGTCTTGGCTGCTGAGACGGAAGCGCTTCGTTGGACTGGGGAAGCGGCGGCGGCACTCCCCTTGGGTGGCCCCTAGCGGCCGTCCCGGGCCTGGGCCTCCAGCTCGTCGTCCTGGAGGGGTATCAGGGCCGGGCTCTGCAAATCATCGAACTGGCGGTGCTGGAGGGCCCAGCGGAAGGCCAGCACCGCGATGAACAGCAGCAGGGCCGAAAGGGGCAGCAGCAGATAGAGAATTTCCATGGTTCCTCCTAGGGCGGGGGCGTGCGGCCGATGCGCAGCCCGTTGCCCACCACCAGCAGTGAACTGAGCGACATGCCCAGGGCCGCCAACCAGGGGCTGAGCAGTCCGGCCAGGGCCAGCGGCACAATCAGCAGGTTATAGCCCAGCGCCCAGGCCAGATTCTGGCGAATCAGCCGCCGGCAGCGCCGGGCCAGCCGGAAAAGATAGGGCAGCGCTTCGACGCCGGCCGCCAGCAGCACGATGTCGGCCTGGCTCTGGGACAGCGGGTTGGCCCGGCCCACGGCCACCGCCACCTCGGCCGCCGCCAGCACCGGCCCATCGTTAATCCCATCGCCCACCATCAGCCGGCCGCCCGGCGGCAGGGTTTCCAGCCGCCGTAGCTTGTCCGTCGGCAGCAGACCCGCTGCCACGCTGGTGAAGGGGCCCAGCCGGGCCAGCCGCTGGACGTTGGCGGGCCGGTCGCCGCTGTAGAGATGCAGCCGGTAGTCGGCCCCCAGTTCAGCCAGCAGCGCGGCCAGGCCGGGCCGGGGCGGGTCGTCCAGCTGCCATTGGGCGCGCAGCCGCTCGCCGTCGCTGAGATAGACCCAAACGCCGTCCTCGGTCGGCGGCGGCGGACAGGCAACGGGCATGAATTCGCGGCGGCCGATGTACCAGCGCCGGCCCCGGTAAAGCCCACTGACGCCCTGGCTGGCCACCACGGCCACCTCCGCCAGCGGCAAATCGGCGTCCGGGCTGAGCTGGCGCACGGTCCAGGCCAGCGGGTGGCTGCTGTGCCGTTCCAGACTGGCGGCCAGGGCGTTCAGCTCGGCGGCGTCGCCGTCGTAATGGCTTTGCAGCAGGCGGAAACGGCCCTCGGTGAGGGTGCCGGTTTTATCGAAGACCACATCGCGCACCCGGAGCAGCCGGTCGAGGGTGGCGCTGTCCTTAATCAGAATGCGCTGGCGGTGGGCGTGGTTGAGGGCGCCGGTGAGCACCGTCGGCGTCGCCAGGGCCAGGGCACAGGGACAGGTGGCCACCAGCACCGCCAGCACGATTTCAAAGGCCCGCTCCGGCGCCAGCCAGGACCAGAGGCCGTAGCCCAGCGCCGCCAGCAGCAGCAGGGCGATGATGCTCTGCTGGGCGAGGCGGAAATTCTCCTCCAGCCGGGCGCTTTTGTGCTGCTCGGCCCGGGCCATGAGCCGCTGAATGCCGGCCAAAGTGGTTTCCTGGCCGGTGGCGCTCACCTCGATTTCCAGCGGACTGGCCAGGTTATGGCTGCCGGCCAGCACCCGGTCGCCGGGCCGCCGGGGAAGCGCTTCGCTCTCGCCGCTGAGCATGGCCTCGTCCACGCGGCTACTGCCGGCCACGATGAGCCCGTCCACGGGAATGGTGGCCTCGGCCCTCACCCGCAGCCGGTCGCCCGGCTGGACGGTGCTCAGCGGCACCTGCCGCCAGCCGGCGGGCGTTTCTTCAGCGCTGGGCCGGTGGGGAAGCGGTTGTGGCGCAGCGGTGCTGCTGGCCGTTGCGCTCTCGCCGCTGAGCCTGGGCTCATCACCTACGGTGCTGCCCGTCCCTGACGGGTCGTCCACGCGGCTACTGCCGGCCACGATGAGCCCGTCCACGGGAATGGTGGCCTCGGCCCTCACCCGCAGCCGGTCGCCCGGCTGGACGGTGCTCAGCGGCACCTGCCGCCAGCCGGCCGGCGCTTCTTCGGCGCCGGGGGAAACCGAAGCGCTTCCCTCCCACCGTTCCACCACCTCCGGCAGCAGCTTCATAAATTGAATGGCGTTGAGCTGGGCGCGGCGGCGGGTGCGGAACTCCAGATGGCGGCTCAGGGACAGGAAGAAAATAAACATGGCCACCGATTCAAAGTAGATTTCGCCCCGGCCCAGCACGGTGTGATAAACGCTGGCGCCGTAGGCTCCGGCCAGGGCCAGGGCGATGGGCACGTCCATGTTCACCGTCCGCGCCCGCAGGCCGGCCCCGGCCCGTTGCAGGAACGGCCAGCCGCTGTAGAAAAACACCGGCGTGGTCAGCAGCAGGCTGAGCCAGCGGAACAGCGCCCGGTACTGGGCCTCCATGCCCTGCCAGGCCCCGGCGTAGAGGGCCAGGGCCAGCATCATCACCTGCATCATGCCGAGGCCGGCCACCGCCAGCCGCAGCAGCTGGGCGCGCTGCTGGGCCTGCTGGCGCCGTTCGTTTTCAGCCGGCCGGAAGAGATTGGGGGTGAAGCCGGCACCGGCGATGGTGCGCAGCAGGGCCGACAGGGCCACCGTCGGCGGATAGCAGATTTCCGCCCGGGCTGTGGCCACGTTTACCGCCACCGTCAGGCCGGGAAAGGCCCGCTGTAGAGTCGTACGGATTTGCCAGCCGCAGGCGGCGCAGTGAATGCCCTCGATGTAGAGATGGATTTCACGCTGGCCGTCGGCGCGCTCGTACACATACTGCCGCGCCAGGGCGGGCTGGTCGTAGGCTGACCACAGGTCGTTCATGGCCACCCACTAGCGCAGCCGCAGCGGCCGGCGGTCGCTGAGGCCACTGATTTGCCAGCGGCCGTCCGGGTCTTCCAGCAGCACCTCCCAGCGCTGTTCCGCCTGGAGCAGGGCCAGCGTCGCCGGCGCCAGCGGATAGCCGTCCTCGGCGGCGGCCAGGGGGAAGCGGTGCTGCTCGGCCCGGTTGCGGGGATTAATCAGCCGCAGCCGAAGCCGGGGGGGAAGCGCTTCGCCGTCGGGACGGTCCAGCCGCAGCCGGTCGGCCACCAGCTCGGCCCGGGGCTGGCTCAGGCTCAGCGGGGCGCTGTGGGTGCGGGCCGCCAGCACGATGAGCACGACGGACACGACGATGGACAGCAGCGGAATGGCCGTAATCACCCAGAAGATGGGGTTGCGGTAGAAAAGGCGGTGGTGGGCTTGAACCTTCATGGCTGGCGTTTTCCGGAAAAGGTGGTGCGCTGGCGCAGCAGCTCCCGGCTCGGGTCGTCGCTGGCGCTCAGCACGAGGCTAAAGGACAGGTGGTCGTGGCCGGCCACGGTGGCCGTGGGCACGTTCACGCTGATGATTTTTTCCAGCATCTGGCTGGGGGCGACGGTCAGCGGCCGATTGCGTTCGATTTCACCGCCGGCAAGGCCGTCGAGGGCGAGGAGAAAATGGCGCTCCCGTTCGCTCTTGTTGAGGATTTTCACCAGATAGACATTCTGCACCCGGGCGCCCTTCTGAACGGGCCGGGCCAGATGGTTGCGGTCGGCGATGACGTCCAGGGCCACATCGCGCTTGGCCACCAGCAGGCCGACGAAGAGGGTGAAGGCCAGGCTGAGCACCAGGCCATAGCCCAGGGTTTTCGGCCGCAGCCAGCGGGTGGGCCGGCCGGCCAGGCCCTCGGCCGAGGTGTAGCGAATGAGGCCGCGCGGGGCGCCGATTTGGTCCATCATCGAATCGCAGGCGTCGATGCAGGCGGCGCAGGCGATGCACTCCACCTGCAGGCCGTCGCGGATGTCGATGCCGGTGGGGCAGACCTGCACGCACATGGTGC
>CAUSKK010000009.1:0-89728 GCA_963532425.1 uncultured Cardiobacteriaceae bacterium
CCGGCGGCGAAGCGCTTCGTTCTCAAGGACTCGAAAAAGGAGGTCTGGCGCTGGCTAGTCCTTATTTAATGAAGCGCTTCGGTTGGTGGGTCGAGTGGGCTTTTACACGCCGAGGAGCGCTTCGAGCGCGGATGGTCTTTTCATCATCAATGGCCCAAAGCAGGGGCAGCGCTTCGTCCGGGAAACTGGGAACAGGGGCAATGCCGGCGGGCGATAAAACCGAAGCGCTTCGTTCATCGCAGCACCGGCAACCGGGCAAATCGTACGTTTACGAATAGGGGAAGCGCTTCGGACGAAGCCCGGGCTAGCCAGGGGACAGATTGAAGCGAAGCGCTTCCCCCTTTGGGGCGCCGTCCTGGGCGGTGGGAAGCGCTTCACTCTGAGGGCCGATAGCGCTCGCTCTGCCGTTAAACCGAAGCGCTTCGTTCTGCTCGCCCGGAAGGAAACGTCCCCCCTTTTCTAAAGTCTCCAGAGGGAAGCGCTTCGGTTTGGCGGAATCGTCAGCGGGCCCGGGCTTTGATTTTTCCAGTGTCGAGGAACGAAGCGCTCCCGGCCGGCCCGGTAGAAATTAAAACGCGGCGGGAAGCGCTTCCATAAAAAAGCCCCGTTCTAATTCGGGGCTTCTTTTAGTTTTAGCCGGCGGCGTTGAGCTGCTTCAGCAGTTCCTCGTCCAGGGCGGCGGCCTTCTGGCAGGCCGGCCGTTGCAGGTGCCGCTGCATGTAGTCGCTGAAGGGCGCCCCGTTGGGCAGTAGCTGGGTGCGCATCAGCCAGGCCAGCAGTCCGCTGTAGTAGAGGTCGAGGGCGGTGAAGCGCTCCTCCAGGAAGTAATGGCGGTTGTGCAGATGGTTGCGCAGCAGCTGCACTGCCTCGTCAAAATCACCGTAGCCGATGGCCAGCTTTTGCTCCTCATTGTTTTTAATGCCGCGCCAGACGTCTATCGCGGCGTATTCCAGATGAACGGCGAAGAACAGCCAGCGGTAGTATTCGCCGCGCGCCTCGCTGCCCGGCGTTGGAATCAGGGCCCGCTCGGGGAAACGGTCGGCCAGATAGCTGATGATGGCGGCGGTTTCGGTGATGACCGTCGCCCCGGCCCGCAGCGCCGGCACCTTGCCCAGCGGGTTGATGGCCCGGTAATCGGGCGATTTCATCGCTGCGCCAAAGGGCACGCCGACGGTCTCATAGTCGGCGCCGCATTCCTCCAGCATCCAGCGCACGTTCCGACCGCGCGAATGGGGGTGAGTGTAAAGGGTGAGTTGGCTCATATTTAAGTCTCCTGATTTAATTTCTATTGCTTAAAACAGCTTTTCCTGACCAAGGGTATCGGCCAGCATGTAATCGCGCACAAATTGGAAAAAATCGGCGCTAATTTCCAGGTGGCCGTAGCGCAGCTGGCTGGCGTAGTTCCGCCACTCCCGGTGGCGCCGCGCCCAGTCGCTGGGGCAGTCCCGCCGGGTGTTGAGGTAGGCCACGTTGCGGCGGAAGGGGATAAATTCAGCGCTCATGCGGAAGGGGTAGGCCACCTCGTCCAGAATTTGCCCACAGGCGGTGAAGGTCTGCAATTTTTCTCGGCCCTCTAGGCTAATTTTTGGGCTGTAGTAAAGCAGCCAGTCGCCCCGCCTCATGCGATTGAGCGGTGCCGCCTTGCCGTGGCAGACCTGGCAGAAGCCACCGGCCACGGCGCGTAGCACGTGCTCCTTTGAGACGATTCCGAGCCAGAATTTTACTGCCGTGGCGCTCATTGCCGCTGGTTTACCTGGCCTTCCAGCTGAATGAAGGCGTCAATCATGGCGCGCCAGACGGCTTCGGCCACCTCGGGCGCTAGCCCCGCCGCCAGGGCCTGGCTGCGGCGGTCGGCAATCACCTGGGCCACCCGTTCGGGGGCCGCGACGGCCTGCTGGTCGCCCGGGGGCTTAAGGCGGCCGGCCTGTTCCACCAGCCGTTGGCGGCGGGCCAGCAGCCCGATGAGTTGGCTATCCAAGGCGTCGATGTCCCGGCGCAGTTCTGCCAGAGTTAATGGGTTCATGGGTTCTCCGATTTAATTTTTTTACTTAAACGACGCTAGCGCAGTTTTTTTTAAAAAGGGATTAAAGGCAATTTCCCACAGAAAGCCGTCCGGGTCGGCGATGTAGCCGCTGTAGCCGCCCCAAAATACCGGCTGCGGAGCCTTAATAATGTTCACATTTCTGGTGGCAAAGGTCTGAAAGAGCTCGTCCACGGCGGCGGCACTGGCCACGTTATGGGCCAGGCTAAAGCCGTGAAAGCCCGTGCCGGCGGCAGACAGTTGGGCGTCCCGGGCCAGCGCTTCCCGCCCGAAGAGGGCTAGCAGTAGAGCGCTACCCGTCTGGAAAAAGGCAATGTGTTCGTTGCTGTCCGCCGTTTCCGCCCAGCCGAAGACCTCGCCATAGAAACGCCGCGAGCGGGCCAGGTCGGCCACGCCCAGGGTGATGTAGTTAATGTGCGCTTCCATCCGCTAAGCTAAAAGCTTATAAATGGACAGGCCGGTACGGGTGGCCTTGCGCCAGGGAATGCACCATCGAGTGCCTCGGCGCCCTATAACTCCCAGCGACAAACCACCGAATGAGGCTTTGCCTGGATTGCCATGCTGTGTTCAGTCATCGTCTTCGCGCTTGTTGCCAAATAATGCGTACCAAAGCCATAACAAACCGATGATTAGTGGAAACAAGGAAATAATGATGGTATAGCCGGGGCCGTTACCCCATCCATAAAACCACTTGCCCATCATTTCTTTGATTTCGGCAGTTCCTGGTTCTTTTTCCAGATAGAGAATTTCTATTGGAGTGCCTGGCGTAAAAGTATCGCCATGGGTATAGCGTCTGAAGCCTTCTTTGTCGATAGAGAAAGAGCCTCGGTGCCCCTGATAATCTATCCGGAAGTAATAGCTGGTACCGGAAAAAGTGCCTTTGTATATTTCTACATTGCTCAGCTTGCCCACTACGGATACGCCATGCTTTTCCAGTGTTTGCTGGTTACGGATTTGGTGAATACCATGCGACATTAAGAAGCCGCCAAACACGGTAAAGCCTAGTGCAAGCAAAGTATCTTTAATTGCCATATTTTTTATTATCCTGCATTGATTTATGAGCGCGGATTTTAGCACCGCGTAAATAATTAGGCAGAATGTTCCAGTGCACAGCTTGGGTTAGGTGCTTGCGCTGTAGCCCAACAATTTTCACGTTGAGTTACGCTCATCGGGCCAGCCCGACCTACACCCCTAAATCCGCCCTTTGTACGTGGCATCTGTAACGCATAAATTCAGAACCGGTCTGCACTACGGCCTGGGCATGATGCAAGTGCGGCCGAGGGAATTCTTCTTCATCTACAAAAAGCTGCCCTTCCTCCAGGGCAATCTGGGCCTTAGTGCCGTCCACGCCTGGTACAACCCGGAGAATGGCGACTGCCTAGCGCTAAATGTGGGGAATAGTGGAGATATGAACGCCAGCTTCATGCTGTTGCTGGAAATTTTGGGCCTATTGGCCAAGCATTAGGATAGCCAATGAACCTAAGGCCGGCGGGCTAGGCGGCCTAGCGGTCGTGGCCGGTGAAGCGCCCGGGCGGCCCGGCGTTGAGGGGCTTTGCCTTCGGGCCAGTCACTAGCCTTCGGCGTAGGCGCTCAGGTTGGGGGCGGTTTTCGTGGGAATGAATTCGGTGATGGCGTAGTCGGCTAGGCCGTGCCGGTGGAAGGGGTCTTCCTTGATAAGCGCTTCGATGGCCGCGCGGCTGGGCGCCCGGGCGATGATGATGCCGCCGCTGCGCGGTTCCTTGCGGCCGGAAAACAGGAAGGTGCCCCGTTGATAGTGGCGGTCGAGGAACTGGCGGTGGGCCTCCAGCTGCGCTTCGATTTGTGCCAGGTCGGCGGTGTAAGTTAGGGAAATGATGAACACGTGATTCCTTGAATTGAATGGGAAAAAACGGGCCGGGCCTTGCCTACTCGACCAGCAGCCGGCGAATATCCGCCGGGTCGTAGCAGTGCACCCCGGCCGGGGCGCTGGCCTGGGCGCGGCGCAGGGCTCGGGCCAGGTCGGCCACTGCCAGCGGTTGCTGGGAACGCAGCAGACCGAGCCCGTTGAAAAACTTCAGCAGACCGGCGGCGAAGCGCTCCCCGGGGCGGTCGCTGTTGGGGCGCAGCAGCAGCGGCGGCCGGAAAATCAGCAGCCGGGGGAAATCCAGCGCCCGAAGCGCTTCCTCCAGCTGGCCCTTGAGCCGGGGGTAGAAAAAGCGCGATTGACCGTTGGCTCCGGCCGCCGACACCAGCACCAGCGTGGCCACGCCCCGGCTCCGGGCGACCCGGGCGAAATGGAGCACGGCCTCATAGTCGATGCGCCACTGGGCCTCCTTACTGCCGGCGGCGGCCCGGGTGGTGCCGAGGCAGGAGAAGAGCACATCGCCGCCCTCCACCAGCGCCGGGTCAAAGTCGTTCAGGTCAAGAATATGGCTGCGCAGCTTGCCATCGACCACCGCCGGGGCGCGGCGGCCGTAGCAATCGACGCGGCCGACGGTCGGGTCGGCGAGCAGCTGGGCCAGCAGTTCGCGGCCGCTGGCACCGGTGGCGCCGATGATGAGACAGTGCAAATTTGAATTCGGGGTCATAGTAAATCCTTCAGTTCCGGGGCCGAGGTCGGGCAGCGTTCCAGCACCGCCTGGCGGCGCACCAGCAGTTCCCGGCCCAGGAAACTCTCCAGCGCCCGGGGGGCCGGCGTCGGCGTCGGGCCGTCCGGGGCCAGGGCGGTGAAATTCTGCCGGAGTTCCGGTTCCAGCGTCCGCCAGCTGAGCTGCAGCAGTTCCCGCCGGCTGAAATGGCGGCCGGCCTTGTTCAACGGGCTGGGGGCGTTCATCGCCCGCTCCTGCTCCTGGTAGTAGCGCAGGGCGGACAGGCAATCGCTGCTGAGCCGCTCCGGCGGGCCGGCGCTGAAACGGTAGTAGAGCAACAGCGGCAGCAGCGGCACCAGCGGCAGCAGGTAGAGCAGGGGATATTTACGCAGGTTCATGGCTCGGGTTGGCGGTGGTAGAAGCCCAGTTCGGGCAGAAAGTCTTTTATTTCCGGGGCAGTGGCCGGGCAGTGTTTCAGCACCTGATTGCGGGCCCGCATCACTTCATTGGCCCGGTCCCAGCGCCACAGCTGCTCCGGGTTGATTTCCCGGTCCGGCCGCTTTTCCAGCAGCGGATAGGGTTCCCGGCTGATTTCATAGTGGGCGCGAATCTCCTCGGGCCGGGGCTCGTCCCACTTCATCCGAAAATAGCGCAGGGCGTTGATGCAATTCACCGGCAGTGGCGGCGTCGGCACCCGGGCGCAGCCGTAGTAGTAGAACAGCGGCAGGGCCGGCAGCAGCCACAGCAGCCGCCCCCAGCGGCTGGACACGCTATTTATCGCAGCGCAGCACGCCGGCCTGGCCGAGGTTTTCCGGCGCCAGGTCTTCGATGCTAATCCAGACGGCACTTTCCGGCACGCCGATGCTTGCGCTGATGGCGGCGGTTACGTTTTTAACCAGGGCGCGTTTCTGTTCGACCGTGCGGCCGGCGACGATTTTGATATTGACGATGGGCATGGGATTTTCTCCGATGAAAGGGGGACTAGCGGCCGGAACGCCGCGCCATCAGGGCATTGCGGGCGGCCACCAGCAAACCATAGCAAAAAAACGCGCCGGCCGGCAACGCCGCCAGCAGCACCGGCCGTTCCAGGTGCAGCAGGGGCCAGCCGAAGACCGTGCCCCGGGCCAGCAGTTCGCGCAGCAGGCCGAGGGCGAGCAGGCCGAGGGCAAAGCCGGTGCCCATGCTGAGGCCGTCGAGCAGGGCCAGCGGTAGCGGATTCTTGACGGCGTAGGCCTCGGCCCGGGCGATGATGACGCAGTTGGTCACAATCAGCGACAGAAAGATGCCCAGCCCCTGATAGAGCGGGTAGTTCAGGGCCTGCATCAGGATTTCCACGATGCTCACGGCGCTGGCGATGAGCAGCACAAACACCGGAATGCGGATTTCCCGCCGGATAAAACGCCGGCTCAGCGACACCAGGCCGTTGGACAGGGTCAGGACGAAAATCGTCGCCAGCCCCAGGCCCAGGGCGTTGCGGCCGTCCACGGACACGGCCAGCAGCGGGCAGAGGCCGAGAATCTGCACCAGCACCGGGTTGTTGTCCCAGAGGCCATTTCTAATGAGTTTTTTCATGGGCCAACCAGCCGTTAAAAACCAGACCTACCTGCTGGGCCACGGCCCGGGGGGTGATGGTGGCGCCGGTGAAGGCGTCGAAGTCGCCGCCGTCCTTTTTCACGTTGAAATTCGTCGCCGCCGTGCGTCCGGCAAAACTTTGAATCCAATCGCTTTTTTCCGCCTCGATTTTATCGCCGAGGCCGGGGGTTTCCCGGTGGGCGAGAACGCGGACGCCCAGCAGCCGTTGGCCGTCGATGGCCAGCAGCAGGTCGATGTCGCCGCCGTAGCCGCGTGGGGTGCGGCTCTGCAAATAGACGTAGCGACTGCGGAACAGCTGCACCGGCTGGCCGGCCAGGGTCAGATTCTGGCGCCGGGCGAGGAAATCCGGCGGGAACGGGTCATCGGGGCCGAGTTCGCGGAAGCGCTGCAGCAGGGCCTCGCGCTGGTTCACGGCGATGCGTTCCCGGGCGGCCAGATAGGCCAGACTCACGGCGCTGAGCAGCACCAGGGCAAAGAGGCCGAGGCGCAGGCCGGCCTGAACAATGGGATTTTTCATCGGTATTGGGGCGCAGTTAGGGGATCAATCAGCGGCACCAGGGCGTTGCCGAGCAGCACGGCGAAGGCGACGCCGTCGGGATAGTTGCCGAGGTTGCGAATAGCAATGGCCAGGGCACCGACCAGCAGACCGAAGAGCCAGCGGCCAGGCCCGGTGGTGGCGGCGGTGGTGGGGTCAGTGGCGATGAAACAGGCGCCGAGGACGATGGCCCCGGCGTTCAGCTGGAGCAGCGGGCCGAGATAGGCGCGCGGGTCATGCCAATGGAACAGCGTCGCCGCCAGCCCGGCGCCGAGCAGAAAGGCCAGCACGATGCGCCCGTCGAGGAAGCGCTTCGCCGCCAGCCAGCCGGCGCTGAGCAGATAGCTGCCATTGACGGCCAGGGCGAGGCCGTCCCAGTGCTGGGGCAGCGGCGCGCCGGCGATGCGGGCACTGCGGCTGGCGTCGAGCAGGGTGGCGGCGGTGGTCATATCCGGCGGCGGCCGGAACAGACTCATAAAGGGAAGCGCTTCGGCCGGCTGGGCCCCGACCACGGCCGGCCAGCTGAGCAGACAGAAGGCATAGCCCACCATGGCCGGATTGAAGGGGTTGTGGCCGAGGCCGCCGTAGAGCTGTTTGCCGAAGATGAGGGCAAAGGCGGTGCCGGTCAGCAGCAGCCACAGCGGCGCCGACTGGGGCAGGGCCAGGGTCAGCAGCAGGGCGGTAATCACGGCGCTGCCATCGCCGGCCGGCCGCAGCGATTTGCGCCGCAGGGCCAGCAGCAGGGCTTCGGTACCGACGGCGGCCAGCACCGCCACCAGGGCATTGGCCCACCAGCGCCCGCCCCGCTGCCAGCCGAGCAGGGTTAGGGCCGGCAGCAGGCCCGCCGCCACCGACCACATCAGGGGGCGCAGGGCCGGGGTGAGATGAAGATAGGGGGCAACACTCATGGGCATTCTCCGGGCGGGGAAGCGCTTCGACCCGCTGGGCCGCGCTCCTCTGGTTCTGAGGGATGGGTTCCAGCCGAAGCGCTTCGGTCTGGGGAAGCGCTGGGTTCCGTTGGCTGGATTAAAGGGGAAGCGCTTCCGTCCGGCTTGGCAGCGAAGCGCTCCCCCTGTTCTGGAGGATTGGTTCCAAACGAAGCGCTTCCTTCTTTATTAGCCAGCCGCTGGGCGCGGCGTTCGGCCGCCTTTTGCTTGGCGCTGGCGAGCTTGTCCGGCGGGTTGGGGGCGGATAACGAAGCGCTTCGGTTTGGGGAATTAGCTTCGGCGGCCGAAGCGCTTCCCTCTTTGCTGGCCAGCCGCTGGGCGCGACGTTCGGCGGCCTTTTGTTTGGCGTTGGCGAGCTTGCCCGGCGGGTTGGGGGCAGCGACTATCGAAGCGCTTCCTCCAGTTTGGGAAGCGAAGCGCTCCCCTTCTTCTGAAGGATTGGTTCCAAGCGAAGCGCTTCGTTCTGGGGAAGCGTTAGGTTCCGTTGGCTGGGCTGAAGGGGAAGCGCTTCCTTCCGGTTTGGCGGCGAAGCGCTCCCCCTGTTCCGGAGGATTGGCTCCAACCGAAGCGCTTCCTTCTTTATTGGTCAGCCGCTGGGCGCGACGTTCGGCCGCCTTTTGCTTGGCGCTGGCGAGCTTGTCAGCAGCTACCGAAGCGCTTCGTTCTGGAGAAGCGCTTGGTTCCGGTGGCTGGATTAAGGACGAAGCGCTTCCGTCCGCTGATTCATTTAAAACGGTCGTCGAGGGCGAAGCGCTTCCCTCCGGCTTGGCAGCGAAGCGCTCCCCCTGTTCTGGAGGATTGGTTCCAAACGAAGCGCTTCGGTCTGATGATTCAGCTAAAGCATTCGCCGAGGGGGAAGCGCTTCCCTCCGCTGATTCATTTAAATCATTTGCCGGAGCCGAAGCGCTTCCTTCTTTATTGGCCAGCCGCTGGGCGCGACGTTCGGCCGCCTTTTGTTTAGCGGCGGCCAGCTTATCCGTCGGGCTGGGGGCAGCAACTACCGAAGCGCTTCGTTCGAGAGAAGCGCTGGGTTCCGTTGGCTGGATTAAGGACGAAGCGCTTCGGTCTGATGATTCAGCTAAAGCATTCGCCGGAGCCGAAGCGCTTCCTCCAGTTTGGGAAACGAAGCGCTCCCCCTGTTCCAGAGGATTAGCTTCGGCGAGCGAAGCGCTTCCCTCGGCCTGGGCCCGGGCGGCGTCCCGGCGTTGCTGGCGGCGGGCCTCGGCGTCGCCGTTGGTGTTGGGGGCGGGGCTGGTGGCGGCCAGGCGCTCGGCCCGGCGTTGCTGGGCCCGGGCGGTGGCGGCGGCGATGGCGGCGCTCTTGTCAGCGCCGGCGGCGGCCGTGGGGTCAAAGCTGGGCACCATCGGGGCCATCGGTTTAAGCGTCGCCCTTGGCTCCGTTGGCTTGAGGGTTGCGCTGGGGTCGAAGCCGGGGCCGGCCGGGGTTTGTGGTTTAATCGTCGCCCTTGTCTCCGTGGGGTTGAGTGAGACCGTCGGGTCAAAGCTGGGCACCGGGGGGGCCGTGGGTTTTAGTGTGGCCGGGGGGCTAAGGGGGGCGCCGGGGACGGTTGGGGGGGCCGGTTCCCGGGGGGCGGCGGGGCTGGATTCAGGATGGGCAACCCCGGCCCGGGCACCGCGGGCGGCCATTTTTTCCTCGCGCTGGCGGGCCTCCCGCTCCAGCCGCTGCTGGCGGGCCTCGTGGCGCTGGCGGGCGTGGGCGGCCAGCTCGGCCTTGGTGGTCTCCTCCCGCAGGCGCTCCTTGCTGTCGCGGTAGTACCGTACCAGCGGAATATGGGACGGACAGACCGCCGCACAGAGGCCGCACTCGATGCAATCGTCCAGGCGGTATTGGCGCAGTTTCTGATGGTCGTCGGCGCGGCTGTACCAGTAGAGCTGCTGGGGCAGCAGTTCCATCGGGCAGGCATCGGCACACTGGGCGCAGCGAATGCAGGCCTCTTCGGCGGCCGTCTCCTGGCGCGGCAGCAGCAGCAGCCCATTGGCGCTCTTGGTCAGGGCGGCGCGCAAATCGGCCTGTTCAAAGCCCATCATCGGCCCGCCAATGATGGCCCGGTTCAGGCCGACGGCCCCGCCACACTGCTGCAGCAGGGCGCTGAGCGGCGTCCCGATGCGGGCGCGCAGCACCGCCGGGTGGCGGACGCCCTCGCCGCTGATGGTGGTATAGCGCTCAATCAGCGGCTCGCCGAGGACAACGGCATCGTGGACGGCCTTCAGGGTGCCGCTGTTGTGGCAGAGATAGCCGTAGTGGCTGGCGTGGCCGTCGGCGGGAATGCGGAGGCCGAAGAGCAGTTCAAAGAGCTGGCGGCTGTTGCCGGAGGGATAGCGTGCCGGCACGACCTGCATGGTCCAATCCGGCCGGTTTTGGGCGGCCAGCTGGGCCCGCAGTTCGGCGATGGCGGCCGGCTTGTCGTCCTCGATGCCGAAAACCACGCGCTCGGCGCCACAGAGCCGGGCGGCAATGGCCGCGCCGCTGAGAATGGCCGGGCACTGCTCGCGAATCTGCACGTCGTCGCAGGTGAGGTAGGGTTCACACTCGGCCATATTGACCACCAGCGTGGTGGCCGTGCCGCGCAGCTTGCGGGCCGTCGGGAAGCCGGCCCCGCCCAGGCCGCTGATGCCACAGTGGGCGATGCGTTCCAGCAGGATTTCACGGTCGGCGTTCTGCCAGTCCAGGGGGGGAAGCGCTTCGCCCTCGTCGCGGCCGTCGGCGGTGATTTCCAGATGGGGCGTGTGCCAGCCCGCGATGCCCAGGGCCGGATATTTGACCAGGCCCGTAACCACGCCGGAGGTGGGGGCATGCTGGGCGACGCCGGCCGGGTCGGCGGGCAGGGTCAGCAGCTGGCCCCGACGCACATAGTCGCCGACGGCCACCTGCAGCAGCGCTTCCCGGCGCCGGGGGCCGAGCAAATCCAGATAGTAGCGCGGCACCAGCAGGGCCTCCCGGCTCGGATTGATGGCCGACAGGGCCTTGTGGGGCGGCAGGGCGGCGCCGCCGTGGAAGGAGGGGGCCGCCGGCCGGAGGCCGAGCCAGCGCCGCAGGGTGTCAAGGAGATTCCGCATCATGGGGATTTTCCGGGGGTTGCCACTGCCAGCTGGAATCGCGCGGCAGCATGACGATGCAGCTCACCGGGCAGGGCTCCACACAGAGCGTGCAGCCGGTGCACTCGTCTTTGATGATGGTGTGCATGCGCCGGTTGGCGCCGATGATGGCGTCCACCGGGCAGGCCTGAATGCATTTGGTGCAGCCGATGCACCAGTCTTCGATGATGAAGGCCACCTCGGCCGGCTTTTCCTCGCCGTGCGCGGCGTTCAGGGGCTTGGATTCAACGCCGAGCAGGGCGGCGATTTTGTCCACGCCCTCCTGGCCGCCGGGCGGACACTGGTTGATGTCGGCCCGGCCCTCGGCGATGGCCTGGGCGTAGGGTTTGCAGCCGGGGAAGCCACACTGGCCGCACTGGGTCTGCGGCAGCAGGGCGTCGATTTTCTCCGCCAGCGGGTCTTCCTCCACCCGGAAGCGCCGGGCGAAATAGCCGAGCAGCAGGCCGCAGCCGAGGAAGAGCAGCAGCAGCAGGGCCAGCGGTGTGATTAGGCCCACCCGGAAAACCCCATAAAGGCAATGGCCAGAATGCCGGCGCTAATCAGGCCAATGGGCGTGCCCCGGAACGGCCCGGGCACATCGGCGGCGGCCAGCCGTTCGCGCAGGCCGGCAAAAATCACCAGCACGGCGCTGAAGCCGACGCCGGCACCGAAGCCATAGACGGCGCTTTCCAGCAGATTATGGTGCTGCTTGGAATTGAGCAGGGCGACGCCGAGCACGGCGCAGTTGGTGGTAATCAGCGGCAGATAGACGCCGAGGAGCCGGTGCAGCAGCGGGCTTTGCTTGGCAATGAACATTTCCGTCAGGCCCACCAGCACGGCGATGACGACGATAAAGCTGATGGTGCGCAGGTATTCGATGTGGAAGGGAATCAGCAGATGGCGGTCGAGCAGATGGGCGCTGACCGCCGCCAGGGTCAGCACAAAGGCCGTGGCCAGACCCAGGCCCAGCGCCGTTTCCATTTTTTTGGAAACGCCCATGAACGGGCAGAGGCCGAGAAATTGGCTGAGCACAAAGTTATTCACCAGCACGGTGGAAAGCAAAATGGAGAGATAGTGGGGCATTGCTGCGCGGAGAAAAAAAAGAAGCGCCTATTTTATTAGAGCGCTTCGGAGCGATTAGTTGATTTGCAAAAACGGTCGCTTCAGCTCGGCCAAAGCCCGGCGGCCGTTGGCGTCGAGGCCGTTGGTGCGGATGTCGATGTTTTCGGCGTTGGGCAGGTCGAGAATGGGGCCGAAATCGCGGATTTGGTTATGGCTGAGGTCGAGGAGCAGCAGATTTTCCAGCCCGGCCAGGGCGCCGATGTCGGCGATGCGGTTATGGCTGAGTTCCAGAATTTTTAGATTCGGCAGCCGGGCGAGCACGGCGAGGTCGCTCAAATCGCAGTGGTTGAGGGTGAGCTTCTCCAGCCGGGGAAGCGCTTCCAGCGGGGCCAGGTCGAGGCCGGGATTGCCGGACAGCTGCAGGGCGCGCAGTTCGCCGAGGCTGCTCAGGTCATCGAGATGGCTGAGGTGCAGATAATCCAGGCCGAGGGTGCGCAGGGCCTTGAGATTCCGCAGCGGCTGGAAATCGTCGAGGGCGTTGGCATAGGGCAGGGCCGGGTCGTTGCCCAGATAGAGGGTGTTGAGGCCGGTCAGCCGGCCGAGGAAATCCAGCGTCTGCAGCTGGGTATTCTGCAGGTCGAGGCCGCGCACCGTGGCCAGCGGCGCCAGCGCTTCCCGGTGGTTGCGAATGGGGTTGCCGTTGATGTCGAGGAAGGCCAGGTTGTGGAAGGGGCGCAGGTCGATGATTTCCTCAATCTGATTCTGGCCGATGTCTATCCAGCTGATTTGCGGGAATTTCGCCAGCGGCTGCATGGTGCGCAGGTCCTTCTGGAAGAAATAGACGCTCATAAAATTCATGGCCAGCACGTCGGGAAGATGGGCCTCCAGCTGGAATTGCTGGCTTTCCGCCAGACCGAGATAGTCGCAGAAGGCTTCCTGCCACTGGCCGTTGAGTCCGTTCCACCAGCGGATGTTCTCGGGGCTAAGGGGGTTTGTCATGGATTTTCCTCGGATTCAGGGTTTAAACGACTGCAGGATTTCCAGCGTCTGGGCCAGATTCTTGACGGCGTGGAGGTGTAGCTTGCTGCGTTTCGGCACGTTGGCTGTGGGTAGAATGATTTGGCGCAAACCGTGCTGTTCGGCCGTTTTCAGCCGGGCCTCGCCGTTGGCCACCGGCCGCAGTTCGCCGGCCAGACCCACTTCGCCGAGCAGCACCAAATCCCGGGGCAGGGCCTGGCCGCGCAGGCTGGAGAAGACCGCCGCCAGCACGGCCAAATCGGCGCTGGTTTCGTTGATTTTCAGGCCGCCGACCACGTTCAAATAGACGTCCATGTCGTGCAGGGCAATGCCCCCGTGGCGATGGAGCACCGCCAGCAGCATATTGAGCCGGCCGCTGTCAAAGCCCAGGGTGGTGCGGCGGGCGTAGCTGCCGTTGCCGCTGTCGGTCAGGGCCTGGATTTCCAGCAGCAGCGAGCGGGTGCCCTCCCAGCTGGCGAAGATGGCGCTGCCGGCCTGGAACTCGTCCGGCCGGGACAGGAAGATGGCCGAGGGGTTGGCCACGGCCCTGAGGCCGTTTTCCAGCATGGCGAACATGCCCAGCTCGTTGACGGCGCCGAAGCGGTTTTTGATGGCGCGCAGCATGCGAAAACGGCTGCCGGCCTCGCTTTCAAAATAAAGCACCGTATCCACCATATGTTCCAGCACCCGGGGGCCGGCGATGGCGCCCTCCTTGGTAACGTGGCCGATGAGAAAAACGCTGGTGTTGGTGGTTTTGGCGAAGCGCACCAGCTGGGCCGTGCTTTCGCGCAGCTGGGAGACGGAGCCGGCGGCGCTGCTGAGGCCGTCGCTGTAGAGGGTTTGGATGGAGTCGATAACCAGCACCTGGGGCCGCTGTTGCAGGGCCGTGGCCAGAATTTTTTCAATCTGGGTTTCGCTGCAGAGCAGGATTTTGTCCCGGGCCAGGCCGAGGCGCTCGGCGCGCAGGCCAATTTGCCGGGGACTTTCCTCGCCGCTGACGTAGAGGCAGCTCATGGTCTGGCTGAGCTGGTGCACTGTCTGCAGCAGCAGGGTGGACTTGCCGATGCCCGGGTCGCCGCCGATGAGCACGACGCTGCCGCGCACCAGGCCGCCGCCGAGCACCCGGTCAAATTCGCTGATGCCGGTGGGAATGAGGGTGTCTTCGCCCAGGTCGATTTGGTCGAGCCGTTGCACCGGCCCGGCACTGACCCCGGCATAGCCGCCGCCCTTGCTGGCTCGGCTTTTAGTAGGAAGCGCTTCCTCCTCCAGGGTGTTCCAGGCACCGCAGTCGTCGCACTTGCCCTGCCACTTGCTGTGGACGGCGCCACAGTCGCGACAGACAAATTGGGTTTTTTCTTTAACCATCTGAAAATCAAGAAAATAATATCGGAGGGCATTATAACAGGCTTGTTTCGGGTTAGAATTACCGCTTTTACGACAATGACCTGCCTTCGACATGGGCTCTGGCTTTGCCTTCCCCTCGGCGCCAGCCTCTGGGCCCAGAGCCAAAGCGCCAAAATTGATTATATCTGCGAGGGGAACTATCGCGCCTATGCCCAATTTAACTTTGACGCCAACAGCGGCGAACCGCTCGGCGTGGAGGAATTCGAGATACTCAGCAGCAAGCGGCGCGGTAAAAACCTCAGCTTTCTATCCGACCATTCCGACGAGGACCACGGCTATTTCGCCAGCGAGGGCCGGCGCTACAAGCTCATCACCAGCCCGGCGGTGAACGCCAAGAACGTGCGCAGCGGCATCGCCATTCAAATCTTCGACAGCATCGACCAGCCCATCGCCCGGGACTGCAAACCCATTCGCCCGGAGAAGAAGGCGAAGCGCTCAGGCACGGCCCTGGATTATCTCTGCGCCCACGATGACCGCCTGTCCGCCGACTATGTGTTCAGCAGCCTGGGCATTCCGGCCAACGTTATCCTGCGCTACCAGAACCGCCAGGTCATCATGAAAATAGACCTACGCCAATCCAGCAATACGGATATGATTTTCCTCGGCCGGGGTGGCTTAAAATTATCCGGCGCCTACATCGGCGTCGATAGCCTCGGTGAGGCCCACAGCCTGAACCTGCACGACAAGAACGGCGGGACGGTGCTGCAGGATTGCACCCCGGAGCTTTAAGTGAGTTTTTAACCCAAATAAGGAAACACAAATTATGTCTAGAACTTTCAAAATGTTGGCCGTCGTGGCCCTGCTGGGCAGCAGCGCTGCCTGGGCCGCCCCCAGCAAACAAACCGTGAACTATGTCTGCCAGGGTAAGGTCCGCGCCACGGTGAGCTACAGCTTCAACGCTGAAACCGGCCTGCCCACCAGCGCCCAGGTTAAAATCAAAGGCAAAAGCTTTACCGTCAAGTATGACGAAAGCCGTTCCGACCACGTCGATAGCCATTTCCAAAACAGCCAGGGCTATAAACTGAGCGCCCCGGCCCTGACCATGAAAGGCCTGCGCAGCACCGGCGGCATCATCATCTTCGACAAGAACGACAACATGCTGGGTAAGGATTGCAATCCTAAATAGGGAGAAATCACATGAAAAAAACCTTACTGGCCAGTCTGGCCCTGCTGGGAAGCGCTTCGCTCTGGGCCCAGAGCCAACAGACCATTAGCTATGTCTGTGAAGGCAACGTGCGCGCTTCCATCAGCTACAGCTTCAATGCTGAAACCGGCTTCCCCACCCAGGCCCGGGTGAACGTCAAAAGCAAAAACTTCACCGTGCAGTATGACGATGACCATTCGGACCACGTCGGCAGCTTCTTCCAGAACCGCCAGGGCTACAAGCTAAACGCACCGGCCCTGACCATGAATGACCTGAAGAACACCGATGGCATTCAAATCTTCGACCGCAACGACCAGATTCTGGCCCAGGACTGCAACGTCTCCAGCGCCTCGGTGGCTGTGGAACCGCTGCCCCAGGACAGCGCCGTGCGCTACCAGTGCCAGAACGGCCAGAGCCTGCGCGTGAACTATGCCTTCAACCGCGAGGGTCTGCCGGTCAGCGCCCTGGTGCAGTACAAAAAGCTGAAGCTGAAACTGCCCATTGACCTGAACCGCTCCGACCTGACCGCCTCGGTCTTCCAGGGTCGCGGCTACACCCTGGAGGCCGGCGCCCTTGACCGCAACAACTACCGCGAATCCGGTGGGGTGATGCTGCAGAACGCCAAGAGCCAGATTCTGGCCAAGGACTGTGAACCCGAGGGCTAGGGCCTAACCCTTAATGGTTCATAAAGAGAGAAGCGCTCCTCCGGGGGCGCTTTTTTATGGCTGGGGTTTTTGCAAAAAAAAAGACGCTAATTCCTGGCGTCCTAGGGCAGCAAATTTTTTCCGGCCTTGCGCCAGCTTCTTCTAGTCAAATAGATATCTAGAGAAATCACCCGGACCGCCCTGGGCCAACGGGAGCTGGCCAGCCGCGGCTGCAAAGCGGCATGGTGCTGGAGGCGGACATTCTGCACGACCGCCGCCAACTCTACGAATGGGTGCTGGAACCGCTCTACAGCGTGGCCGGCCGGCTGGGCCACTAGGCCTGGCCGAAGCGCTTCGCCACCGGCAACGATGGCCGTCTTCCCGGACCGGGGCAAAAGGGGGAAGCGCTTCGGACTGGAGCACCGTAAAAAGCTAGGAGCGCTTCCCCTATCTAGCGGCGCCCCTCGCTCCAGAAAAAATGTGAGGACCAAGCGCAATCATCCGAGAGAAGGCTGGGTTTGCCGAGGGCCGCGCTTCGGGTTGGCGTGGCGCTAGGGAAAGGGTCTTGAAATTTGGATTGGGACGACCCCGTCAATTGGCCGCAGCGCTTTGCCCATGAACAGCCGGCGGCCGGCGTTCATTTACAAGAATTCAAAAGGGGGGAGCGCTTCGGACGAGCACTTGCTTGGGGGGCCGCGCGCCCCTTCGGCGGGCCGGGGCTGATTCAGCCGGCGTGCCTCCTTTACCTAGACCGAAGCGCTTGGGTGCTGTCCCAGCCCGAAACACTTCTCTCCTGCTTAAAACGCCGCCGGCAAAGGCACGATTTCCCCGGCCCAGTGGCGGCCAATCGGCTTCACCGAAGCGCTTTACTCTGAAATTCGCCCCGGCCGGAAGCGCTTCCCCGGCTAAAAATGGCCCTACTCGACCGAAGCGCTTCGGTTTATCGGCCGTTGGCTTCTCGGGAAATTATTCCGCCCCGGCCCGGCAGCGCTTCATGGTTTAGCCTCCCCCGCAGGGCGGTTTGGACGAAGCGCTCCCCTTGCCGGCCATCGATTCAAACGAAAAATGGAGAGCGCTTCCCACCGGGAAACGGGAGTCAGTGGCCGGAGAAGCGCTTCACTCCGGGGCGACTGGCTGGGTCGGCCCTTGTCCGGCTTCCCAAAACGAAGCGCTTCCCCTGTCTAGCGGTGCCCTCGGTTCAGGAAGCAACCTGAGGGCAAAGCGCTTCGGGCCGGCAGCACCGTTCGGAGAAGAAGCGCTTCTAAGCGGGCAACAAACCGAAGCGCTTCGCCGGGACGAGGGCCAGCCGGGCGGCCAAAGTTTTTAATGGGCTGAGGGGAGCAAACCGGTAGCCGACCGGGGAAGCGCTTCCGCTTTGAACCGCGCCGGCCCGGGTAGGTTTACACCGATTTTTCGGAAGGAAGCGCTTAGCTCTGGGAGGTTGTAAATGAAGGCCCGGCCGGCGGCATCAAATGGAGGACGGGCCGCCGTCGAGATTGCCAGCCACCGGGAAAGCGCTTCAGCTGGTGGCCCGTCGTCTTTTCCCGGTTTAAAAAGGGGAGCGCTTCCCCCGGCGGCTCCGCTGAAACCGGGGGTACTGCCGGCCCAGCGTCAGAACCGAAGCGCTTCGGTTTGCGCTCCGAGCCCAGCGAGAAAGACGGGGACGCCCAGAGGGAAGCGCTTCGTCCAGAAGCCCAGTCCAGATAGGTCTTTTTCATCGACCTGGTACTGGAACAGACAGGAATGAGCTTCCAGACTGAAGCGCTTCCTTATCGCCGGGACTGGGTTGGAGCGCCCCCGCGTTAATTGGCCGAAGCGCTTCCTCCGGTAACCCACAACGTTGGCCGGCGGGCCGGGGGAAGGCCGCAGACTTAGGACGAAGCGCTTCGGTTTATCGACCTTTTGCCTCTGGGGACTAGGTCGCCCGGGTCCGCCTGCCCAAAGGGAAGCGCTTCGGCCGGGCCCGCTGGGTTTGTTCGTTTTAACCGGGTTCCGAGAATGAAGCGCTTCCCCCCTTGGGCGAGTCGGTGATGATTTAGCCGCCGGGCCGAAGCGCTTCAACACCCCCCCGCCGCCGGCCCCTTCCTCCGGCCCGAAATGGCCTCCCACTTGCTAATTACTGGACAGCCGCCCCCGGGCGGCCCCTAGCAATTTGGAGAATCCCATGTCCGAGAACTTCTTTCGTCATTTCGGCCTGGCCTGGCCCCTGCTGCCGCTGCTGCTGGCCTGGCTCTACAGCCTGCTAACGCCCAAATACTGGCTGCTCTTCACCCTGGCCCTGCCCGCCGCCCTCTGGGGGCTGGGGGCGCTGCTGGGTGTCGGCGTCGATGCCCTGGTGCTGGCCGGCATGCTCTATCTGGCCCAGGCTCTGGCCCTGTTTATGGTGCTGGCCATCACCGGCCACAGTATTAACCGGCAACGGCCGCTTTTCCGGGAGGACGCATGATTATTTTCTTCGCCCTGGTGCTGGCCCTGGCCCACTACTGGAGCCGCCGCAGCAGCCGCCACTGGCTGCTCAGCTGGCTGCTGCTACCCCCGCTGCTGGCCGGCCTCGGCTGGCTGCTGCTGTCCCGGGATTTCGACGAGCTCTACCGCTACTGGCTGCTGCTGCTGAGCTACACGCTGCTGCTGATGGTGGCCGTGGGCCATCGGCGCCTGCGCGGCCACTCGCTCTGGTCGCTGTTCTGGGAGCCGGTCTATCTCATCAGCCCGGCCGCTGAAGCCGCCTACCAACGGCGCCAGCGCGCCGCCCGCTCGCCGGCCTGGGTGCGGGTGATGCTTAACCACATGAGTTTGCTCAGCCTGACCTTCATCGTCCTGCTGCTCTGGACCCTGTGGAGCAACGCCGAGTCCCCACGCCTACAGGACATCAGCACCGGCTTTATTTCCCTCTGGGCCCTGCTGATGTGGCCGCTGCCGCTGCTGCTGGCCCAGCTGCTGCGCTGGGGCAACAGCCGCCACTATCTCATCGCCCTGGTGCTGCTGCCGCCGCTGGTGGGTCTGGTCGCCGCCCGGCTGCTGAATCCGGCCCTGGGCCTGTTCTGGGCCTTGAGCACGCTCAGCGCCCTGCTGCTGGCCCAGCAGTATTTCCTCGACGGGAACGGCCGCCCCGCCGAACACTGGCACTGGGATTTGGCCTGGCGCCAGCCCTGGCCGCTGCGCTGGCGTAATCAGCCGGTGTCTTTAAATCTGTGATAGCGCTCGACCCGCCGGCGCTGCTGGCCCTCTATCTCCGCGCCCTGCCCGGACTGCTGCTGGCCCTGGCCCTGCTGATGAGCTTTCTTCGGCCCTGCCACTGGCTGCGGCTGCTGGCCCTGGCCCCGCTGGCCACCGGCCTGCTCGGGGCCGTTCTCTTCAGCGAACGAGAAACGGCGCTGCTGCTGGCCGGACTGACGGCGGCGCTGCAGCTCGGCGCCTGGCTGTTTATCACGGCCCTGGCCGGCCCCCAGGCCCAGCGCTGGCCCCGGCGCCGGCTCTTTGCCGCGAACGATGATATTTGAAGGGCTGGGGCAGGCGCTGCTGCTCTGTGTGCTCTGGGGGCTCAGCTCCTCGCGCCTCTGGCTGGCGGGCCTACTGCTGCCGCCGCTGCGGGCGCTGTGGGCCCTGGGCCGGGGGGCGGACGGCACCACCGCCCTAACCCTGGCCGGCCACTGGTTCGGGGTGCTGGCCTACAGCTATCTGATGCTGCTGGCCGTGGCCCATCGCCGGCTATGGCGCCGGTCGCCGCTGGCCCTGTGGCGCCAGCCATTGGTGCTGAACGGCGATGAAGACCACCGGGCCGCCCTGACGGCCCGGGCCGAGGAACGGGCCCGGCCCGACTATCGTCCGATGCTCCGGGCCTGCCGGCGCGGGCTGGGTGGGTATTTCGGTCTTCTCTTCCTGCTGCTGCTGTGGGATTCCGGGCCGGGCCTGTCCGCCAACCTATTCACGCTGATTTTCTGTCTGCTGCCACTGCTCTGGCTGGTGCCCCTGCTGCGCTGGCGCCGGGGCGACCGGCCGTTGCCGCGCCACTGGTGGCTACTGCCGCCGGGGCTGGGGCTGCTGCTGGCCCTGGTCAATCCACTGTTGGGCGCCGGGGCCGCGCTGAGTCTGACGCTGGCCCTGGGGCTGGCCGGCCGCCCGCTGTGAACACCCGCCCCGGGGCCACCCCCGGGGTCTTTTTTATAGGAACCACCATGGACGAACTCCCTTTCCGTTGGCCCGGGGCGCCGCTGCCGGGCCCTGCTCCGATTTTCCTTCGCCCCACCGCTGCCCGCCGTCCCACCAGTTCCCGGGGTCCAGGCTGGCCGGAGGCGTTCTGATGGCCGCGCTGCTGGCCGAACTGGCCCGGGCCTGGCAGGCCGAACGCCAGGCGCTGGAGGCGGTTTTACCCTGGCTGCTGCTGGCGGCGCCGCTGCTGGCCCACGGCTACAGCTATCTGCCGCCGCGCCGCTGGTACTGGCTGACCCTGCTACCGCCGCTGGCCCTGGCCGGCCTCGGCTACGGCTGGCCCGGCGGTCTGGCCGGGGCTCTACGGCTGGGGCTGCCGGCCCTGACCCTGCTCGGCGGGGCCCAGGCCCTGGCGGCGGCGGTGCTGGGGCCGTTGATACTCAAAGATAAACGACGGGCGGCCGAACTGCCGTTTGCGGAGCCCCGGCCATGAGCTGGCCCAGCTACGGCATATTGCTGCTGCAGCTGGTGCTGCTGAGCGGACTGCTGGCCGGCGGCACTAGTCGCCACTGGCTGCTCAGCCTGACCCTACCGCCGCTGCTGGCCGGCCTGAACTATCTCCGCCTCGGCGACCCGCTCCGGGCCCTGAGCGCCTTCATCATAGTGGCCCTATTGGTGGGTCTGGCCCTGCTGACGGTGCTGCTGGTGGGTCATCGGGCCCTCCGCCGCCAGAGCTGGCGCCACTGCTGGGCCCAGCCCGTCCGCCTCCGGCCGCCGCTGCCCCCGGCCCGCAGCGGTGGCGAAGTCTGGCGCCGGCACCGACTGCGGCTGCTGACCTACGGCCTGCCGCTGACCTGGTGGACGGTGCCGCTGCTGACCACCATTCTAGGCCTGCCCCCGGAAGCCACCGGGGTGGCCCTGGTCTTCGGCCTGCTGAGTCTGCCGCCGCTGCTGCTCCTTCCCCCGCTGGCCGCCCGGCTGCTGGCCCGGGGTTCCAGCCGCCATTGGCTGCTGGCCTTTCTGCTGCTGCCGCCGGCCGGGGCCCTGCTGCTGGGCCTGAACTGGGGTCTGCGCCTGGAGCTGTGGGCGGCGCTGGTGCTGGCGCTGGCCCTGCTCGGTGCCCTCTACTATCTCAGCGACGACCGGGGCCGCCGCTGGCCCGACTGGGACTGGCCCCGGGCCTGGCGTGAACCCTTCCGCCTGCACTGGCTGGGGCGGGTGTCGGGCCTAGGTAAAAAACATCAATTTAGTAGCGACCATGATTAAAGACTTCAGACATAAAGGATTAAAACGACTTTTTGAACGCGGCGATGGTGCCAAGGTTCAGCTGGAACACATCGAGCGTCTCCGTCTGTTGCTTTTTGCCCTGGATGCGGCCAAGGTTATAGACGACATGAATCAGATTGGCTTTCGTCTCCATGCCCTAAAGGGTGATTTGGCTAACCATTGGGCCGTGCGGGTTAATGGCAATTGGCGTTTAACCTTTCGTTTTATAGATGGCGATGCCTATGTTGTGGATTATCAAGACTATCATTGAGGAATAGCTATGAACGCTATGTATAACCCGCCCCATCCGGGCGGTCTTCTGAAAACCTTTATTCTGCCCGAACTGGGCCTAAATCTGAGTGAGGCCGCCCGTATTCTGGGAGTGAGCCGCGACACGTTGGCGGCGGTGGCCAACGGCCGGCGGGCCGTTTCGCCGAAGCTGGCCCTGAAGCTGGCCAAAGCCTTTGGGGGCAGTGCCGAACACTGGCTACGGATGCAGGCCAGCTATGACCTCTGGCAGGTCGCCCAGCACTACCAACCCGACGATGTGCCAACACTCCATTCGTCCCCGTTGTCCTAAATTTTTTTAGGGCACTGAACGAAGCGCTTCCCCGGGGCGATGCCGCTGCGGTGGCCCGGGCGAAGCGCTTCATTTTTTGCCCAGCGCGAAGCGCTTCCCCGTTGCCCAGCCCCCGGCCCGCATAAAAAAAGCGCGCCCCGTTTCGTTGGGAAGCGCTTCGTTCTAATGAATAGGGCGAGTTATGAACAGGATTGATTAAGACAGACTTATGAATCGGCCTCCAGAATGACCACCGAGGCCGAGGTTTTCAGACTGTTCAGCACCGGCGACAGGCGCACCGCCTCCTCGGCCAGGGCCTCCAGCAGCTCCAGTTCGGCGTTGGATTGGATGGTGGCACGGATAAACAGCTGGTCCAGGCCGCCGTCCCCGGGGCTAAGGCCCTCCAGCTTGGCCCAGTCGACGCCGCCGCTGACCTCCAGACTGAAGCGCTCCAGCCGCACCCCGGCCCGGGCCAGCTGCTGCTGCAGGCCGACGGCAAAGCAGCCGGCTACGGCGCTGAGCAGGTATTCGCTGGGGGCCGGGGCGGAGTTTTCACCGCCGAAGTTGGGGATTTCGTCGATGGCCAGCGGCGGGAAGGTGCGCACGGCCAGCTGGTTGCGGGTGCCGTGTATCCAGTCGCCGGCCACCTGGAAGCGCAGATAGCCGCGCTGGGGTTCCCGGCGGATGTCCTCCCAGCTGTGGTCGAATTGGTCAAGGTTGATGCCGTTACTCATGGAAATTCCTCATTAAAATGGCCATTTTAAGAGAGGTTTTCCGATGCAGGACATTAAAGCGCTGCTCTTTTTCGCCACCATTCTGGAGCGCGGTTCGCTGCAGGGGGCCGCCGAAGCGCTGGGGGTAACGCCCTCGGCGGTCAGCCAGCAGCTGAGCAAGCTCGAGGAAAAATACGGCGTCAAACTCATTCACCGCACCACGCGCAAACTCATGCCCACCGAGGCCGGCCGCGATTTGGCCGAGCATTGCCACCGGCTGCTTGCCGCGCTGGCGGCGGCGACCCAGGCCCTGCAGAACGTCAAAACCCAGGCCAGCGGCGATGTGCATCTGGCCCTGCCCACCGGCCTGGTACACAACGGCGCCCTGCAGACGGCCCTGCACCAGCTCCAGCGCGAGCAGCCGGATATTCATCTGTTTCTTCACATCGGCGACCAGCTCCAGGATTTGGGCAGCACCCCGCTGGATTTGGCCATTCGCGGCGGCGATACGGCCCTGGACAATCCCCAGCTCATTGCCCGGCCCCTGGGCGAATTCCCCTGGACCATCTGCGCCGCCCCGGCCTATCTACGCCAGCGGCCCATTCGCCAGCCCCAGGATTTGGAGCAGGGCCGCTGGATTTACAGCCGGCCCACCAATGTGCTGCTGCAACGGGACGACGTCAGCTTCCCGCTGCGCATCGACCGGGGCCTGTTCTGCAACCAGTTCAGCGCCCTGCACCAGCTCACCTGCGCCGGCTTCGGCCTGGCCCTGCTGCCGCGCTGCGACATCGAACGGGAACTGGCCGCCGGCCGGCTGGTGGTGGTACTGCCCGAATGGCAGCTGCCGACGCTAACCCTGCATCTGGTAACCCCCCACCGGCTGCAGGCGAAACGGGTGGAAATTGTCGTAAAAACACTACAACAGGCCTTCGCCCGCCAATGCTAGACTTTTCCTTCATTTCTTTAATTTTTATGAATCTATGTGGAAACATCTAACCCTGCTTAGCGGCCTATTGCTGCTGCTGAGTGGCTGCGAGCGGGCCGCCACCTCCAGCGCCACCGCCCTCTACGGTGCGCGTGGTTCACTCACGCCCACAGAGTTTTACACCATTAAGACAGGGGACACGCTATTCAACATTGCCTGGCGCTACGGCCTCGACATCGACGAGCTCGCCCGCTGGAACGACATCACCAACCAGAATCGTATTCTGGCCGGCAGCCGCATTCGGCTGAAACCCAGCGACGGCCAGCCGCGCAAAATCGACCTGCCGCCGCCGCCGCAAATCACCGCCCAGGGCCAGAGCGATTGGATTTGGCCGACCCGGGGCCGGGTTATCCGCGATTTCGTCGCCAACCGGCCCGGCTACCAGGGCATCAAAATCGCCGGCCAGCGCGGCCAGGACATCAACAGTGCCCACGCCGGCGAGGTGGCCTATGTGGGTGCCGGCATCTCCGGCTTCGGTCGCATGGTCATTCTGCGCCACGAGGACCGCATCTTCTCAGCCTATGGCTATCTGGATTCGGTGGAGGTGCAGGAGGGCCAGCAGGTGGCCAAGGGCCAGAAAATCGCCACCATGGGCATCAGTCCCCAGGAGGCGCCGGCCCTGCACTTTGAAATTCGCCAGCACGGCCCGTCGGTCAATCCCTACAGCTTTATTGGCACCACCCCCCGCTATCACTAACCCGCCCGGGAATCACCATGAACTATCAATTTGAAGTGCTGCGGGAGGAGTACGCCTACCGTGGCTTTATGAAGATTAAGCGCTTCCATCTGCGCCATGAACTCTACCGGGGCGGCTGGTCGCCGGTGCTGCTGCGCGAGTGCTCGGGCCGGCGCGGCGTGGTGGCGGCCCTGACCCATGACCCCCGGCGCCAATGTTTTGTTTTCGTTGAACAATTCCGCATTGGCGCCCTGGTGGCCGCCGACCCCCGGCCCTGGAAGGTGGAAATCGTCGCCGGCCTCATGGACAAGGCGGGCGAAGACCCGGAAAGCTGCATGCGCCGCGAAATCGAAGAGGAAATCGGCGTGCCGGCCCTGAAGCTGGAACTGCTGCAGAGCTATTACCCCAGCCTCGGCGGCAGCGGCTCCAAGGTTTACCTCTATCTGGCCGAGGTGGACAGCGACGCCCTGCCCGACTATACCGGCGTCCAGGCGGAGGGTGAGGACATTCGCGTCCGCCGTTTTTCCTATGAGGAAACCTGGCAAAACTTCGCCCGGGGCGACGTTTTCAACAATTCCAACACCATTATTGCTTTACAAACATTCTTACTGCGCGGAGGTAAATGATGAAGCGCTTCTTTCTCTTTCTGACCCTAGCCCTGGCCGCTGTGGGCCACGCGGCGGACAGCTGTAGCCCGGTGCAACTGACCTGGGCCGACCAGCTGGGCAAACTGCGCAGCGGTTCCTGCAACCTCAAGCAGCGCGATGGCGCCGGCTTGAATCTCTATGACATCGCCGGCCTCAACGGCAACGGGGAGATGCAGAAATATCTGGCCAGCAAGGGCGTGGGCCAGTACAGCCCGGCCCTGCAGCGGCTGGTGAGCACCGGCCTGCGCTATCTCGGCCACGGCGGCGCCGACGCGGTGAAATCCTACCAGCGCGCCAACGGCTTTCCGGTCAATGGCAAGCTCAGCTACGGCTGGCTGAGCCGCTTCTACCGGGATTTGACCCGCAAGGTGCAGAGTGATTTGGCCGGCCGGGGCTACAAGGTCGGTTCGGCCGATGGGCTGATGGGCAATAGCACCGTCGAAGCGCTGCAGGATTTCCGCCGCCAGAACAAGCTGGCCGCCGTGAGCTATCGCCACCTGGACGAGCCGCTGCTGGCCCGGCTGGCCCAGACCAGGGGCACCAAGGCGGGCGATAAAGCCGACAAAAAGAATGACAAGGCCCCGGCCAAGGTCGAGAAGAACGCCAAGGACAAGGCCAGTGCCAGCCGGGAAAGCAAGGGCAAGAATGACAAGAACGTCAAGACGGCCAAAGTGGAGAAAAACAGCAAGAACGAGCGGCTCAGCGCCCTGCGGGTCAAACCGGATAACAAGGTGCTGAAGAAGGACAGCAAGCTTGCCAAGGCCGTCCGGGAGAAGGAGGCCAAGGCCGGCCGGAAGGGTCGCGAGGAGCCGAAGGCGAAGCCACTGCTCAGCAACAGCAAGCGTCTGAAGAACGTGCGCGAGCGTGCCCAGGCCCAGCGCCAGGTGGTGGAACGGCGGCGGCTGGAACGGCGGCCCGCGCCCCTGCGGCGGCCGGTGCGTACGGTGGAGGACGAGAACTTCAACTTCAGCGACGGCCGGGGCGACCACATCAGCTACCGCACCGGCAGTTTCGGGGGCGGCAGCTATGGCAACGCCAACGGCGCCGGCAGCGGCTACAACAGCAATGCCAGCAATCCGCCCGCGCGCAGCGGCAACGGCGATGCCGGCTATGGCCTCGGCAGCCTAAGCGCTTCGGTCAGCCCAGCCCCGGGGGCCAGTACGCCGGCGCGCAGCAGTGCCAAAACCAATGAGGCTTTGGCCCAGCAGCGGGCGTCCCTGGGCCGCAAGGCCCGCAAGGGCAGCGGCTTCACGAAGGTGGTGGGGCGCCTGGGGGCCACCAGCAGCGGCGGCCAGATTACCCGCTGCACCATCGGCGGCCAGCGCATCGAAACCGGCTGGTGCAACAGCCACTATCAGCAGAGCCGCAACAAGCTCTGCCAGGCGGTGATGGACAGCAGCGGCAACGTCTTCAGCATCACCTGCGGCAAGAAATAGCCGCCGCCGCTAGAAAAGCCAGCGCCCCTCCGGGGGCGCTTTTTTTTATGGGGAAACTGGCTTGGGCCGGCGGGAAAGAAGCGCTTCGGCCAGGAACGCTTTCCCGGGACCGGAGCGCTTCGATTCCCAACGCCAGAATTTTGCTGAGCCCGGGCTCTGGGTTTAGAGAACGAAGCGCTTCCTCTGCCTGAACGACTAGAAAGACCGAAACGGTTGCAGCGCCGCTATGCGTCGTGCCGCGCTGAAGCGCTTCCCCCCACCGGACTAGATGGCCACGCCAACTCTAAAAAGAGGGAGCGCTTCGTTCCCGGGGGCCAGCGACCGAAGCGCTTCGTTGTAAAAGACCCGGCGGGAGCAAGTGCTCCCTCTGTCCAAGCACCGAGTTCGTCCCTCAGCTCAGCCATTGGCCATTCCAAAAGCGAAGCGCTTCCTCCTGAGTGAAGGGACCCCGGCCCGCTGGCCAAAAACCTAGGGCCCAGGGCCGGAAGCGCTTCCTTTTTAGTTCCTTTGCCAGCCGAGGCACTTCCCCCCAAAAATCCGGGAAACCACCCAATCCCGCCGCGCCCCGTTTTTTCAGTGGCTGGCAGAAAGGGGAAGCGCTTCGGCGCCGGCCCACCGGTGAGGCCCCATCAAAGAAAGCACAGCTCCGGGCCGGAGGCGACAAAACCTTGGGTCTATCTGGGCGGCTGGGGAAGCGCTTCGCCTATAAGTCAATGGCTCCACAACTTTCTAAAAATTATGGCCGGGCCCAGAGGAAAGCGCTTCCTCCTCGGGCCGGGGGCTGATGCAAAAGGAAGCAACCGAAGCGCTTCGGCTCGGGCGGGCCAGTGGTGTTTTATTTATCAAAACCGGCACCGGGCCGGGCGGTGCTTCGGTCGGGTTGGCGAAAGCCCATTTGTTGGATTTCCAGCTTGAAGGCTGGTTTTCAATGAAGCGCTCCCATGTTAGCCGTTGGCCTCACTAAACGTTTCTAACGAAGCGTTTCGACCTGGGCAAAGCCCGGCCCGACCAATAAAAATGCAGTCCGAGCTAGCGGGGGCAGATGGCTCGGGCCCGGCGTTTACCCTCGGCACCGGCTTTTTGCTAGTAGTGGCAGGGCCGGGACCAATCCTTTTCAGTGCTTCGACCGGGAAAAAACCCCGGCCCGGTTGGATTAATCGGCGGCGGGGAAGCGCTTCCCTCCTCGGGACGGGTTCGCGCTGAAGCGCTCTCCCCCTGATGGGCCGGTGCTAACTGGACCGGCGGCCGGCCGAAGCGCTGCCCTGTCGAAGTCTCCTGCTCCGCCCGAAGCGCTTCGTTCTAGCGGCTGGAATCGAAGCGCTGCCCTTCTTTTCAAACGCTAGAACCTACTAGCCCCAGTGCCCTTGCCCAGGGGGAGCGCTTCGGTGGGACGAACCGCCGGCGAGTACTGCGGTTTTCCGGAAGCTAGCCCCGAAGCGCTTTCGCCGGGCGCCGGTGCAGACCCATGAAGCGCTTCGCTCTGGCAACCCTGATGATTGGGCGGTCGCTGGGAGCAAACGAAGCGCTCCCCTCTCCCACGCAGATTTCGGAACGAAGCGCTTCCCCGAGGGTCATTTCCTCGGCGGGCAGCGCGCCCCGGCAGTCTGGCTACAGGGAAGCGCTTCGTTTAATTTGAGCCACCGGCGCGCGGCGCTTCATGCCACCGGCTGGTTTTGCGTTTTCATCTTGAGCAAGTCGCTTTTGCTGCTGTTGCCGGCTACAGCCAGAGCCAGTTGTAGCGCCCAGGACGTCTTACCGACACCGCCGGGAGCGATCAGCGCGCCGACGGTTTTTGGGAAAAAACCGGGAAAAATATAGGTGGGAGCTGGCGTTTCCTGTTCGAAAGCCGCCATAATGTTGATAGCCATGTCCATAGTTGTTGATCTTATATGGTTAAAAATGGCTAGTTTGCTGGATGTTTTGAGATGTCCGGCAAATTTTTTATCTAATCAAATACCCTAGAATTAATGCTTAGGTTAGGTATATTAAATATTACACTTCACAATAGATGCCTCCTCTTTTATATATTTTTATAGTTTTTATTTTTTGATTCTTTACTATTTCGAGAGAGCATATTTCTTTTGTCCAAATTGCTATACCAATTATGATTTCACCATTTTTATTTTGGACATGAAATTCATCTTCATGTTCATCAAATATTAAGTTCATCCCCCTTATTTTTGGATATAGAACATCTCCTATATGAAATCATAAAACATTTCCTTTCCAACCATTACCCAAATAAATTTCTATTAATTTATTATTTCTAAATTTCATTTCTAGCAATTCATCTTTATATATCAAACTTTCGAATATAAATTTATTTGAATTATCCCATTCAAAACCAATTTTAAATTTTTTATAAGTAAAATCACCGTCTTTAAATATATTAGATGTAGAAAAACCTACATTATCTCTAATGTTATTAATATATCTTAAATCAAGTTTATCAATAACTTCTTCTATTTCTATTCCGAATAAAATCCAGTCATGTCCTACTTCTAAAATTGGTGTACTAAATATATTTATTTTATTATTCATATTGTTTTTAGTCTCCATTTTCCTTTTATATATTTAATAGGTCTTCCTAGTGTATCTAGATAAACTTGGTTTTTAGTTATAGTTCCAGGTTCAAAACCAGATTCTGGATCTATTACTTTGACAGTTCTCCCATTTCTATATTCAAATTTATAATATGCACCTGATTTATGAGCTCCTCCGCCTTTATGGTATTCGAATAATTTTAAACTCTCAGGATGATGATCTAGAGCCTTTTCAAAAAACTTGCCTTTAGTTTCTATGGGTATAAAGATTCTTGCGTTTCCAGAAGAAGATGCTTTTAGTGGCCCTTCGATGAAATTAAAACTTCCATTCTAAGTCTATCTATTACTCTCAGGTGATTTTCCCCAGACCTGAGAAAATAATTTTGGACGACCACCAAGCTGTGCATAATTTTCTCTCAGTAAGTATCTATTTATTATAGAGCTGGGAGGAATACTTCCATCTATAGAGTTTTCCGTAATGGAATCTTTACCGGATGTTGTGAGATGTCCGGCAAATTTTGTATTCAATCGGCATAGTAATAACTGCCATCGTCATTTTTCCATCCTATAAATTACTGGGCAGTTAATATACCACCAAGAATTATCTATATCCTTTTCTGGGATATTTTCGTCATATCCTATAGGAAAGGAATTATATAAAGCATTTAATTGCGTTTCTATATCTGATGCATTGAGAATATTGTTTTTTTCTTCTGAAAATCCATTATCAACAAATAATAATTTAATTTCACCTTTATTCATTAGATACCTTAATATACTCATGAATATTATTTTTGCATCCTCAATGCTAATATTAATGTCTTTATCATCATAAAATTGTATTAAGTTAAATATAAAGCGTATATGATGATATCTACATGACTCTATAATACTTTCGTAATCTATTTTACACATTACTTAATATTCAATTCTCAAATTTAATTTCAATATTAGTTCCACTTTTTAAGTTGGATAAGCGCCGATTAAATCCATTATTATTCTTTATAGCAATATCTATTGTAAATTTTGTATTTGAAGTTTTGCTGAAGATGATCCTGTTCTAAGATTAACGGAACTGGAATTAAAATCATATATTTTTCCATCTTCTTTATTTATACAGCATGGATCCATTCCATTCGTGTGGTCTAGAAAATGGCATGCATCTATAGGTAATTCTTTTGTCAACAAAGAATTAGAATAAAAGATTTTATCATCTTAAATGAGTAATCGATTTTTAGTTCACTAAGAAAATAAGGATTGCTACCTCCAAATTTTTCTAAAAAATCTACATGTTCATTTCGATATGGAGCATTTAAGTCATTAAATAATTCTAATATTTCACTTCTTCTTACTGGGTGAATATCATCACAATATTTGATTAGATTATTAATAACTATTTTTCATTATGCATTAATGAATATCCTTATTTTTATTGGCTAATTTATGATAGAAAGGCATATTAATAGTACAAGTTTCACAATGTTTTATAAGGTCATCATATTTATGACCATTACCCATTAAAGAGTATGGATTTTTACTAGCCCCACGCCAAATAATAGCTGATCCCGTTGCTGTTGATGGTGCCGCGATTGTGCTAAGCATTGCGGCCCTGGCTCGTTCGGGGTGGCGAGCCGCCGGCGAAGCAACCGACACCGTCGGGCCGCAACCGCTTCGGCCGGGGCGGTCGTTGGGAGCAAACGAAGCGCTCCCCTTTCCCACGCAAATTCCGGAACGAAGCGCTTCGGTCTAACTCCCAAAATTAGCAGCCGGCGGGCTTGGCCCGGCTTCCCTATGCGCTTCACCCCCGAGAAGCTTGTTTTAGGGGAGCGCTTCCATTCGATGAAACAGCAGAGAAATGCAGTAGTTTTCTGGGCCGGCGCCACCGAAGCGCTCCGCCGGGAAAAGCTTCATAAGCCCGAAGCGCTCCGGCCGCCGGGGCCACTGCCGCCGCCCGTTTTTTCAGTGGCTGGCGAAAAGAGGAAGGTCCCGTTCCAACGGTGGTTTCCGGTGAAGCGCTTCGGTGCTGGCGAGCCGGTGCCAGCCGCACGACCCCACTTCACTTCAGTGAACGACAGCGGTTTCCGGACGGCTGACAACGAGGCGCTTGCCCATTTGAATGGCGAGAGCCGGCTAAGGGGTAAAGCAAACGACCCGCGAAACGAAGCGCTTCACTCTGGAAACGGCCCCGCCCCGGTTCGCTAAAACCGAAGCGCTTCGCGGGCCTGAATTCGACCCGTCCCCAATTAAAACAGCTCCGACAAACGAAGCGCTTTGTTCTTAAACTCCAGCTGGAAGCGCTTTGCTAGGAGCAGAGCTTTTTCGACGGAAGCGCTTCCCCTGAACCTGTTTTCCCCGGCCCAGCCGGCTAAAACCGAAGCGCTCCCTTCGCTGCAATTTCAGGAATGAAGCGCTTCCCGCCGGGGGAATGGCCATTGGCAAAACGTTTCGGCCCGGGAATAGCCCTGGCGGGATTAGGGGGAAGCGCTGGCTCGCGGCGCCATCCTGATTTGAGGGCGTAAAAAAGCCGGGTCTGAACCCGGCCTTTGCTTAGTGGGAAAGGGCTAGTCCGCCAGCAGGGCGCGCACCTCGGCGCCGCTGTTCAGGGTGATGGCCTTTTCCAGCAGCCCCCGGCACTGGGCGTAGCTAAGCTTACTCAGGTGGTATTTCACCGCCGGCAGCTGTTTGCCGCTGATGGAAATTTCATCGAAGCCCAGGCCCACCAGCAGTTTCAGTGCCTCCAGCTGGCCGCCCATTTCGCCGCAGATGCCCACGTCGATTTTGGCGGCATGGGCGGCGTCGCAGGTCATCTTCATCAGGCGCAGCACCGCCGGGTGCAGGCTGTCGTAGAGCTGGCTGATTTTCGTATTGCCCCGGTCGCTGGCCAGGGTGTACTGGGTCAGGTCGTTGGTGCCGATGGAGAAGAAATCCGCCACCCGGGCCAGCTGGTCGGCAATCAGCGCCGCCGCCGGGGTTTCAATCATGATGCCCACCTTCAGATTCGGATTGTGGTTGCGACCCTCCTCGTCCAGCAGCTTGGCCTGGCGCTGGATTTCACCTTTGACCCAAAGCAGCTCGTCCACATTGACAATCATCGGAATCATCACCCACAAATCGCCGTAGGCGGCGGCGCGAATGGCGGCGCGAATCTGGGCGGTGAAAATGTCGTGGGCCTCGGCATACATCCGCACGCCGCGCCAGCCGAGGAAGGGGTTTTCCTCCTTGGGAAAGTTGATGTAGGGCAGGGGTTTATCGCCGCCGATGTCGAGCAGGCGCAGGATGACGGTCTTGCCCTTCAGATGTTCGGCCACCTGGCGGTAGATTTTGTACTGGGCGTCCTCGCTGGGCGCCTGGCTGGCCTCCATGAAGAGGAATTCGCTGCGGAACAGGCCGATGCCGTCGCTGCCGTTGGCCTCAATCAGATGCAAATCATTGGGCGAACCGATGTTGCTGTAGAGGCCGAAATGGCGGCCGTCGGTGGTGGTGGCCGGCTGGCCGTAGAGTTTGGCGTACTCGGCCTTCTCCGCCAGCTTCTGCTGGTGTTTCTGCCGGTATTTCTCGGCCTCCTCGGCGCTGGGATTGACCACCAGCTTGCCGCTGTCGCCGTCGATGATGACCTTTTCGCCGCTCTTGACCAGGCCCAGGGCGCCGGCCAGTCCCATCACCGCCGGCATGCCCAGATTGCGGGCGAGAATGGCCACGTGGCTGGTCAGGCCGCCCTGTTCAAGGACGAAGCCGCGCACCTTGTCCGGGTCGAGCTGGGCCGTCTCCGAGGGGGTCAAATCGCCGGCGAAGATGATGCTGTCCAGCGGTGCGCTGGCCAGGGAGGCGAAGGGCAGGCCGTTCAGGGCCAGGAGCAAATTGTTCTGCAAATCAAGGAACTCGGCGGCGCGCTCGCGCAGATACTCATCGTCGAGGGCCCGCATGGTTTCGGCGGCCTCGTCCAGATACTGCTTGACGGCGGCGCTGGCGGTTTTGTGTTCGTTGCGAATCAGGGCCTGCACGTCCTTGAGCAGCTCATCGTCGCCGAGCAGCTCCCGGTGGCTTTCAAAGATGGCGGCGTCGTGTTCGCCCTGTTTCTCCAGCACACGCTGGTAGAGCGTGGCCAGATGCTCATCCACCCGGGCCCGGGCGTTGAGGAAGGCCTGGATTTCGCCGTCCACCTCGGTGGCGGCGATGGTGCGGTTGTCAATGTTCGGGGTCTGGGGGGCAAATATCCAGGCCTGGCCGGTGGCGATGCCGGTGGAGGCACCTAATCCTTTGTGTTCTTTCATGATAATTCTCCTAAAAAAAAACGCCACCGATGGTGGCGCCTGTTTGCTGTGGCTTAGTCGTCGAGGTTTTTCAGGTAGTTCACCATGGCCTCCAGCGCCGCGACCTCATCGCTGCCTTCGGTTACGATGGTGATTTGGTCGTTCTGGCTGATGCCAGCCTGCATCAGCTTCAGCAGGGATTTGCCCGGATAGCTCTTGCCGTCCTTGGTTACGGAAACTTCGCTTTCGAAAGTTTTCGCCAGTTGCACGAAGTCTTTGCCGGGACGGGCATGAAGGCCAGAAGGATTGCTCACGGTTACGGTCTGTTGTTGCATGGTGCGTTGTCCTTTAGGGTTTGAAATTGAGGACAAATTTATCACATTAGGCTATGATTTGCCCTTTATTATTTCGTCATTTTCACCATGAATTTTCCCGCCATAGACCCCTATATTTTTCAATTAAACATTCCTTTTTTGAATTTTACGTTGCGGCCCAGTTGGTACGGATTTATGTATGTTTGTGCCTTCGGCGCCTTCTATTTTTTATCGCTCCAACGGCGGGAACGATACGGCTGGAGTCAGAAGGAAGTGAGCGACTATCTGACCTATATTATGTTTGGCGTTGTGCTCGGCGGCCGCATCGGCTACTGCGTCTTTCCCTACGGCTGGGAGTACTGGTCGCGGGACTGGACCTATATCTTCCGCATCTGGCAGGGCGGCATGTCCTTTCATGGTGGTTTACTCGGCGTGGTGGTGGCCTCCTGGCTCTTCGCGCGCAAAAGCCAGCGCTCCTTCTGGGCGGTGGCGGACTTCGTCTCCATGTCGGCGGCCACCGGCCTGTTCTGCGGCCGCCTGGGCAACTTCATCAACGGCGAACTCTGGGGCCGAACCACCGACGTGCCCTGGGCCATGATTTTTCCCGGTGCCGGCCCCCAGCCGCGCCATCCGAGCCAGCTCTACGAGGCCTTCTTTGAAGGCATCGTGCTTTTTCTCATCATGTGGTGCTACACCGCCAAACCCAAACCCCTGGGCCGCCCCAGCGGCCTCTTCCTACTCGGCTACGGCCTGTTCCGCAGTGCCATTGAATTTTTCCGCGAGCCGGACGCCCAGCTAAGCTACTACTTCCACTGGCTGACCATGGGCCAAATCCTCTCGCTGCCGATGATTGTCATCGGCGCCTATCTGCTCTGGCGGCCATTGCCTCCGACCTCTTCCCCGAGCGCTTCCTGAGGGAGCGCTTCGATTTTTTCTATTGTCTGTGTCCTGTCGCCCCGGCGGCAGCGCTTGATACCGGAGATTCCCCATGATTGAACAAGAACAAGATTTTTATGGTTGGGCCAACGAACAGGCGGCGCTGTTGAGTCAAGATAAATTCGACCAACTGGATATGTTTAACCTCATTAACGAAATCAAAAGCCTGGCCATCAAGGAGGTGCTGGAGCTGGAACAGTCCTTTGAGCAGCTCTACAAATATCTATTGCTTTATCAACACGGGGACGCCGTCCGCGCCAGTGCCACCAGCATTCACACCCTGCGCCGCAATATCCATCGCCTGCTGGAACGCTCGCCCTCCATTCGCGAGCAGATAACGCCGGAATTCCTCAGCAGTGCCTGGCGCTATGGCAGCTCCGAGGCCCGGGCCGAGCTGGAGGACGAAGCGCTTCCCACCCAGCCCGATTGGACGCTGGAGCAGCTACTCAACGAAGACTTCCTCCCCTAGGGCCGCCGATGAAAATCTATCAGGATTTGCTCCGGCGGCTGCTGGCGGAGGGCACAGCCAAGGAGGACCGCACCGGCACCGGCACCCGGTCGCTGTTTGGCTGCCAGCTGCGCTTTGACCTGACGGCCGGCTTCCCGCTGCTGACCACCAAAAAAGTGCATTTAAAATCGGTGATTTACGAACTGCTCTGGTTCCTGCGCGGCGACAGCAATGTGCGCTATCTGCAGGAACATGGCGTCAGCATCTGGGACGAGTGGGCCGATGCGCGCGGCGAGCTGGGCCCCATCTACGGCAAGCAGTGGCGTTCCTGGGCCACGGCCGACGGCGGCACCATCGACCAAATCCAAACGGTGCTGGCCGAACTGCGGCGCAATCCCGACAGCCGCCGGCTGCTGGTGTCGGCCTGGAATGTGGGTGAGCTCGACCGCATGGCCCTGCCGCCCTGCCACGTGCTCTTTCAGTTCTACGTGGCCAACGGCCGGCTCTCCTGCCAGCTCTACCAGCGTTCGGCCGATGTGTTCCTGGGCCTGCCCTTTAACATCGCCAGCTACAGCCTGTTGACCCTGCTCGTGGCCCAGCAGTGCGGCCTCCGGCCGGGCGAATTCATCTGGACCGGCGGCGATGTGCATCTCTATCGCAACCACGAGACCCAGGCCCGGGAACAGCTCGGCCGGGCACCCTATCCGCTGCCCCAGCTCGCCATCGACCCGGCGCCAACGCTGGACAGCTACGACTATGACCATTTCCACCTGCTGAACTATCAGCACCACCCTGTGATTAAAGCCCCCGTGGCGGTGTAAGCATGCTAAAAATTTTCCGCAACCTCTTCTATCTCTGCATTGCCGCTCTGGTGATTGGCGTCGTCGTCGCCTACATCTACGCCAAGGACCTGGAGAAGCGCTATAACCTCAGCTCCGAGACCCTGGACGGGGCCATCTGGTCGATGCCGGCCCGGGTGTACGCCCGGCCCATGGAGCTCTATCAGGGCGCCCCGGTCAGCGCCGCCGATTTGGAAAACGAGCTGCAGCTGCTGGGCTTTGAACTGGCCCGCAACGCCCAGGGTAAGGCCGTCAGTCCGGTGCGGGAAATGCAATATGCCAAGGTTTCGGCCAACGAAATCATCTACTACGCCCCGGAATTCACCTTCTGGGACAAGAAGGAAATGCCGCGCAAAATCACCGTGCGCTTCAACGGCGGCCGGGTGAGCAGCGTCGAAAATTCCACCCTGCTGGAGGAGGTGGCCCTGGAACGGCTGAACCCGCTCTACATCGCCAGCATCTACCCCAAACACGGCCAGGACCGGCTGCTGGTGCGTCAGGAGGACGTGCCGCCGCTGCTGGTGGATACGCTGCTGGCCCTGGAGGACAAGCGCTTCTACAGCCACCCGGGCATCGACATTCAGGGTCTGGGCCGCTCCCTCTACATCGCCTTTGTGGCCGGCGGCCGTCGCCAGGGCGCCTCGACGCTGACCCAGCAGTTCATCAAAAACCACTATTTGACCAACGAGCGCACCATTTCGCGCAAGCTCAAGGAAATGCTGATGGCGCTGATGCTGGAACGGCACGCCAGCAAGAAGCAGATTCTTGAGGGCTATATGAACGAAATCTATCTGGGCCAGGACGGTTCCCGGGCCATTCACGGCTTCGGTCTGGCCAGCGAGTACTACTTCAACAAAAAGCTGGCCGATTTGAACCTGCACGAAATCGCCATGCTGCTGGCCCTGGTGCGGGCGCCGGGCATTGCCGACCCGCGCAGCCACCCGGAGGCGGCGTTGCAGCGGCGTAATTTCATTCTGGAACAGATGGTTCGCCACAACCTCATCAGCGACGAGGACATGCGCAAGGCCCAGAGCCTGCCGCTGGACGTGGTCGACCGGGACAGCGTCAGCGACCGCATAAAATTCCCGGAATTCATGGATTTGGTCTTCAAACAGCTGGACCAGCACTATTCCAAGGAGGATTTGACCCGGGAGGGCCTGAACATCTTTACCACCCTCGACCCGCAGGTGCAGCAGAAGGCCCAGCAGGCCCTGTCCCAGGGGCTGGAAACGCTGCCCAAGGGCAAAGTTTGGACGGTGCCGGCCAGCCTCAAGGGCAAGCGCAACCAGGACATCAAGGAAACGGAGAAGCGCTACTTCCTCCAGGGGGCGGCGCTGGTGGTGCACGTGCCCACCGGCGAGGTGCCGGCGGTTATCGGCTCCCGGGTGAAAAATACGCTCAGCGGCTATAACCGCGCCATTCAAACCAAACGCCAGGCCGGTTCCATCGTCAAGCCGGCGGTCTATCTCAGCGCCCTGGAATTCCCCCAGCTGTTTTCGCTGGCCAAACGCATCAACGGCACCGGCTTCAATTACAAGGGCTGGAAACCGAAGAACGCCAGCCGGGTTTGCAATGGCACCCTGACCCTGCAGGACGCGCTGGTGAATTCCTGCAACGTCATCACCGCCCGCATCGCCGTGGACCCACAAATGGGCGTGGGCATCGAGGACGTGGTCAGCACCATGAAGCGCCTGGGCATGTGGTCGGAGCTGTCGCCCTATCCGTCGGTGGCGCTGGGGGCCATTGCCACCTCGCCCTGGGAAATGGCCCAGATGTACGAAACCCTGGCCAACAAGGGCTACTACACGCCGCTGCGCTCCATTCGTGAAATCACCACCAAGGAGGGGGTACCGGTGAAGCGCTTCGAGATGGAAAACAAGCTGGCCATCATGCCGGCGCCCCACTATCTGCTCGTTTCCACCATGCAGGAAATCCCGAAACGGGGCACGGCCAAGAGCATGAATGCCAAGCTGAAGGCCTTTAACGTGGCCGGCAAAACCGGTACCACCAACGACAACCGCGACAGCTGGTTCGCCGGCTTCACCGGCAACTATCTCACCGTGGCCTGGGTGGGCAACGACCAGAACAAGCCCATCGGCCTGACCGGGGCGCGTGGGGCCATGAAAATCTGGGAAAGAATTATGGCCACCCTGCCCAACGAGAAGCTAGAATTGACCCAACCCGATGACATTATTTTTAAAAATGTCAATAGCAGCGGCCTGCTGCCGGGCATGAACTGTGGCGGCGGGCGGCGGGTGCCCTTCATCGTCGGCAGCGAGCCCACCCACTATGGTTCGCCCTGTGTGGTGGCGCCGCCGGAGCCGGTCTATGACGACGGCCCCAGCGATGGCGGTTTCGTCCCCTTCGGAGATTTTTAGGAGCAGGACTTTACTATGAAAAAACTTACCCTTAGCGTCTGGGTTCTGGTGGTTCTCAGCGGCTGTGAACCGATGTACAGCAACGGCGCCGCCCCGGTTTACAACGGCGTGCCGGTTTATACCAATGTGCCGCCGGTGCCGCTGCCGCCGGCCATTCAGCAGCAACAGCTGCTCCAACAGCAGCAGCAGGCCCAGCAACAGGATATTCAGCGGCTGCAGGACGAGCTGCGCCAGCGCGACGAGCAGATTCGCCAGCTCCAGACCCAGAGCTATTCCCAGCAGCAGCGCCGGGTAACCGCCGCCGGCCAGTGGAACGGCGAGGCTAACCCGGGCAGCCGCAGCGGCACCATGCAGGAACGGCTGGCCAAGGCCGAGAAGGAGGCTGAACAGGCCCGCCGCCGCGCCCAGGAGGAGCGTTCCGGTGGCAGCAAGCCGGCCGAGAGCAGCAGTTCCGCCAGCAGCGCCAGCAAAGAACTGTCGATGGAAGAGCGCCTCGCCAAGGCCCAGAAGGAGGCCGAACTGGCCCGCCAGCGGGCCCTGGAGGAGAGCGAACGCACCCGCCGGGCCGAGGAGAAGGTAAGCGCCGACAGCAAACCGACCCCGACGGCCGAGCCCAAACCGACGACCAAGGCGGAGACGGCCAAAACGGAAAAAACGAAACCCGAGGCGCTGCGACCCAGGGACGGCGGCAGCGACACCGGCGGCAGTGCCAGCAGCAAGAAGGTGGCCAAGGCCGGCGGCGATGAGGCGAAGGAGGAGAAGGCCGGCGGCGGCGCCGTCTCCGAGCTGTTGAAAAAGGCCTCCAGTTCCATCGGCAAGGGCGATTTGAACGGGGCCGTGGCCCATCTGGAGAACGCCCACCGCCTCGACCCAAACAACAGCAAGATTCTCTACGACATCGCCAACGTACGCTATCACCAGGGCCGCTACCGCGACGCCGAAACCTTCGCCAGCCGGGCCGTGCGGGCCGGCGGCGGCGGCGCCACGCTGAAGAAATCCTGGTCGCTGATTGCCAATGCCCGCAAGGCGCTGGGCGACAATCAGGGGGCGGTCTCGGCGGCGGAAAAGGCCGCCGGCCTCTAGGCAAATTTCCTCTACAACCAGGCGGCCTCCGGGCCGCTTTTTTTATGCTGCCTAGCATCGCCCTCGGCGGTTTTCCAAACCGAAGCGCTTCCACAGGAAGCACAACAAACGCCCACGGCGCGTAGCAACCGCTTCCACAGAAAGAACGGCAAACGACCGCCTCGGCGGCTCCGACTAAAAGCAGGAGAAGCGCAGCGGAATCGCAGGAACGCCAGGGACAGCGAAGCCCTCGGCCCGTTGGGCGCCGATTGGCCGCGCCGGGCCAACCGGGCTTTTACCGGCCGAAGCACTTCGCCAGCAGAAAGCCGGGGAAAGGGAAGCGCTTCCCGGCCGTTGATTAGACTCGCCGCGCCGCAGCCTTTCCAGAGCGAAGCGCTTCCCTAGCCGGGCCGAGCTGGAAACAAAACAGGCCAGTAGGGAGGCATCTCCGGCCCAGGGCTTTCCGCGCCCGAAGCGCTTCGCTCCGGCGGTTCAAATCAAACGAAGTGCTTCCCTGTGGCCAGACCGCCGGGGGCGCGCTGCCCGCCGAGAAAATGACCCTCAGGGGAGCGCTTCGTTTGCTCCCAGCGACCGCCCAATCATCAGGATTGCCAGAGCGAAGCGCTTCGGGCGGAGCAGGAGCCTTCGACAGGGCAGCGCTTCGGCCGGCCGCCGATCCAGTTAGCACCGGCCCATCAGGGGGAGAGCGCTTCGGCGCGAATTCGTCCCGAGGAGGGAAGCGCTGAAAAGGATTGGCCCCGGCCCGGCCGCCGGTATTTTGCTGCTGTTGCCGGAAGCGCTTCGGACTGGGCTCCGGGAAGGAAGCGCTTCGCTCGCCGGCCTCTGGGGCCGAAGCGCTCCCATAAAAAAACCGCCCCCGGAGGGAGCGGTTGCTGGGCCAAAGGCCTACTGGTGGTTTTCGCGGAAGAACTGCCATTCCTCGACGATGCGACCGTCGGGCAGATTGCAGACGGCATATTCGGCGCCAGTGTTGTCCTTCAGGGTGTTGCTGGTGCCGCCCTGTTGCTGGCAGTAGACCGAGGCCGGGTTGGCCGCGCCGGTGGCCGGGGCGTTGTTCTGGGGTTTGGGGTCATTCATGCCGAAGGGGTTGTGGCAGCCACCCAGCAGCAGCGCGGCCAGGCTAAAAGACAGAATTTTTTTCATAGGTTTCCTCACAAAAGGTTGAAGTTGGGACGGCCGTTGAACGGCCGCCGCCATTGTACTGGAAGTTCAGCCCAGCGCCCGGATACCGACGGCCGCCCGCACCTGGGCCAGCCGCTGGCGTGCCTCCCGCCGGGCTTTGTCGGCGCCGGCGCGAAGGATTTCCTCGATTTGGGCCGGCCGGGCCGTTAGCTCCTGGTAGCGTTCCCGGGCCGGGGCCAATTCTTCGTTGATTTTCTCGAAGAGGGCCTGCTTGGCCTCGCCCCAGCCGATGCCCTCGGCGTAGCGCTGGCGCAGGGCCGCCTGCTCGGCCGGGCTGGCGAAGGCGCGGTAAATCTCGAAAATCACCGAATCATCGGGATTTTTCGGCTCCTCCGGCGGCTGGGAGTTGGTCACAATCTTCATCACCTGCTTGCGCAGCGCCTTTTCCGGCTCGAACAGGGCGATGGTGTTGCCGTAGCTCTTGCTCATTTTGCGGCCGTCCAGGCCGGTCAGCAGCGGCATGTCCTCGCTCACCTGGGCCTCGGGCAGGGTGAAGATTTCGCCGTAGCGATGATTGAAACGGCCGGCGATGTCCCGGGCCATTTCCACATGCTGAATCTGGTCCTTGCCGACGGGAATGCGGCCGGCGTTGAACATGAGAATGTCCGCCGCCATCAGCACCGGGTAGGAGAACAGGCCCATGGAAATGCCGTGGTCCGGGTCCGTATTACCCTCGGCGACGTTGGCATCGACGGCGGCCTTGTAGGCGTGGGCGCGGTTCATCAGGCCCTTGGCGCAGACGCACTGCAGAATCCAGGACAGTTCGAGGATTTCCGGAATGTCCGACTGGCGGTAGAAGGTGGTTTTCTCCGTGTCCAGGCCGCAGGCCAGCCAGGTGGCGGCCACGGCCAGGGTGGAGGCGTGGATTTGGGCCGGGTCGTGGCACTTGATGATGCCGTGGTAGTCGGCGAGGAAGAGAAAGCTCTCGTCCGGGCTCTGCCGGCAGGCGGCGATGGCCGGGCGAATGGCGCCCACATAGTTGCCCAGATGGGGAATGCCGGTGGTGGTGATGCCGGTCAGTACGCGATTTTTTTCCATTGGCTAGTCCTGCAAAAAAGGGCCTATTTTAACGGCCGCCGTAAAGTTCCGTCCGCACCGCCACCAGCGTGGCCCGGGCCGCCGGGGCGTTTACGTGGGCGGGCAGGGCCGAAGTGGCAAAGGCCCGTTTCACCTCGGCCAGCAGGGCCTCGGCCCGGCGGAACAGGCTGTCCCGGTCGATGGCCCCGGCGCGCAGGGCGAGCAGCTCCGCCCGGTTCGGCCGGCGCGGCCGTAGTTCACCGCTGCGGGCCAGGTCGCGGCCGGTTTCCAGCAGGCGAAAGACGTGCATCATGTTTTTACCGTCATAGGCGGCGGCCCGGCGCATTTTCTCCAGCTGGCCCCGGCCGTAGCCGAGGAAGGTGCGGGCACAGTCCCGGGATAGAAACCACTCGGGCCGGAAGCGCTCCAGCAGCGGCGAACGCCAGCGCAGGCAGTCGGCCGGCGGCGCCAGCAGTTCCAGCATATTGGGGTTGCTCTGCAGCAGCAGTTCGACGAAGCGGCCGAGCTCGTAGTAGACGGTGTTGTTCTGGTCGGCGTTGATTTGCGGGAGATAGTCCAGGTCGAAGAAGCGCTCCCGGGGCAGATAGAAAACGCCGCGCCAGTCCCGGTCGGAGGTGGCCGTGGCCAGACCGTAGGCGTGGCTGCCGCTCAAGGTGTCGAGCAGCAGCAGGCCCCGGTCGTGCAGGTCGGCGACGCTCAGCATGGCAACGCCGCGCGGAAGAGCTCGTCCAGCGGCCCGGTGGGCCCCGGCTCCCGGCGCGGGGCTTCCAGTTCCGCCACGGCCTCGGCCAGGGCGACGGTGAAGGCCTGTAGGGCCGGCGGCAGCGGGGCGGACTGGCCCTCGCCGAGCTCGGCCTTCCGGGCGATGAGTTCATCAATCAGGCCGACGGTGGCCGGGGCCACGCCGTCGAGCAGGGCCGCCAGCGTCATCGGTGGCAGGGCGTTCCGTTGCACCGCCCAGCGCGCCGCCAGCAGCGGCCGCAGCACATAGAACCAGCGTTTCAGCCGCAGCGGCGCGTCCAGCTGAATTTTCTTCAGGCTGTTGTGGGCAATGCCGCGATAGTGATGGAGCAGGGCGGCCGGCTGGACATAGGCCGGGGCCAGGGCCCTGAGACGGGCGCAGAAAGCATCGTCGCCGGCGTAGACCAGCGGCGATTGCAGCCACTCCAAGAGAACGGCGTTGCTCCGCCGCAGCAGGCGCAGGGCCTTGCGCAGTTCCCAGCCGCCGAGGTCAAACCAGGATTCTTCAATGAGTTCAAAGGTTTCGGCCGGTGGGTCGATGGCCAGATAGGCTTCGCGCCGGTGCACGTAAATTAGGCGCACATCGAAATCGCTGTCCGGCGAGGCAAAGCCCCAGGCCCGGCTGCCACTTTCCACCGCCAGCAGCGGGTGCCAGCCGGCGGCGGTGCTGTGTTCGGCCAGTTTGCGGCGAATGAGTTCCGGGGTCATGGTACGGGCCCGGCGGTCAGGGTGAGGGATAATCCCGGCAGATGGGCTTATCGGTAGTGCCCGAGGGCCGGCGGTAGTAGGCACAGGCCCGGGCCGGGTCCTTGGGCAGACCGGGGCCGCCCTCGTCATAAAGGTCGCCGATGAGCCAATAGGCCTCGGGCAGGGCGGGAGCCGCTTTTTCCAACCAGTCCTTGGCCGTGGCCCAGTTTTTTTCCAGCTCGGGCCCACCGTCCAGATAGAGCTGGCCAATCAGCCAGTAGGCTTCGCTGTGGCCGGCCGCCGCCGCCTTCTCATACCACTCCTGGGCCGTCTTCCAGTTGCCCTTCACCCCGTTGCCGGCGCGGTACATTTGCGCTAGCACCAACATGGCCTTGACGTGGCCGCCCGCCGCCAGGGTTTGCAGCTGGGGCAGGACGCGGCCGTGGTCATTCTGGCTCAGGGCTTTCTGGGTTTCGGCCCAGAGTTCGTCCGGGCTGGGCGAAGCGCTCGGGGTGGGCGAGGCGGCCCGGGCCGGGGTGATGGCCAGCAGGGCCAGAAGTAGCAGGGTTCGTAATTTCATCGTTTTTCTCCTGTTTAAATTTAAGGGTTAAGGCGAAGGGTCGGACGTCAGCAAGGAACTAGCCGGGCCATTGGGGAAGATACTCCCGGGCCCGGTGCTCATAGGCTTCGGCCTGGGCTAAATCTTGAGGCAGCCCCGGGCCGCCTTTCCGGTAGAGGTCGCCAATCATCATCAGCACGAAACTACTAATATTTGGGTCGGGGCCGACGGCCTTTTCCAGCCATTCTTTCGCCCGGCCGTAATCCTGCTCCAGCCCCGGCCCGCCCTCGCGGTAGAGGACGGCGATGTAAAAGCACTCCCGGCCATCAACATTGCTGGCCCGGGCGTACCAATCCCTGGCGGTGGCATAGTTTTTTACCAGCCTCGGCCCGCCGCGGGCGTAGAGTTCGCCGATTTCCATAAAGGCCCAGGGGTCGCTGACGGCAGCCTTCTCATACCACTCCCGGGCTGCGACCCAATCTTTTTCAATGCCCGGGGCGCCGCAGCGATAGAGCTCGGCCATGGCCCTGAAGCCTTCCGCATTGCCAGCGGCGATGGCCCGGGTGAAATAGTCCCGGGCTCGCCGGCCATCGGCCGCCACGCCCCAGCCCTCCCGATACATCTCGCCCAGCCGCAGCCCCGCCCGGCTCTGGCCGGCGGCTTCCAGCCGTTGATAGAGGCCGATGGCAGTGGTGAAGTCGTCGTCAAACCAGGCCGCTTCGGCCCTTTCCCAAATTTCGTCCAGTGCTTCCGGACTCATCATGACTCCTCCCCAATTTAATCATTATTCCCGGCTTCCGCAGCGGCCCGGGCGGCGGCCACCCGGTCGGCGGCCTGGCGCCACTGGTCATCGTCCAGCCAGTCCCGGGCCTGACGGTAATAGGCTTCGGCCTGGGCCAAATCCCGGGCCAGCCCCGGCCCGCCCGTCTCATAGAGCTGGCCCAGGCGGCTGCGGCCTTCGTCGTCGCCGGCGTGAATGGCCTCCAGATACCAACCTTCCGCCTTGTCCCAGTCCCGGGCGAGGCCCGGGCCGCCGTCCCGATAGAGGTCGCCGATTTGGAGATAGCTACCGCTGAGGTCATACCAGACCACGGCCTCGGCCCAGTCCGCCGCCAGCCCCGGACCGCCGTCCCGGTAAAGGTCGCCAATGTCTTCGCAGGCAAGCCGGTAACCGGCATCGCCAGCCTTCTCGTACCAATCTTTGGCCGTGGCAAAGTCCGGAGCGCCCAGCCGACCTTCCCGGTAAAGCCGGCCAATCTCCCAATAGCCCCGGCCGCCGGCCTGCTCGTAGCACTTCTTGGCGGCGGCAAGGTCCGGCGCGAGGCCCCCTTTACCCTCGGCGTAGAACCGGCCCAGTTCCCAGTAGCTGCCTTCATCGCCGGCGGCGGCGGCCTTCTCGTACCACGACCGGGCGACAGCATCGTCCGCCGCCAGCCCCGGTCCGCCCCACTCGTAGAGCTGGCCCAGACACCGGCCGCCGGCGCGCAGGCCGGCCCTTTTGTACCAGTAACGGGCGGCGGCCCAATCCCGGGCCAGCCCCGGCCCACCCTGCTGATAGAGCTGGCCAATGCGAACCAGACTTTCGGGGTCCCCAGCTTTCTCGTACCAATCCCGGGCCGCCGCCCAGTTCGCTGCAATGCCCGGCCGGCCCACCCGGTAGCAGTCGCCCAGGGTTACATAGCCGGCGTTATGGCCAGCGGCGCCGGCCTTCTCGTAGCACTTTAGGGCCGTGGCGTAGTCTCTGCCAGCCTCCCGGAGGCGGCCCAGCTCCCAATGGCCCTCGGGATTGCCGGCGGCGGCGGCCTGTTCGTACCATTCCCGGGCCCGGGCCTCGTCCCGGGTAAAGCCCCAATCGCCCCGCTCATAGCGTTCGCCCCCATAGCGAATGCCGACGCCGGCCCTTGCGTACCAGCAACGGGCGGCGGCCCAATCCCGGGCCAAACCCGGCCCGCCCTGTTGATAGAGCCGGCCAATGGTCAGATAGTCTTCGCTGTCACCGGCCTTCTCATACCAATCCCGGGCGGCGGCCCAGTCCGGTGCCAGACCCGGCCGGCCTTCCCGGTAACGGTCGCCCAGGGCCCGATAGCCGTAGCTGTTGCCGCTGGCGCCGGCCTTCTCGTACCAATCTTTGGCCGCCGCCCAGTCCGCCGCCAGCCCCGGGCCGCCCTGCTCATAGAGCTGGGCGATGTTGACATAGCCAAAGCCATAGCCGGCGGTGCCGGCCCTTTCATACCAATATTTAGCTGCTGCCCAGTCCACGGCAACGCCCCAGCCATACCGGTAGTAAGCACCGATGCAGCCCAGGGCCTCGGCGTTGCCCAGGGCGGCCAGTTGGTGATAAAGCACCAGTGCCTGGGCATTGTCGCCCCCGTACAGGGCCACCCGGGCCCGGCTGAGCAGCTCCGCCGGCGGGGGGTTGCTGGCGCTGCTGTTGTTGTTGTTGGGTTTTTCCATGGGTTTCTCCTAAAAAAGACCTATTTTCTACCCTTGGGACTACTGGCAACGCGGTTAAAAAGATTTCAGGGGGTTTTCGCCCCACCGGGCGGGCCGAAGCGCTTCGTTCTGAAAGCCGACGGGCGAAGGGAAACCGAACGGCCCGGGGAAAGAAGCGCTTCCCCGGTTTTTAATTGTGCCGACCGAGGGAGGAGGCCCCGGCCTAGTCGGCGTCCTTCACCTCACTGACGAAGGTGGGCAGCTGCCAGGCGCCGCCGGGGAAGCCACGACACAGGCCCCTATCCCAGGCGCTGGTTTTGCTGAATTTTTCCCCGGTCCAAACATAATTGACGCCGTGTTCACAGTCGCCGACGCCCCGGGATTTGCTGCGACCGCTGATAACGCCGGCACTGTAGTAGTCCACCGGCTCCTCGTCGCTGCCGAGGCGCTGTTGCATGTTCTGCAGCGAGCGGTCAAAAACGCCGAAACTCCAAGTTTCGTTGTAGGCCCCGCGCCAGCAGAGGCCGCCGACCAATTGATGGTTTTCGTCCAGGGGCCAGGCCTGCAAAACCTTGTCCTCGGCGCTGTAGGCAGCGGGGTTGTCGCCGGCCTCGGGGCTCAGATTGAAACAGCGCTCCGGGTCGCCGAGCAGATTCCGGAGCCGCTCATAGTCGGCGGTGCCGGGGGCAATGGGGGTTGGGTTGGCCGCCGCCACCTTGACCGCCCGAATCACCGGGGTGGGTTCCGCTTTGACACCCAGTGGGCCGTTGCCCCGCCCCTGCACCAGCAGCGCGCTGGCGGTGCCGCTGCGCCCCTGGGCCTCGTCCATTTTTCCTAGGGCTGCCGGCGCGCCGACCGGCGACAGTTCCCACTTCTGCCCGCCGCCGGCCAGTTGAATCTGGGCCTTCTCGGTCTGCAGAGCCGCCAGCAGCGCCTCCAGCTGGGCCGGGTCCAAATCGGCCTGATTCTCCCGGCCGGGGCGGAGACTGCCCAAATCTTTGCCGTCCAGCTGGAAGCTAATTTCCGCCGGCAGCGGCTTTTCGTCGGCGCTCTGGAAGGCGATTTTGCCGCTCACCGCCGCGTCCCCGGCGGCCCGACTCAGCAGCAGCGACACCGGCAGTCCGTCGTCGGCCTCACGCTGGTAGCCGGCGGCCCGGCAGTGGTGGGTGTTGTCGCAGATGACCTGCCAGTCGCCCTGCTCAAAATTCAGCTGGGCCGAGGCCGAGCCGGCCAGCAGCATGAGTAGCAGTGGGGATTTATTCATAGGAACCTCCTCAAAAAAACGACCATTCTAAGTCCGGGCCGACGGCCGGGCATAAATACGAAAAATTCCCATCTCTGCTAAAATGCGCTTCCCGTTTAAAACTCCAGGTTTCCATATGAAAAAACTGTTTCTTCTTGCCGCCCTGCTGGCCAGCGCCGCCCGGGCCGAACTCAAAACCCTGCACGATGTGCTCGACCGCGAAGTGAAGGTGGACGTGCCGGTGAAAAATGCCGTGCTGCTGTTCTATTACCCGGACTACATCGCCGCCACCGGCGCCGAAAATTTCAAAAATATCAAGGGCATTTCCCGGGAATTCTGGGAAAAGTACAACGCCGGCAGCTGGCAGCTCTTCGTCGATAAAATCCCGACGCTAAGGGACATCGCCGACGTGGGCAACGTCAGCACCCAGACCTTTTCGCTGGAAAAAACCCTGGCCCTGAAGCCGGACGCGGTGATTATGGGCAAATGGCAATATAAAACCCTGGAAAGCGAGGTCAAACGGCTGGAGGAGGCCGGCGTGCCCGTGGTGGTGGTGGATTTCAACGACCAGACCGTCGCCAATCACACCAAGAGCACCCGCCTGTTCGGCCAGCTGGCTGGCACCGAGGAACGGGCCAACGCCCTGGCCGAGGAGTACGCAGCCGGCATGCAGGACATTGAAAAGCGGGTGGCGGCGGCCAAGAAGCCCAAACCGAAGATTTACATCGAATTCGGCAACAAGGGCCCGGACGAATACAGCTACACCTTCGGCAACAATATGTGGGGGGCCATCGCCCACCAGGTGGGCGGGGACAATATCGCCGCGCCGTTCATCGACAGCTGGGGCCCCATCAGCGCCGAGCAGTTCCTCAGCAATCCGCCGGACGTGGTGATGATTTCCGGCACGGAAATGAACACCGATACCCACCCGGAAATCATGGCCATGGGCCTGAACATCAGCGAGGCCGACGCCCGCAAACGGCTGGCCGCCTTCCGGAGCCGCACCGGCTGGGCCGACATTCCGGCGGTCAAAAATAACCGGGTCTACGGCCTCTACCACACGGCCTCGCGCTCCCTGGCCGATTTGGCCAGCGCCCAGTTCATCGCCAAGGCCCTCTATCCGGAACAATTTAAGGACATCGACCCCCGAAAAACCTACCGGGATTTCCACCAGAAACATCTCGGTGTCGAACCCGAGGGCACCTTCTTCCTCGAACCTTTGAATCCCTGATTTTTCATCAACCCCAAGGACATAACCATGTTGAAAAAATTACTGCTGGGCAGCGCCCTGGCGTTCAGTGCACTGGCTGCGGCCGAAGTGAAGACCATCAAGGACGTGCTCGGCCGCGAAGTGTCGGTGGACGTGCCGGCCAAGCGCATCATGCTCGGCTTCTACTACACCGACTATCTGGCCGTCGGCGGCCCCCAGGCCCTGGACAATGTGGTCGGTTTCTCCAAGGCCGTCTGGACGGACTGGACGCCGGCCAGCTGGGAAGTGTTTTCCAAGGCCCTGCCGAAGCTGAACGAGCTCGCCGACGTGGGCGAGGTGGAAGTGGGCACCTTCTCGGTGGAAAAGGTCATCGCCCTGAAACCGGATTTGGTGGTGCTGGCCGACTGGCAGTATCAGGCCCTGGAAGATGAGCTCGAACCGCTGGCCAAACTGAAAATCCCCGTGGTCGTCCTCGACTACAACAAGGAGCAGCTGCCCCTGCATCTGGCCAGCACCCGCATTCTCGGCGAAATCACCGGCCAGGAGGCCCGGGCCAAGGAACTGGCCGACTGGTACCAGGGCATCATCGACGATGTGCACAAACGCACCGCCGGCCAGAAGAAACCCAAGGCCTACATTGAATTTGGCAACAAGGGCCCGAAAGAAACCGGCCTCAGCTACGGCGGTACCATGTGGGGCCCGCTGGTGGAACAGGCCCAGGGGGAAAACATCGCCAAGGGCGTGGTTGAACAGACCAGCCCGATGAATCCGGAAGCGGTGCTGGCCGCCAAGCCCGACGCCATCTTCATCACCGGCCGCGAAACCGAGCTGAAGAAAAACCCCGAAGCGCTGGTCATGGGCATCGGCATCGACGCCGCCGAGGCGCAGAAACGCCTGGACAGCTACAAAACCCGCACCGGCTGGAACGAGCTCGATGCCATCAAGAACAATCGCCTCTTTGGCCTCTACCAGGGCGCCTCGCGGACGCTGGCCGACGCCGCCGCCGTCCAGTACCTGGCCAAGGCCCTCTATCCCGAGCAGTTCAAGGACGTGGACCCGGTGAAAACCTACGTGGATTTCTACGAAAAATATCTGCCGGTCAAACCCGAGGGCACCTTCTTCCTGCAGAGCCAATAGCCCGCTGCCATTGGCGGTTGCCGTTGCAACCCCCGCTTGCCCCTCCCCGAGGGGCTTTTTTTTTGGCCGCGCCGATTGGGGCCGAAGCGCTTCCCATCACCGGCCCCGGCCCGAGAGAAGCGCTTCAAGCTGGGGAAATAGGGAAGGGCGAAGCGCTTCAACCGGCAAGTCGGGCCGGGGGAAAACGGCTTCAGAGGGGAAGCGCTTCGGTCCGGCAAGCTGTAAAAATCGAGGCCCTTCCTTCGGCCGAAGCGCTTCAACGGCCACCGGCCCCGGCCTCAACGAAGCACTTCGTTGTGAACGACTCCAGAAAGGGCAAAGCGCTTCCCGCTAAATCATTTAACGGTCCTTAAAAAGGAAACGCTGCTTCCGGCCGGACCGTTTCACTGGCCGCCCCGTTGGAAGCGCTTCGGCCGAGGCGATTTTTCTTCTGGACGCTGGGAACGAAGCGCTTCACTGGGAGAGCCGGAAAAGCCCCGACCCAGCCGGGGGCCGGAGCAAAGAAGCGCTTCGGTTCGGCGCTGTAGATTGCTTAGGAGGGAGCGCTTCGACTGGTGGGGCCAATGGAGTGAAGCGCTTCTTCTCGCTGACTGCGGGGAAATTGAAGCGCTTCGTTTGGGGAGACGGGGAGCCCCGGCCCGATGGGGAACGGGGAGCGCTTTTCCAGAACGAAGCGCTTCGGTTTGAACCCAAAGAAGGAAGCGCTTCGGGCCGACGGCCAGGGGGAAGCGCTTCGCTGGGAACGGGTGGGACAATCCTTGCCAAGGCGAAAGAGGGGAGCGCTTCGTTCCTGGCCATTTGAAATAGCCGAAGCGCTTCGCTCGAGAAGTTGGCCCGAAGCAAGCGCTTCCCTTTCGCGAAGACGTCAAATAACGAAATGCTTCGACCGATTGAAGCGCTTCCGAGGGAGTATGGCGAGCCGCTCCGTCGCGTAGCAACCGTTTCGGTTTGAACGACCTCAGACCGAAGCGCTTCCTTCCGGCGGCCCCGGCCCGACCGGTGGGAAATTCTGATGCCGGCCAGCGAAGCGCTTCGTTACTCCGCCCGCCGGAAGTGTTTTCCCCGGCTGGGCCGAAGTGCTTCACTGGGAATTAAACAGAAACCGAAGCGCTTCCCTCCTGAGGCCGAGGCCGCAGCGCTCTGCTCGGAACCGGCCGTTTCCAGCGAAGCGCTTCACCCGGGAACCATGAGCGGTGTTTGCCGGGTGCGGTTGGCCGGCCTTCCCAAAGGGAAGCGCTTCCCCGGCCGCTGTTCTTTTCTCCGTCCCGTCCCCCTGGCTTTACCCAAGCGCTTTGCTGGTAATAAAACAGCTATGAACCGAAGCGCTTCGGTTTTGGCTGAAGGATTTATCCGCCCGCCTGCGGGCCAGAGCGAAGCGCTTCGTTCCAGCAGACCAGAAAGCCGAAGCGCTCCCCCGTTACCACCCGTCCGGCTTGAAGTGCTTCAGAGATTTGAATTGTCAGGGACAGTCATTCGGCCCGGGCTATGAAGCGCTTCCCGTTGGAACCGGGCACCGTTTGCGTGGCCAGAACAAAAATGAAGAAGAGCGCTTCAACAGCCCCGGCCATTCCTAATCTCGCCGGAACGAAGCGCTTCGTTATTTCCGTGTCGGAGAACCGAAGCGCTTTGTTGAAACCAATTTTTCTAGACCGAAGCGCCTCGCTGGAGAAGCCACCGGGTCGCGTCTCGTTCATGAGCAGCCCCCGGGTTAGGGTCGAGGCCGAAGCGCTTCCCTCGGTTCTAGGTTGGCGGGGCCGGCCAGAACTCATCATTGCGAATCTGGGTTTCCGGACCGAAGCGCTTCGTTGGGTCGGACTGGGGAGCGCTCGCCGGGGAAATGCTAGGCTGTCGTTGCCGAGCTGAAAGGGGATTCCTCCCCTAAGGCCTTTCAAGCCGAAGCGCTTCAAGTTAGCAAGCCAGTTGCTCCAGAAGGAAGCGCTTCGCTTGGAACGCCCCCCGAACGAAGCGCTTCCTTCTCCAGCTGTTCTTCAAAACGAAGCGCTTCAATCCAACAGCTCCGGCCCGAGGGAAGCGCTCCCCCTTATCCAGCTCGGTAGCTTTTTAATCCCCAGAAACGGCCCTTCGGGTCGGGCTGGGGAGCGCTTCGGCGGCAGCAGCGTTTCCGGCTGGGGTGCCGGGGCCGGGCTCTCCAGATGGGAGCGCTTCGGTCTGGCTATCCCGCCGGAAGCCTGCCAAGAAAGCCAGCGTTCCGAACGAAGCGCTTCCCTCTTGGCCGTTTTCTTCCCCAGCCCGGGCGGCTAAAACCGAAGCGCTCCTTTATGTTGCGGCCTCCAATGGCGAAGCGCTTCCCTTCTGGGGTCAAGGTCGAAGCGCTTCCCACAAAAAAAGCCCACCGAAGTGGGCGCGGGTACGGGCGGCTCAGGGGGCCAGGGCGGCCCGGCGTTCGGCACTGGCGGCGGCAAGCTGGGCCAGCAGATTTTTACTGTCCTCCCAGCCCAGACAGGCATCGGTGATGCTCTGGCCGTAGCGCAGCGGCTGGCCGGCCACCAGCTTCTGGGCGCCGGCGACCAGATGGCTTTCAATCATCACGCCAAAGATGGAGCGATTGCTGGCTTTAATCTGCGCGCAGACGTCAGCGCCCACCAGCATTTGCCGGTCATGCTGTTTCAGCGAGTTGGCGTGGCTGAAATCCACCATGATTTTCGGCGCCAGGCCGGCCCGTTCCAGCGCCTCCTCGGCGGCGTAGACGTGCTCGGCATCATAGTTGGGGCCGTTGGAACCGCCGCGCAGAATGAGATGGCTGTCCTCGTTGCCGGTGGTGCGGACGATGGCCGAATGGCCGAACTTGGTAACCGACAGGAAGGCATGGGGCGCGCGCGCCGAACCGATGGCGTCGATGGCGATTTGCACGTCGCCGTTGGTGGCGTTCTTGAAGCCCACCGGGCAGGACAGCCCCGAGGCCAGCTGACGATGCACCTGGCTTTCGGTGGTGCGGGCCCCGATGGCGCCCCAGCTCACCAAATCGGCGATGAACTGCGGCGTAATCATGTCCAGATATTCCACCGCCACCGGCAGGCCCTTGCGCACCAAATCCAGCAGTAGCTTGCGACCGATGCGCAGGCCGTCGTTGATGTTATAGGAGCCGTCCAGATAGGGGTCGTTGAGAAGCCCCTTCCAGCCAACGGTGGTGCGGGGCTTTTCAAAGTAGACGCGCATGACAATTTCCAGGGAATCCTTATATTTCTCGCGCTGGGCTAGGAGCAGGTCGGCGTATTCGTGGGCCGACTGGAGGTCGTGGATGGAGCAGGGACCGATGATGACCAGCAGGCGCGGGTCCTGGTTCTGCAGAATGTTATGAATGGCCTGGCGGCTCTCGAAGACGGTGCGGGCCTCCTTGGCGGTGGTGGGGAAGGCCTCCAGCAGTGCCACCGGCGGCAGCAGCTCCTGAATGGCCACGATGCGGGTATCGTCGGTTTTGAACATAAAAAAATTCCAAAAGGTTGCAATTCTACTGCATCGGGCCGGGGCCGGTTTTCGGAGCGACAACCCCCGGGGGGCTCTTGGGGGGAAGCGCTTCCCCAATAAAAAAGGGAGCTTCCGCTCCCCCGATTTAGCCGGCCATGGGGCTCAGGCCATCGATGACCGGTGCGTCCTCCTTGCTGTAATCCACCGTAATCCAGCCCAGGGTGCCGTCGCCGGTGCGCAGCAGGTAGCGTTCCTCGCCGCACAGGCCCAGCTCATTAATTTGCGCTTCCTTGGGGCATTTATGCTGGTTGTCGCGCAGCAGCAGCGTAACCTGGTCGCCGGGTTGCAGCGTCGCCACAGTTTTGCCGCCGGCGTCGGTCAGAGTTAGCGGTTTTTTCCGGATATCGTCATCGTCCGTGCCGCGCCGGCCCTGGTAGACGCTGTTTTCTCGACCGATGTAGTAGTAGGGCTGCTCCACCTCCTTAAATTGGCCGTCCACCAGCGCCCATTTCTCCCGGTGATGCTCGGTGTAGCTGCTGCCGGCGGAGTCGCTGATGGCGTAGACGAAGCCGTTGCCGGGCATGTAGAAGGTCTGGCCGCCGATGCCCGGTGCCTTCCTAGTGTCCGCACCGACAATAGCGTCCGCCGGCAACCACAGGCAGAAATAATCGTCGCTCATGCCGCTGGAACAGAGCACGGCGAAGCGCTGCCCGTCCGGCTGAAGGGCCGTTTCCAAAATCCGCTCATAGTCGAAGACGCTGTCGCTGGGGTGGGCGCCGGACTGGAGCTTGCCGTCATCGTCCTCGTGGAAAATCCCCTCACGGGCCTGGCCCAGGGCGCCGTCGTACCAGAGGCTGAAGGTGTCCTCCTCCTGGCCCCTGTATTTCACTTCCCGCTTTTTCAGCTGTTCCGGATTGAAATCATCGCTGCCTTCACCGCCGGCCTTCGCCCAGCCAACCAGGCCAAAATCGTTGCGCAGCAGCTGATGGCCGGCCTCGTCGCTCATCAGCACTTCGGTTTTCGCGTCCTTGGGCAGCACGGCCACCACATCGCCGCCGTCGGGTTTAAAGGTCAGGCTAATGGGCCCGGTGGTGGTGGTTTGCAGGCCCGGCTTCGGCGCTTCGGCCAGGGGCAGGTCGGCGGCCATTACGTTGGCGGCCAGCAGTAGGGTTAGCAGTTTTTTCATGGTTTTTCCTCGGAATTAAAAGCGGCCATTTTAAGGCCACCGGTGGGATAGGGTAGCTGCGGGGGCGGGTTGGCAGACGGTGCCCAGGCCGGTTACCCTAACGGGGCCCGGCGTCGCCATATCTGCCGGAACCGCTGGACGATTTGCTGCTGGCCCTGGGCAAGGCCACGACCCCCGGGCGCGTTAGCAAACGCCGGCCGGCCCGTGAACTGACACTTTTTCCCGAGGAACAACTATGAACCCGACACTGCCGGAAATTCTCAACATTGACGCCCATCTCCAGACCGGGCCCGCCGAGGCCGTGCGCACCGTGCTGCACAGCGGCAGCAATCTCAATCTGGTGCTGTGGCAGATTCCCCCCGGCGGCACCCTGCCGCCCCACCGCCACCCGGCCGGCGCGGACATTTGGCTGATTCTGCGCGGCAGCGGCGAACTCATCGACGATGGCCCCGGCCCCCGCCGCCGGCTCCGGGCCGGCGACAGCGTGGTGGTCAGCCCCGGTCAGACCCACGGCGTTTGTAATCCCGGCGCCGAGGATTGTGTGCTGCTGTCGGTGATTCGCCCCGACGCCGGCTTTATTAAAAACGGCAACGGGCCCAGCTGTCCCTAGGGGAAGCGCTTCATGGGGAATAAATATTTCCCTTTAAAGCGCTTCCCCCTGGGATTTAAATCGGAAGGCTAAAGGCCTAAAGCCCTAAACCGGACCACAGCCGCAGGCTGGGAATGGTTCGGGGCTTGGCCCCGAAGCAAAACCACTGACGAAGTCAGGGGACGGGCTGGGACTAAAGTCCCAGACCGGACCACAGCCAAAGGCTGGTGATGGTTTTGGGACTAAAGTCCCAGACCGGACCACAGCCGCAGGCTGGAGATGGTTTAGGGCCTAAAGCCCTAAACCAGACCAAAATTTCCCCGCCACATCCTGGCCGGTGGCGGCCTCAATCTCGCGCAGGCAGGTGGGGCTGGTTACGTTGATTTCGGTGATATGGCCGCCGATAACGTCCAGGCCGACCAGATAGAGACCCTCCTCGGCAATCAGCGGCTGGACCTGTTCCACCAGCCAGTAATCCCGTTCGGTCAGCGGCTGCACCACCCCGGTGCCGCCGGCGGCCAGATTGGCGCGGAACTCGCCGGCCTTGGGCAGCCGGGCCAGGCCGTGGTCCACCGGCTCGCCGTTGATAATCAGAATGCGCTTGTCGCCGGCCGTAACCTCGGGCAGATAGCGCTGCACCATCAGCGGCGTGCGCCCGTCTGGATTCATGGTTTCGAGAATGGCGGAAAAATTATTGTCGTCGGCGCTGAGGCGGAAAATGCCCATGCCGCCCATGCCGTCCAGCGGTTTGAGCACGGCGGTGCCCTGCTCGCGGACGAAGGCGCGGATGTCGGCGACGGAACGGCTAATCAGCGTCGGCGGCGTCGCCTGGGGCACCCGGCTGATGGCGAATTTCTCATTGACATTGCGCAGGGCCGCTGGCGGATTGACCACCCGCACCCCGGCCCGGACGAGCAAATCCAGCATGTAGCTGTCGTAGATATAGTTCAGGTCGAAGGGCGGGTCCTTGCGCTGCAGCAGCACGGCCACGCTGCTCAAATCCAGCGTGGTTTCCTCCAGCACCCGATGGTAATCCTGGGCCCGGTCGGTCAGTTCCACCCGCTGCACCCGGGCGCTGACCCGGCCGTCGCGCACGAACCAATCGGGCTGCTGCAGAATAAAAACCTCGTGGCCGCGCCGCTGGGCGCTGAGCATCAGGGCGAAGGTGGTGTCCTTATGGGGTTTGATGGTGCGGATGTCGTCCATCAGTACGGCAATTTTCATGGTGTTTTCCTCGGCTGGGGGGAGCGAATTCGGACTGCTCCCGTTTGATTTCGTAAAGTCCGCTATTATGCCCCTCTGCTTTTTTGGAGGGATTCAAATATGGAATATGGTCAATTTACGCTGCGCGGCGGCCGCATCGGCATCGAACGGGAAACCCTGCGCACCCAGCCCGATGGCCAGCTGGCCCGCAGTTTTCACCCCCGGGCCCTGGGCAGTGCCTTCAGCCACCCGCACATCACCATCGACTATGGCGAAGCGCTGCTGGAGCTGGTAACCGGCGCCCGCACCAGCGTGGAAAGTGCCTATGACGAGCTCAAGGAGCTGCACCAGTTCTGCGCCCAGCACATCGGCGACGAGCTGCTGTGGCCGGCCTCCATGCCCTGCATTCTGCCCGAGAACGAGGAAGACATCGAAATCGGCCACTTCGGCACCAGCAATTCTGGCCGCATCCGCCGGCTCTACCGCCTCGGCCTGGCCCAGCGCTACGGCCGCTATATGCAGATGATTGCCGGCATTCATTTCAACTATTCGCCGCCGCCGGAGCTCTTCGCCGAGCTCGCCCGGCTGGAGGGGGTGGCGGACAACCAGGCCTTCCGTAACCAGCGCTTCATGGGCATGCTGCGCAGTCTCCAGCGCGTGTCCTGGCTGGTCTGCTATCTCTACGGGGCCTCGCCGCTGGTGGACCGGAGTTTCCTCCCGGCCCGGAGCCAGCTCAGCCGCTGCAGCGAAAATACCCTGGGCTGGGCCAACGCCACCACGCTGCGCATGAGCAATCTCGGCTATCAGAACAAGGTGGACTTTGCCGTCAGCTTCGACAATCTGGAGAGCTACACCAACGACCTGATTAGCGCTGTGCTGACCCCGGCGCCGGCCTATGAGTATCTGGGCCTGAAGAACGCCGACGGCAGCTATAAGCAAATCAGCGTCAATATTCTGCAAATCGAAAACGAGTACTACACGGCGGCCCGGCCGAAGCAGCTGACCCGGCGCGGCGAACTGCCGAGCCTGGCCCTGCGCCATCGCGGCATTGCCTATGTGGAATTGCGCCTGCTCGACGTCAATCCCTGGGACCCCTGCGGCATCAGCCTCGAACAGATGCGGGTGCTGGAGGCGCTGATGCTCTGGGCCCTGCTCAATCCGACGCCGGCCTTCGGCAGCAGCGCCTGGAACGAGCAGAACACCAACCGGCTGCGCACGGCCTGCTGCGGCCTCAGTCCGGACATTCAGCTCAGCGACCGGGGCCACCGCCGGCCGATTCAGGAATGGGCGGCGGCGCTGCTGCAGCAGCTACTGCCGGTGGCGGCGGCCCTGGGCGAACCGCACCGGCTGGCCGTGGAGGCACTGCTGAGCCGGGAGGAACTGCCGGCCCAACGCCAGCAGCGCGAGGTGCAGGGCCGGGAGTTTGTGGATTGGGCCCTGGAGCTGGCCCAGCAGCACCGGCAGGTTCTGCTGGAACCGCTCTTCGCCGACCGCCAGGCAGCCCTAACGACGCTGGCCCAGCAGTCGCTGCAACAGTTTGAGGAGAGCGAGGCCGCCGCCGCCACGCAGATGCCCTTCGACCAGTACCTGCAGGAATACTTCGCCCCGCTGGCGACGCTCAGCCCGGCCGACTGAGGGTTTTTCGGCGGCAAATTCCAGCCTCCTTCGGGAGGCTTTTTTTATGGGGGAAGCGCTTCAATCTCAACTAAAACGAAGCGCTTCCCCCGACCCGGGCCAGTCTTTTTCTCTGAAACCGAAGCGCTTCGGTTTGCCGGCGCCGGGCAAGGGGGAGCGCTTCAGACTGGAGAAAAAACCGGCCGGGCTGGGGCCGGGAAGCCATCCATGGTCGGAGAACGAAGCGCTTCCTTCTGTGAACCCAGAGAATAAGAAGTACACCCCCGGCCCGCAGAAAATCTTTTCCCTTAGAGCGAAGCAGTCTTCCCGGCCGAAGCGCTTCAAGCGGGGAAAGGGGAGCGCTTCCATTGCCAACGCAGAGAGATAACGAAGCGCTTCGGTTCAGCCGACCAAACCGAGGCAGGAAACAAATCTCATGAGAACGAAGCGCTTCCCCACTGGAACTCTTAAACCCGCACGGCGCTTTTCAGGATTGAAGCGCTTCGGCCAAACGGGTCGGAGCAAGATTTAAGTAGCCCAAGCCAATGACCTAAGCGCTTCGGCCAGGGAGTGCGCTTCAAACCCAAAAGCTGGAGAGAACGAAGCGCTTCGGTCATTTGAATCAGCAGGGGGTAATTCGGCTTTTGCCAGCAGGGGAAGCGCTTCCCCCGTTGAAACTTACTAAACGGGCTGGGCTAACGAAGCGCTTCAGCGCCGCCAGCCACTGGGTGGCGCCGCCCCACCTCGGCTTTCTACCCAGCCGAACCTGGGTGCGGTGGGTGGCCTGAGGATTTGTCCGCACCGGGCTAATGATGACTCCAAAGCTGAAGCGCTTCGCTCTGCCACTGGTCTGGACGAAGGGAAGCGCTTCGGTTTACCGGGCCCGGAGCAAGGAAGCGCTTCATCGCTGGCAGTGGTTTGGTAGTCGCTCGAAGGGGAGCGCTTCGTTTTAAAAAAGTGAGGAAAGAGGACGCGCTTTCTCCGGCTGAAGCGCTTCGCTTTAACCGACCCGACCGAAGCAAGAAACAAATCTCATGAGAACGAAGCGCTTTAATTTCATCAGCCGGCGGGGTCGGAGAGGAAATCCAAACCGGCGCCCGAAGCGCTTCGGTCTGCTGGGTCAAAAGAGGGGAAGCGCTTCTATCCTCAAAGCTAGAGAGGTCGAAGCGCTTCGGTTTCTAATGGAGGAATGGCCTTCTAGGGCCAGCGCCACCGCCAGCCCGGAATTAAATAAGGAGTGCGCGCCCGGCGTACCAACAGGGGCAGTGCCCGAGGGGGAAGTGCTTCCGGCCGGAAAAGGAGGGAGCGCTTCGTTCTGTCGGGTCAGAAAAGAAGGAGTGCGCGCCCCGCCGCGCCAACGAGAGCAGCGCCCGAGGGGAAGCGCTTCACCCAGCGGGAGCGCCGCCGCGCGGCACCGTTTGCCCTAGGGGCAAACAGCGCGTTCCACCTTTCTAAAACGACAGCCCAGAAATACTAAAAATTGAATTAGAAGAAGCGCTTCACCCAGCGGGGGAGCGTTCCACCCTCCTGAAACGACAGCCGAGAAACACCAGCAGCTGAACGAGGAGGAGCGCTTCACCCAGCGGGGAAGCGTTCCACTTTCCTGAAACGACAGAGGAAAAAGCACACAAACTGCAGGATAAGAAGCGCTTCAAAAACCCGATTGCCCCAGCGCACATAGGGAGTCAGGCCCTCGCGCGGTTGCACCGTGCCGCTCAGCACCCCGCGCGTGTCGCGTTCCAGCTGGGCGACGATGCGGCCGCGTTCGTCGATGAAGGCGGTCAGGCCGGTATTGGTGGCCCGGGCCAGCGGTCGGCCGCTTTCCAGGGCGCGCAGCTGGTTCATCTGCAGATGCTGGTCGTAGGCGATGGAGCCCTTGAACCAGCCGTCGTTGGAGATGTTGACCAGATAGTGGGCGGCGCCGGCATTGCGGCGGATGTCGCGGCCAAAGGCGGCCTCGTAGCAGATGGAAGCGCTCAGCGGCACGCCCCGGCTGAACAGCGGTGGTTGTGTCGCCGCGCCCCGGGTGAAATCGCCCAGGGGGATTTGCACATAGTCGCGGAAGAACTCGAAGAGCCCGCGCGCCGGCAGGTATTCGCCGAAGGGCAGCAGGTGGTGCTTGTAATAGCGGCCGTTGCCGGCGCCGAGGACGATGACGGCGTTGTAGTAGATGTCTCGGTCCAGGTCGCCGGCGGGAATGCCGGTAATCAGGGCCTGATTGCGCAGGCGCAGAATGTCGCCGAGCGGGGTCAGAATGTCGGTGATGGTGCTTTCAAAGTGGGTGATGGCCGTTTCCGGCAGAATGATGACCTCCTCCCTGCGGGCCAGCAGCATTTGAATGTAGAGCTCCATATGGGCGCGCATGCGGCTGGGTTCAAATTTCTGCAGCTGGTCGATGTTGCCCTGTACCAGCGCTACCGTCAGCGGCGGGCCCACCGGTGTGGTGAAGCTCAGCCAGCGGCAGGCCCAGCCCCCCAGGGCCAGCAGTCCGGCCGCCAGCGCCGCCCGCCGGGATTTCTGTTGCCCGGCCCAGGCCAGCAGCGTGCAGACGGTCAGCGTCGCCCAGCCCACCAGCCAGACCCCGCCCAGCGGCGCCAGCTCCCGCAGCGGGCTCGGCACATAGCCCAGGGCCAGCCAGGGAAAGCCGGAGAGGAAATGGGCGCGGCCGTATTCCAGCGCCAGCCACAGGGCCGGCAGCAGCAGGGCGCGCTGGCCCGGGGTCCGGGTGAAGCGCTCCAGTCCCCAGCCGACGGCGCCGATGAACAGGGCAAAGACCAGCACCAGCACCGTATTGGTGGCGATGGCGAAGAACAGGCTGGCGCCGCCGTAGTGATAGAGGCTGAGATAAATCCAGTGGATGCCGGCGGCGAAGAGGCCGAGGCCGAAGCAGTAGCTTTTCCGGGCCAGCCGGGTGCCGGTCAGCAGCGAATGGCAGAAATAGAGCAGGGCCAGCAGGGCTGGCCCCCAGAGATTAAAGGGCGCAAAGCCCAGCGCCAGCACGCCGCCGGCGAGCAGATGAAACAGATAGGTCATGGGAGGAGAGATTAGCGACAGGCACTCAGCAGCGGATTGGCGCGGCCGTCGGTGAGCAGGGCCTCATTGCCCTGGAGATAGAGTTGGAAGGCGGCGTTCTGGTAAATCAGCGGCGACCGCGAGGGTTCAAATTTCAGCTGGGCTTCCCGGCCCTGGTAATTAATCATCACGTCGGGGCCGACGCTGCGCACGGCCAGACTGCCTTCGCGGCAGCGCAGATTCTGCCAGCCACTGCCGAAGGGCCGGGGCACCTGGTAGGGGCCGTCGCTGGCCTCGGCGGCCGGGGGCGCGCTGGGCAGCACCACCAGCGGCGCATTGACCTGCACCGGGGCCCGTTGCTGCGGCACGTTGCCGCTGTAGGGGGAGCAGGCGCTCACCCCCACAATGATGGCCAGCAGGCCGGTTCTATTGACGGAGCAGGTAATCATAGATTTTTTCGTATTCCATCACTTTCTTGACGTAGTCGCGGGTTTCGTTGAAGGGAATCTGCGCTATCCATTCGTCCAGCGGCAGATTGGGATATTTGTCCAGCCACTGGCGCGCCCGGTTGGGGCCGGCGTTGTAGGAGGCCGCCGCCACCGCCAGACTGCGGAATTCCTGCAGCCGGTTCGACAGGTACTGGGTGCCAATGGCCAGATTGGTGCTGGGATTGGTGAGCTGGCCGCTGCCGCCGTAGCTGATGCCGTATTTGCGCGCCGTGTCGCTGGCCGTGGCCGGCATCACCTGCATCAGGCCGAGGGCCCCGGCCGCCGATTTAATCTCCTCCTGGAAGATGCTTTCCTTGCGGATGATGGCGTAGATTTCGCTGGTTTTAATGCGGTGCTGGCGGGCGAGACTCTCAATTTCCTGGCGGTATTTAATCGGGAAGCGCAGGTTCAGGTTATCCCAGATTTTGTTCTGGGCCAGAATGCTGATGGCGCCGATGTGCCAGCCCTGCTGGTGGGCCACCAGGGCGATTTGTTCGACCAGCTCCGGCGGCTTGCCCTTGGCCACGGCCTGCAGTTCGGCCATGGCCCGCTGGCCCTTGCCCAGATTTTTGAGAATCAAAGCCCGCTGCACGCCGTTCATGACCTGGGCGCGCTGGGCGTTGATTTGCCGGGTGGGGCGATTGTGGAACTGGGGCGCCTGGCCGAGTTTTTCCGCCGCCAGGAAGCCGAAATAGTCGCGCTGGCTGGCGGCCTTGCGGAAGTGGCTCTCGGCCTGGCTGCGGTTGCCGCTCTTTTCGGCGGCCCGGCCGAGCCAGTACTGCACTTCGGCCTTGTTGTAGGCCTTCTCGTCGAGCTTGCCCAGCAGCTGGGGCAGGCGGGCCCAGTCGTTGCGGCGCTGGGCATAGGCAATCACATCGAAGATGGTGTTGTCGCTCTGGCTGCCGGCGGGCATCCGTGCCCACATTTCGTAGGTGGCGCTATCGTCGGCCCGGGCCAGTTTGCTGACCAGCCGATTGTAGGCGTGCTCATAGTCCTTCACGCCGGCCAGGGTGTTGCTGCGCGCCAGATAGAGCGCTTCGTCCAAGTTCTTATTGGCCAGGGCGTAAATCTGCTCGGCCGCCGGACTCGGTGCCGTGTTTGGGCAGGGGCGGCGCTGGGCCTGGAGATAGAGGCAGGTAATTTCGTCGTCGGCGAAGGATTCGCGGTAGGTGGCGATGATGGCCTGGGGATTGGTGATAATCCATTGTTTATAGGCACTTTTTGCCAGGTCATCGCTGAAATAGCTGTCCGGGTGGGCCTTCAGAAAGGCGCTGACGCCGGCCACGTCCTGCAGATTGTTCTGCCAGTACTGATACTCCACCATCGGGTAGAGCGGGTGGGCCGCCAGGTGCTGATAGAGGGACAGCGGCGCGCCGTTCTTCACTGCCTCCTCCGCCTCCAGCAGGGCGTTGTTCTGCTGGGCGCCGGCCAGGCGGAGGGCCAGCAGCAGGGAAACGCCGAGAAGATTACGTAAAGCTTTCATTTGATGTGCTCTTTCCAGTCATTTTGATATTTGCTGTGATAGGCCAAGACCCGGCGCACATATTCCTGCGTTTCGGGAAATGGCGGGATTTGTTCCTTATATCGTATGACATTTTGCGGGCCAGCGTTATAGGCCGCCAGGGCCAAATCCAGCCGGTGAAAGCGTTGCAGCTGCTCCTTCAGATAGCGGGTGCCGCCGTCGATGTTGGCCTGCTCGTCGTGGGGATTGACGCGGAGATAGTCGGCGGTGGCCGGCATCAGCTGCATCAGGCCGATGGCGCCCTTCTGGGAAATGGCCTGCTGCTGGTAGCCGCTTTCCACACTAATCACGGCGTGGATAAGCGCTTCGTCCATCTGGTGGTTCTGGGCCACTTTGTTGATGACCTCCTTCAGCTTCTCCTGGCGGGCGCTGAAGGAAGCGCTGGGCTGGGCCGCCAGTTGCACCGGCGCCGGCGGGGAAGCGCTTCCCCCGGGAACGGCCGGGGCCGGCGCCCGTACCAGCGGCCGTTTCGGACAGGGAATGCTCATCTTCTTGCCGGCGGCGTTGCTGATGGTGCCGCAGGTGCGGGCCGGGGCCAGCGCACTGGCCAGCAGCAGCAGCAGTAACAGGGCACGCATCCTACAAACCTATGTCGCCGGGGCTGGCCTTGTAGCGCCGGTAATATTCCATGACCTTCGGCACATAGGCCCGGGTCTCGATGAACGGCGGAATCTTATTGCCATATTTGCGCACGTTGCCCTCCCCGGCGTTGTAGCCGGCGGCGGCCAGTTCCATGCTGCCAAATTGGCCGAGCAGCCATTTCAGATAGGTGGAGCCGGCGCGAATGTTCTCCTCGGTGTTGTAGGCATCGCTGACGCCAAAGCGGCGGGCGGTGGCCGGCATCAGCTGCATCAGACCCATGGCGCCGGCGTGGGAACGGGCGCGCGGCTTGTAGGCACTTTCGGCCGAAATGATGGCGTGGACAAAATAGGGGTCGACACCCACCTCATTGGCGATGCTGTTGATTTGGGCGGTCAAATCACGCTGGCGCTGGCGGAATTCGCCGCTGGTGTTGATGTTCAACGCCTGCACCACCTGCCGTTCGATGCGCTTGGCCTCGGCCAGGACGGCGGCCGGACAGTCTTTGGTCGGCTCCAGGTGGAGGACGCGGCCGTTTTCCGCCGTGATGGTGCCGCCACAGTGGCCGGCCTCGGTGAAGTAGTCCAGCTGGTGGGCAGCCACCACCTGGACTTTTTCGCCGGATTTGATTTCGCCGCCGCTGCTGCCGGCGCTGTAGTCATAGGAACGGCTGGCGCAGGCGAAATCCTTCTTCTCACCGCGAAAGATGATGGAACCGGCGCCGCTACAGGCCAGGCGCGGGTGCTCCGGCGTGCCACCGGGAAGCGCTTCCTTCTTCAGGTCCTGGCGGACGGCCGCATAGGAACGCGACCAGAATTCACAGTGGCGGAAACCATCTTTCTGTTTCTCATTGACGTAGCTGGGGGTGCCGCTCTCGTCAAAGCATTTGTATACATTCTCATCGGCCGGGGCGGCGGCACTGGCTACGGCCGGAGTGGCTGTAGCCGCCTCAGACTTTTTTCCGGCGTCCTCCTTTTTGCCCTCGGGGCCGTCCTGGGCATCGGCCTTCAGCTCGTCCGTGGTCCGGGCCGATTTACGGGCCGCCAGCTGGAGGACGGAGCTTTTCAGCTGCTCCTCCACCAGGGCCTTACGCATGGGCTTGCCCTTATAGTCCGCTAGCTTCTTTTGGTCGTTTTTCTCCATGGCCACACACTCATCCATGGGCTTATCGGCCGATTGAATGATGGTGGTGGCCGAACCGCCCGGCTGCGGGCAGACCCACATCACCTTCTGCATCTGCTCGGCGCGGCGGCTCATCTCCTCGGCGCTGACCACGATGTCCGGGTCAAATTCGGCCGGGGCGGTTGTTTGGGCCAGGGCCGGAGCTTCGGCCGGAGGCGTTTCGGTTTTGGCGGCCACGGCCGGGGGAAGCGCTTCCCCTTTTTTCGGCTCGGCTTCGCCGCCCACCCGCCGCCGAATGCCCTCGCCCGGCTTAGCGGCGGCCAGTTGCTCAAGCGCTTCGCCACCATCGCGGGGGGCCGGGGCGGCTTTCTCTTTCTTCGCCGTCTTGTCGGCGCCGATGCTGTCCGGCAGCAGGGCGGCGGCCTCGGCGGCTGCCTTCTTCTCGGCCCGACTCAGGGCCTTGTCATTTTTGGGTGCTGGCGCCGGCTCAACGGTCGGGGCGGCCGGGGTCGGAACCGGGGCGGCGGCCTGGGGGGGCGCGGCGGGGGCCGGAGCCGGCGGGGCGGCCGGGGCGGGCGCAGCGGGGGCGGGCTCGGTAACAATTTCACCGACCACGTCGATTTTGCCGCGCTTCTTGCCGTTGATTTGGACGGTCAGGGGAATGGTGCGCATCTCGCCGGTGCCCACCGGGGCGGCGGGAGCGGCAGGAGCGGCAGGAGCGGCCTCGGAGGCCGGAGCCGCTGGGGCCGGCTGGGGCTGGGGTTCCGGCTGGGCAGCGCTAACCTCCAGGGCCGGGGCCGCCGGCGCCGCCGGAGCGGGGGCCGGCTGGGGTTGGGGGGCCGGAGCAGGTGCCGGCGCTGGGGCGGGAGCGGGAGCCGGTGCAGGAGCCGGCTGGGCGTGGGCGGCGGCGGCCTGCACCTGGGCCTGCAGGGCAGCCAGTTTCGGCTGGGCGGCAGCCGGCTTCGGTTCGGGGGCGCCATAGGGACGACAGTCCGGCCGGGTCGGCTTGCTGTAGATGTTTTCGTAGCCGTCCTCGTTGCAGACATATAGGCTGGTTTGTGCCGACGCCTCGGCCAGGGCCAGCAGCAGGGCTAAAGAAAAAATTTTATTCATGGTTGGTTATCAAAATAAAAAATGCCTAAATCAATGACAGATTCCCACTGGGACATGCCGACCTTCCAGATTTTGGTTTTGGGCTGGATTTCCCCCAAGTCGATGAGCTCCTGCACTTCGGCGGCCGAAAAGGGGCCCTTGCGGTCGCCGTCCTTGATATAGCGGTATTCCTTTTTGGTGGAGAATTCCGGGCGCTGGGGCTTGGCGGTTTCGCCGGCCGGGGGCAGGTTGAGCTGCTCCACGTTGAATTCCTCGCTGGGCAAAGGTTCATCCGGGGCCACCCGTTCCAATTGCTCCAGAACGTCCAAATCCATATGCAGGAGATCTAATCCTGCTTCCTCTAGCAAGGAATTGGCCATTTGCATCGGAATGAAATCCTGGGCCGCCGAAAGATGAGATAAAATTTCGTCGCCGCCTATTTGCTGGCATTTGCTCGCCGCCAGGGTCTTAATAATATGATTGACACAATTAGGGTAATTCAGAATTTGGCCATTGTCCCGATATTCCAAAAGAATATGACGGGCAAAGTCTTCTTTTTGAACTAGCTGCACGGTGATGTCGCCGCCCACCACCACGATTTTATCGACGCTGTTGAGCTGGCACCGCCACTGGGTTTCCAGGGTGAAATCACTAAGAAAAAGAATGAAATCAAAACTTTCGTTGCTGAATTTATGAATGCCGCTGGGCAGAAAACGCTGTTCCCGTTGATTGAAAATCACCGCATCCTGGGCGGCGGAATTTAATTCCACAATGCATTCGCCCCGGGGCAGGGTTTTTATGGCAACAATTTCATCAGATTTAATAATCTGCGTGCTTTTCTTAGAGGGAAAGAATTGCATATATTTTTTTCCGAAAAGTTGGGTAATTTTAGAGAATAGGGCTATAGCTAAAAAATATTATAGAAATAAACCCCTTTTATTTATAGCCGTTGGCAATGCGGCCCTGGAGGCGGAAACCGTTGGCCTGAATCCGGGCGCGCAGCCGGGCCCGGGCCGAGGCGGACAGGGGCCCCTGCACCCAATAGCAGCGGTCGGCCCGCTGGCCCCAGAGCCAGCCATCGTCGCTGGCCAGCAGGGGCGGAGCATCAATCACAATGAAATCGTAGCGGCGGCGGGCCTCGGCCAGCAGCTGTTCGAGCCGGGGCCAGCCCGGCGGCGTTGGCATGGCGTCGAGGCTGAGCCAGTCCAAACCGGCCTGGGCACTGGGCGCCGGTGCCAGGGCAAGGGGGGGAAGCGCTTCGCTGGGCCGGGCCAGGCGCTGGCCCAGCGGACTGCGGTAGCCGTTGCCGTCCCAGAGCAGGGTTTTGGCGCCGGACTGGGCCAGCAGCACCGCCAGATTGGCACTGATAAAACTGCAGCCCTGGCCCGGCAGCGCCCCGGCCAGCAGCACCACCGTGGCGCCCGGGCGCTCGCCCCGGCCCAGGTAGATTTGCGCCCACAGCGGCCGCAGGGCCAGCACCGCCGGGTCCTGGGGCCGGTCGAGGGCCAGCAGCAGCCCCGGCCGCTGGGCCCGACTCGGCGGTACCGTGGCCAGCAGCGGCGCCAGCTCCGCCCCGATGTCCTCCTGGCGCCGGCGGCCCCACCCGGCCAGCAGCAGGGCCGGCGGCAGCAGCAGCCAGCCCCAGCGGGGGGGAAGCGCTTCGGCCTGGGGCGGCCGGAGAAAGCTCACCCGGGCCGGGGCCGTCCACGGTTCCTGTAAATCCTCCATTTCCAGCCGCTGCAGCTGCCCCTGAATCTCCGCACGTAGGGCCGCCGCCTCCCGCCGGGCGGCGCTGGGGGCCCGCCGCTGTTTCTGGAGCTGGCGCTGCCGTTGGCCCAGCAGTTCCCGTTTGGCCAGCAGGGTTTGGTAGTTGGGATGGTCTTTGGTGTAGAGCTCGGCCAGCTGGTTTTCCTCCCGCTGCAAATCCAGCAGCTGCAGTTCCACCGCCAGCAGGGCGGCCTCGGCCTCACTGCCGTTCAGGGGAAGCGCCTCCGCCGCCGGGGGCTGGCTGCGCTGCAGAAGTCGGAGCCGCCGGTGCAGGCGGGTGCGCTGATGCTGGCGCTGTTGCTGGCGCCGGGCCCGTTCCGCCTCGTCCCGGTCGCGGAGCTGCCGTTCATAGTCCGCCCGCAGGGTTTCCAGCAGGGCCAACGGCCGGCCGGCCTCGCCGCTGTCCAGCCGCAGGCCGAGCAGTCCGGCGCCCTCGTCGCGCCAGCGGAGCCGGTCATCGCGCCGTAGCCGGGGCGAGGCGGCCAGTTCCAGCCGGGCTTCGCCGTTGCTAACTCCGGCGGGCAGACGGAAAACGGCGCCGGCGGCGAAGCGCTCCCGGGGGAGCAGATTCCAGCCGGCCAGCAGCAGCAGGGCCAGCGCCAGGGGCTGGCACAGAGATGGGAGCCTAGCCACGGCCACCCAGCTGGGCGGCCCAGCGGGCGGCGGCACTGGCCATCTGGGCGTAGACGTCGCGGTAGACGGGGACGCCGTAGCCGTAGGGGTCGGGCACCGGCCGCCGGTCAAAGAGCTGAATCTTGGCCTCGGCCAGCGGCTGCCATTCCAGGGCCCGCTGGCGCTGCCAGTCCTCCATGACCAGAATCAAATCGTATTCGTCGATGAGGGCGGCGCTGAGCTGCTGGGGCTTGTGGTGAGCAAGGCTGAGGCCATTTTCGGCGGCCACGGCCTGCATGGTGGGGTGGGCCTCCCAGTCGAGGACGGCACTAATGCCGGCCGAACGCACGGTTTTTTCCGGCAACAGCTTTTGCAGCAGCCGTTCCCCCAGGGGCGAGCGGCAGATATTGCCGAGACAGACGACCAGAATCTTTTCACACATCAAATATTCTCCTGATAACTTTCGGTTATGACGGACGGAAAAATCGCTATTTTTGCCGCCGCGAGCCATTTCCTATGATGAAAAAAAAGCATCATAGGCAAAACCATGAACCATTTTCCCCTTTTCGCCGCCCTGCGCGGCCGGCCGGTGTTGCTCATCGGCGCCGGCAGTGTGGGCCTGCGCAAAGCCCGGCTGCTGCGGGCGGCCGGTGCCCAAATCCGCCTGGTGGCCCGCCGGCTCCATCCGGAACTGCAAACGCTGGTGGCGGCCGAGGCCATTGAATGGCTCGGCCCGGAATTTGACGAAAGCCAGCTGGAGGGCGTCTTTCTGGCCGTCAATGCCAGCGGCGATGAAGCGCTGGGCCGCCGGCTCTTTGCCCTGGCCAACGCCCGGGGCCTGTGGCTGAACACCGTTGATTGTCCCGAGCTGTGCAGCGTTATCTTTCCGGCCATCATCGACCGGGGGCCGGTGCAACTGGCCCTGTCCAGCGGGGGCACCGCCCCGGTACTGCTGCGCCAGCTGCGCCAGCAGCTGGAAGCGCTTCTGCCCCGGCGGCTGGAATTGATGGCCACCCTGGCCGGCCGCTTCCGGGCCACGGTGCAGGAACGGCTAGCCCCGGCCGCCCGCCGCGCCTTCTGGGAAAAAATCTTCGGCGGGGAGCGCTTCGCCCGGCTCTGTGAACAGAACCAGTCCGAGGAAGCGCTGCGCCATCTCCACGACCAGCTCGACCATTTCCGCCCCGAGGGCGGCAGCGTAACCCTGGTGGGCGCCGGCAGTGGCGACCCGGAACTGCTGACCCTGAAGGGCCTGCAGGCGCTACAGCGGGCCGATGTGGTCTGCTATGACGCCCTCATCTCGCCGGGGGTGCTGGATTTGATTCGCCGCGATGCCGAGCGCCTCTACGTCGGCAAGCGCTCCGGCCACCACAGCCTGAGCCAGGCGGAAATCAACCGGCTGCTCATCGACCGGGCCCGGGCCGGCCAGCGGGTGGTGCGCCTCAAGGGCGGCGACCCGTTCATCTTCGGCCGGGGCGGCGAAGAGCTGCAGGCCCTGCGCCGGGCCGGCATTCCCTTTACGGTGGTGCCCGGGGTCAGCGCCGGGCTGGCGGTCAGTGCCTATGCCGGCATTCCGCTCACCCACCGCGACCATGCCTCGGCCGTCAGCTTTATCAGCGGCCAGCAGCTGCAGCAGGAACCCCAGGACTGGACCCGGCTCGCCGGCCCCCGACATACGCTGGTGATTTATATGGGCACGGCCCAGGCGGCCCGCTGGCAGGAAGCGCTTCTCCACTATGGCCGCGCGCCGACCACGCCGGTGGCCCTCATCAGCCAGGGCACCCTGGCCCAGCAGCGTATCCGCACCGGCACCCTGGCCGAGCTGGCCGAACTGGCCGAAGACGCCGAGACCCCGGCTCTCATCATCGTCGGTGAGACCGTCGCCCTCCAGTCCCAGCTGCATTGGTTTGGCGCCCCGGCCGAAACCCGGGCCGAAGCGCTTCCCCTCCCCGCCTAAAAAATATTCCAAGGATTTTCATCGTGAAGAGCATACCCACCGAAATCACCGCCCAGCTGGCCAGCCTCGACGCCCTGCAGCTGGCCTGGCTCTCCGGCTACTGCTGGGCCCGGGCCGGGGGCCAGCCCGACGCTGCGCCGGCCGCCCATCTGAGCGCCGCCGCTCCAGCCGGCCCGGCACCCACCATTCGCATCATCTCCGCCTCCCAGACCGGCAACGCCCGCAGTGTGGCCCAGCGGCTCCAGGAGCGCTTGCAGGCCGCCGGCCTGGCCGTGGCCCTGAGCAGCGCCGCCGACTACAAGCCGAAGCAAATCAGCGAAGAACGGCTGCTGGTGCTGGTCAGCTCCACCCAGGGCGAGGGCGAACCGCCGGAGGAGGCGCTGAGCCTGTACAAATTCCTCAGCGGCAAGAAGGCCCCGGCCCTGCCGGATTTGCAATTTGCCGTCTGTGGCCTCGGCGACAGCAGCTATCCGAATTTCTGCCAGGCCGGCAAGAGCTTCGACCAGCTCCTGGCCGACCGGGGCGCCACCCGGCTGCTGGAACGGCAGGACTGCGACCTGGACTTCCAGGCCGCCGCCAACGGCTGGATTGACCGGCTGTTGCCGAAGCTGCAGGCCTTGGCCGCCGCCCCGACGGCCGGGGCCGGGGCCAATAGGGCGACGCCCGGCAGCGAAGCGCTTCCCCCCTCGCCCTATGACCGCCAGCATCCCTACGGCGCCAGCCTGAGCGTCCGCCAGAAAATCACCGGCCGGCGCTCGGACAAGGACGTGCGCCATCTGGAAATCGACCTGGCCGGCTCGGGCCTGCGCTATGAGCCCGGCGATGCCCTCGGCGTCTGGTTTGAAAACGACCCGGCCCTCATCGACCGCCTGCTAGAGGCCCTGAGTCTGAGCGGCAGCGAGGAGGTGGAGCTCAACGGCGAAGCGCTTCCCCTGCGCGAGGCCCTAACAACGCGGCTGGAACTGTCGCCGAACACGCCCCAGTTCGTGCGCGGCTATGCCGAGCTGGCTCAGAACGAAGCGCTCAACCAATTCATCGGCGCCGACGTCAATGCTCTGGCCGCCCGCACGCCGCTGGTGGCCCTGGTGGAGCGCTTCCCCCTGGCCCTGAGTGCCACCCAGCTGGTGGGCCTGCTACGCCCGCTGGCCCCGCGCTTCTATTCCATCGCCTCGGCGCCGGAAGAGGTGGGCGAGGAGGTGCATCTCACCGTCGGCCTGCTGCGCTATGACTATGAGGGCCATAGCTACGAGGGCGCCTGCTCCGGCTATCTGACCCAGCGGCTGGCCGAGGGCGACGAGGTGCGCGTCTTCGTCGAACCGAACCCCCGCTTCCGGCCGCCGGCCAATCCCGAGGCCCCCATGATTATGATTGGCAACGGCACCGGCATTGCCCCCTTCCGCAGCTTCATGCAGGCCCGGGCCGCCGCCGGGGCCACCGGGCCCAACTGGCTCATCTTCGGCAACCCCCATTTCACCGAGGACTTCCTCTATCAAACCGAATGGCAGGGCTATGCCAAGGAGGGCCTGCTCAACCGCTACAGCCTGGCCTGGTCCCGGGACCAGGCGGAGAAGGTCTATGTCCAGGACAAAATCCGGGCCGAGGCCGCCCCCCTCTGGCAGTGGCTCCAGGACGGCGCCCATGTCTACGTCTGCGGCGATGCCAGCCGCATGGCCAAGGACGTGGAAAAGGCCCTGCTGGAGGTTATCCAGGGCCAGGGCCAGCTGAGCGCCGAGGCGGCCGAGGAGTATCTGGACGAACTGCGCCAGAGCCAACGCTATCAACGCGACATCTATTAGTCTCACCACGAGGAAAAACCCATGACGACCTGGTACAAAAAAGAAGACAGCTGGGCCATGCTGATTGCCCTGCTCCTGCTCCTGCTTGCCACGCTGCTGTTCATCGGCGGCGCCAGCGGCGGCCTCAGGCTGCTCGGGGCCCACTTCGCCACCTGGTCGTCCTGGGCCACGCTGACGGCCACCCTGGCCGCCACCCTGCCAGCCCTGGCCGTCCTCTATCTGCTGCTGCTGGCGTTGGTCGGTCTCGGCGCCCGGGGGCTGGGCTACGACGGGAAGCGCTTCCTGCTCGGCTTTAGCCTGCTCTACGGCCTGGGCGTGCTGGTGGCCCTGCTGAGCAGCAACAGCCTGCTGAAAAGCTGGCAGCTGGAAAGTCCGCTGCTGGCCCTGGCCGTCGGTCTGATTTGGGCCAACGGCGCCCGGCTGCCCGCCTGGCTGGAAAGCGCCCTGCGCACCGAGTTCTATGTGAAAACCGGCATCGTCCTGATGGGCGCCACCCTGCCGTTCAGCCTGATACTGACGGCGGGCCCGGCGGCCATCGGCCAGGCGCTGATTGTTTCCGTGGTTACCTTCGTCAGCATCTTTCTGATTGCCACCCGGGGCCTGGGCCTGGATAAGCGCTTCGCCGCCTGCCTCAGTGCCGGCGCCTCTATCTGCGGCGTTTCCGGGGCCATCGCCATCGGCGGCGCCTGCCGGGCCCGCAAGGAACAGGTGTCCGTGGCCATTTCCCTGGTCATCGTCTGGGCGGTGGTGATGATTTTCGTCCTGCCCCTGCTCTGCAGGGCGCTGGGGCTGGATAGTGGTGTGGCCGGCGCCTGGATTGGCACTTCGGAATTTGCCGATGCCGCCGGCTTTGCCGCCGCTGCCGCCATCGGCGACGAGGCCGCCAAGAGCGCCTTCACCCTGATGAAGGTGGTGGGCCGCGATATGTTCGTCGGCGTCTGGGCCTTTATCGTGGCACTGCTGTCGGTGAGCGTCTGGGAACGGCAGAGTCTGGCCCACAGTGAACGCATCGGCGCCGGCGAAATCTGGCAGCGCTTCCCGAAATTTATCCTGGGCTTTTTCCTGGCCTCGCTGCTGACCACGCTGGTGATTGGCGCCCTCGGCGCCGGCGGCACCGCCTACCAGAAGGAAGCGCTGGGGGCTCTGAAGAATCTGCGCGGCTGGTTCTTCACCCTGACCTTCCTCAGCATCGGCCTGACCACCCGTTTCCGCGAGCTGACCGCCGTCGGCTTCAGACCGCTGCTGGCCTTCAGCCTCGGCGTTGCCATCAATCTGCCGCTGGGCTACTGGCTGTCCAACCATGTCTTCGCCGACTTCTGGCGCAGCCTGCCCAAGGGCATAATCGGATGAAGCCGCTGGTTTACAGCCGCGTCAGCGTCCGCTGCGGCGCCGGGGCCGACGAGTCCCGCCGCCGGGCCCTCGAGCAGTGGCTACGGGCGAAGCGCTTCACCCTGACCGCCGACGGCGGCTATCAAGATGAGGTCGAGGGCGAGACCGTCAAGGCCGAACTGCGCGCCGCCGGCTTTGCCGACCGCGATTTTTCCCTCTGCGTCGAATTCCAACGGCGCTGGGGCTTTTTATAAATGAGGATTCACCACATGAGCAATGACCCCAAACTCTCGGACAATGAACGTCTGAAGGAAGAAAGCGACTATCTGCACGGCTCCATCGTGCAGGATTTGAGCGACGGCCTCACCGGCGGTTTCAATGGCGACAATTTCCAGCTGATTCGCTTCCACGGCATGTACGAACAGGACAACCGCGACATCCGCGCCGAACGTAAAGATGAAAAGCTGGAACCGCTGAAAAGCATGATGCTGCGCTGCCGGCTGCCCGGCGGCATCATCAGCCCCCAGCAGTGGCTGGGCATCGACCAGTTCGCCAGCGAGCACACCCTCTACGGCTCCATTCGCCTGACCAACCGCCAGACTTTCCAGTATCACGGCGTGCTCAAGCCGGACATCAAGCCGATGCACCAGTGGCTGCATAAACTGGGGCTGGATTCCATCGCCACCGCCAGCGACGTGAACCGGAACGTGCTCTGCACCACCAACCCGGTGGAAAGCGCCCTGCACAAGGAGGCCCACGAGTGGGCGAAGAAAATCAGCATGCAGCTGCTGCCGCGCACCATGGCCTATGCCGATGTGTGGCTGGACGGCGAGAAGGTCTTCTCCACCGAGCCGCCGAAGCCGCTGATTAAGGAGGTGGCCGATGACGTTGAGCCTATCCTGGGCAAAACCTATCTGCCGCGCAAATTCAAAACCGCCGTGGTCATTCCGCCGGATAACGAGGTGGACATTCATTCCAACGATTTGGGCTTCGTCGCCATCGAGGAGAACGGCCATCTGGTCGGCTTCAATGTGCTGGTCGGCGGCGGCCTCTCCAGTGAGCACGGCAACACCACCACCTTCCCGAATCTGTCCTATGAGTTTGGCTATGTGCCGCTGAGCCATACGCTGCACTGCGCCGAGGCCGTGGTCAGCACCCAGCGCGACTGGGGCAACCGCAGCGACCGCAAGCACGCTCGCACCCGCTACACCCTGGAGCGGGTCGGCGTCGAGGTCTTCAAGGCCGAGGTGGAAAAGCGCATGGGCATTAAATTTGAGCCCATTCGGCCCTATCACTTCACCACCCGGGGCGACCGCATCGGCTGGGTCAAGGGCGAGGAGGGCAATTGGCATCTGACCCTGTTCATCGAGAACGGCCGGCTCATCGACACCCCGGAACGGCCGCTGAAAACCGGCGTGCGCAAGATTGCCGAGGTGCACAAGGGCGATTTCCGCCTGACCGCCAACCAGAATCTCATCGTTGCCAATATTCCCCCGGCCGACCGCGATTTGATTGAGAAAATCGCCCGGGAACACGGCCTCATCAGCGAGAAGAACAGCAACCAGCGCAAAAATAGTATGTCCTGCGTGTCGCTGCCCACCTGTCCGCTGGCCATGGCCGAGGCCGAGCGCTTCCTGCCCGGCTTTGTCGATGAGGTCGAAGCGCTTCTGGCCAAGCACGGCCTGCCCGACGAGCACATTATTTTGCGCGTTACCGGCTGCCCCAACGGCTGTGGCCGAGCCATGCTGGCCGAGGTGGGACTGGTGGGCAAGGCCATCGGCCGCTATAACCTGCACGTCGGCGGCAACCGCGAGGGCACGCGCATTCCCCGGCTTTTCAAGGAGAACATCACCCCGCCGGAAATCCTCGCCATTCTCGACGACTGGATTGGCCAGTGGGCCCGGCAGCGCCAGGAAAACGAGGGCTTCGGCGACTTCGCCATCCGCCAGGGCATCACCACGGCGGTGGTCAATGGCGCCATCGACTTCTGGGACAGCAGCAAATCGGCCGGCCTGGCCCCGATGCTGGCCGAACAGAAGGCCTAAAAATAGGGAAGCGCTTCCTCCGGGAAGCGCTTCGTTTTTGGCCGGCGGTTAAGCATAAATTTTCTTAATCTTGCGCCGCAGGAAAGCAATGTTTGCTAGAATTTTTCGTGATTTTTGAGTCCAACTAATGGAGTAAATTTATGACAATTAAAGTTGCTATTAACGGTTTTGGTCGTATCGGTCGCCTGGCCCTGCGTCAAATGGAAAAAGCCAAGAACGTTGAGGTGGTCGCTGTTAATGACCTCACCCCGGCCGACATGCTGCTGCACCTGTTCAAATACGACACCGCCCAGGGCCGCTTCAAAGGTACCGCCGAGCTGAAAGGCGATGCCATCGTTGTCAATGGCAAAGAAATCAAAGTTTTCTCCAATGCCAAACCCGAAGAACTGCCCTGGGGTCAGCTGGGCGTTGATGTGGTGCTGGAATGCACCGGCTTCTTCACCTCCAAAGACAAGGCCGAAGCCCACATCAAAGCCGGCGCCAAAAAAGTGGTCATTTCTGCTCCCGGTGGCAACGACATCAAAACCGTGGTTTTCAACGTGAACCACCAAATCCTCGACGGCAGCGAAACCGTTATTTCCGCCGCCTCCTGCACCACCAACTGCCTGGCCCCCATGGCCAAAGTGCTGCAGGATAAATTCGGCGTCGTTGAAGGCCTGATGACCACCATCCACGCCTACACCGGCGACCAAATGACCCTGGACGCCCCCCACCGCAAAGGCGACAAACGCCGCGCCCGCGCCGCCGCCGCCAACATCGTGCCGAACAGCACCGGCGCCGCCAAGGCCATCGGTCTGGTTATCCCCGAGCTGAATAAAAAACTGGACGGCGCCGCCCAGCGCGTGCCTGTGGTTACCGGCTCCCTGACCGAACTGGTTACGGTGCTGGAGAAAAAAGTTACCGCCGAGGAAGTCAATGCCGCCATGAAGGCCGCCGCCAACGAATCCTTCGGCTACACCGAAGAGGAACTGGTTTCTTCGGACATCATCGGCATCGAGTTCGGCTCGCTCTTCGACGCCACTCAAACCAAGGTGATGACCGTTGGCGACAAACAGCTGGTAAAAACCGTGGCCTGGTACGACAACGAAATGTCCTACACCAACCAGCTGGTTCGCACCCTGACCTACTTTGCCGGCCTGATTAAATAATCGGCGCCGCGCCCAGTTGGCACAGAAACCGCCTCTAGCCACGTGCTGTTTTATCATATTTAACGACTATGCCATATCAAATTACCAACAAGCTGGACAGCCACATCTACCAGGACGCCCTGAGCATTCGGCGGCGGGTTTTCATCGAAGAGCTGCGCGTGCCGGAGCTGCGCGAAATTGACAGCGACGAGGGCCATTGCTGGCACATTGTGATTTATGACGACCAGGGCGCGCCCGTGGCCACCGCCCGTTTGCTGCCCCAGGGCGATTTTGTCAAAGTGCAACGCATCGCCGTGCTGGAAGAGCATCGCGGCCAGCGCCTCGGCACGGAAATTCTACAAATCGCCACCCAGAAGGCCCTGCTGCTCGGCGCCAAGGCCCTGAAAATCCGGGTACGCCAGTCCTTTATCCCCTACTACCAGAAGTTCGGCTACGAGCAGGTGGGCAATCTCTATCTGGTTGGCGACGTTAGCCACTGCGACATGCTGAAACGCCTGACCAACGAACCCTAGCGGCAGCACTTGACCCGCGCGCCGAAGCCGCTATAATTCCCCCCTTTTTGACGACATCGCCCGCAATTCCCAAGTATTTAGACTTAACCTATTGTTGCCGATGATATTTTTTAATCTCGGCAATGCCAATCTTCGTCCTTTGGTTTGCCACTAATAGAGGAAAATTCCAATGAACGATTTCAACGCCCTCAATCTTCCCAGCCTGCTGCTCAAGGCCATTCACGACAGTGGCTATCACCAGCCCACCCCCATTCAGGCCCAGGCCATTCCGGCGGCCCTGGCCGGCCAGGACCTGCTGCTTTCCGCCCAGACCGGCAGCGGCAAAACGGCGGCCTTCCTGCTGCCGATTCTGAGCCAACTCATCAACGCCGAGGACAAAAAAAGTAAACAAATCAAAGCATTGATTCTAGCCCCCACCCGCGAGCTGGCCCAGCAGATTCAAACCCAGGTGCGCAAATACGGCCGCGAACTGAAATGGCTGTTTTCCGTGGCCCTGGTCGGCGGCGCCGATTTTCGCGGCCAGATTCAGGCCCTGCGCAAGGGCGTGCAGATAGTCATCGCCACCCCCGGCCGCCTCCTTGACCACCTGCGTTCCGGCCGGCTGGCCCTGGACAGCGTGCAAACGCTGGTGCTGGACGAGGCCGACCGCATGCTCGACATGGGCTTCATGGACGACCTCAACGCCATTGTCGCCGCCCTGCCCGAAGCCCGCCAGACCATCATGTCCTCGGCCACCTGGGCCGGCATGGTCGGAAAAATCGCGCAAAAGTACACAAAAAACCCGGAAAAAATCACCATTGAACAGGAAGTGGCCCACATCGAGGAGCGCGCCTATTTCTGCGACAACCTCGACCACAAAACCAAAATTCTGGAACACCTGCTCAGCGCCGACCTCAGCGGCCAGACTCTGATTTTCACCGCCACCAAAATGAGCAGCGAGGACGTGTGCGACCGCCTGCGCGACAGTGGCCACCGTGCCCGCTTTATCCACGGCGACCTGCACCAGAGCAAGCGCAACCGCATCGTTGATGACCTGCGCAAGGGCAAATGCGACATTCTCGTTGCCACCGACGTGGTGGCACGCGGCATCGACGTGCCCGGCATCGCCCAGGTCATCAATTTCGACCTGCCGCGCCAGCTGGAAGACTATGTGCACCGCATCGGCCGCAGTGGCCGCGCCGGTCGCAGTGGCCTGGCGCTGAGTCTGGTCAGCCTCGAAGACCGCAAGGTGCTGGCGGCGCTGGGTCGCTATCTGGGCCGCGAGATGCCCAGCTATGAAATCCCCGGCCTCGAACCCCAGGCCAAACCCAAGGCCAAGAGCAAACCGAAGAAGAAGTTTCGCGGCGCGCCGGAACGGGATTTTGGCGGCAAGCAACGCGCCAAGCCGGCCAAGGGTAAGCGCTTCATCGCCGGCTTCGACGAGCCCCGCCGGACCCGGATGCCCCACTTTGACAACGTGCCGGTCTTCGATGATTTTGACCGGCCCAGCCGCAGCGAGCGCTTCAGCCCCGAGAGCAACCGTTTTACCCGCAGCCTGAACGAGCGCCAGGAGCAGAGCCGCTTCGCCCGTCAGGCCGAGGGCGACCGGCCCCAGCGCTTCCGCAGCGACGACGAGGGCCGCCCCCCGTTCCGGGGCCCCAAGCGTGGCACCGCCCCCCGGCCCGCCGGCCGTTTCCCCCGCGACAGCTCCGGTCCGGCCGCCAAGCCGAAGAAATCCTTCTTTAAGGGTGAAGGCCGGGGCGACCGCAACGTCGCCGACTGGTAAGCGCTTCCCCCCAACCCCGATTTTTCGGGGTTTTTTTATGGCCGCCCGCCAGCGCGAAAAGCCGAGGTCGGCCCGGCCGCCGAACTGGAGAAAACGAAGCGCTCCCCTCCCTGCTGTCTTTTAGAGCGAAGCGCTTCGCCCTGGGGAAACACTTCCCACCGGCGGCCGAAGAATCAAACTGACTGGCTCCGACGAAGCGCTCCCCCGTTTTAAATCAGACTGCTATTTTCCGGCTGCTCCGAGCGAGCGGGATTTCCAAAGGAAGCGCTTCGGCGTTCTGTCCCTGTGGAGAACGAAGCGCTTCCCTCTGGTTTGAAACAGCCGTTTGATTACCCCGGCCGATTCAGCAGGCTTAGACAGGTGAAGCGCTTCCCCATTTATTTGGCTATCCCGGTCGAAGCGCTTCGGTTTGAACGTCCTTTTCTTACGAGCGAAGCGCTCCCCGCAACTGGGCTTCCCCATGAAGCGCTTGGTTTTACCCCGCCTTGTGGAGCGAAGCGCTTCGGCTCTAGTCAGGGTAGGAGGAAGCGCTTTCTTCTCTCTGCCAGAGAATCAAACTAGCCCGCCCCGGTGAAGCGCTTCCCTTTTTCCGTATTGGGCCCGCCGGGAAAATTTCCCTAATTTGATTCCACCCCCTTTCCCGGGCCTGCCAGCGGGGAAGCGCTTCTTCTGAATGGGCACAAATCATTGTAGAATCAGCGCCCCTATTGATTTAGGTCTGTTCTTTTAGCGCTAACTCCCAGCTCCGGCGGTGACTTTTTTCTTTTCAATTAACAAACACGAGGATTTTTTATACGTAAAACTCTAATGTTAGCCATCACCCTGGTGCTGAGCGCCTGCGGTGGCAACAAGAATAATTTACCGGCCCCGGCCAATACGCCCCCGGCTCCAGTAAGCAATCAAAATATTAAACCGACCACTACCCCGGCTGCTTAACCCAGCACTCCGAACACAACAAGCGCAAGCTCATCAACTACTTCGGCCATTACTCCAGCTACCCCAGCTACCCCAGCTACCCCAACTAACCCAACTAATCCAACTAATCCAAATAGCCCTGTCTCCACCGGCCCAGCTAGCGGCTACGTATTCCAGGAACACAACGATATCTATAAGAACCAAACCACTCACGAAAACTATCGCGGTGCCATTAGCAATAAAGACCTAAATACTTTGCGGATTGACGGTCAGGACTATCAGCTTAATCTGCAAAAACTAAAGCCCGGCGCACTTAAAGGTCAATCAACGGCTTTGTATGAAAATTCATATAAAGACGATGGAAATGTAAATTTAATTCTTGAGAAATTAATTGACGGAATGCGCTATAGCAGAGTGGGAGCTCTAACCTTCTATAACGACTTTGATACTACAAATAAAAAAGCTGGCAACACTGATTCCTACACCTTCTACCAGGGCATTGTTCCCACCAATATGCCCACCGCCGGCCGCGCCCACTATGAGGGTAATTCTTATATGTATAGCTACGGCCCTATGGAAGGCGACCGCACCTACTACTATACCCAGGGCGCCGCCCACTTCGATGTGGATTTCGGTGCCAAGACCATCGCCGGCAAGCTGGATAACAAGGTACAGCTTGACCCTCTAAATATGAGCAGTATCCAAGAGGGCTTTACTTTCAACGGTAAGGTGCACGGCAACACCTTCAGCGCCAAGGAAGAGCAAGACAAAATCTACTACCACGGTGGCTTCTTCGGCCCCAACGCCGAAGAGCTGGCCGGTGTGCTACGCCATGACGATGACAAGGTAAACGGCTACTTCGGTGCCCACAAACAGTAGGCCTAGGCCAAAACAACGGCGGCGGAGCTTCGGCTTCGTCGCCTTTTTTACATTCTGAGAAAGGCCAATGAAGCGAGGAGGGGTGCTTCCGGCCCGGGTTATTTCCCGGACCAGCGGCCCCCTCTTTAATAGGCCGGAGCGGCTAGGCCGCCAGCCCGTAGAAGCGCTGCGCCACCGACCAGAATAGCTCCGGCTGGTCGCGCAGCACCTCGTGGCTCGCCCAGGGCAGTTGCAGCAGATGGGCGTCCGGCCGTAGGTCGCGCAGGGCCGCCCACTCGGCCAGCGGCAGCAGGTCATCATCTTCGCCACGGACGGCCAGCAGCGGCACCGTCAGCGCCGCCAGTGAATCGCCGGGATAGCCGCTGGCGCTATCGTCGCACCAGAGCTGCACCAGGTCGGCGCTGAGGGCGTCCAGGTCGGCCGCCGGATTGAGCGCTTCATAAGCGGCCACCTGCGCCGCCATTCGCTCCCGGAAGAACGCGGCGTTCAGGCCGGCGAAGAATTCTTGCTCCGTGGCCGGCCGGGGCCGCTGCCAGCTGGCGCCGATGGTCAGCAGCGACCGCACCCGCCCGTCTTCCCGGGCCAGCCGGTAGGCGGCGGTGCCGCCGTCGCTGAAGCCCAGCACGTGGTAGGCGGGCAAATGGAGCTGGTCGGCCAGGGCGCGGGCGTCGGCGCTCAGCTGGCCGTAGGTCAGGGGCCCGGAGCCCCGGGTGGAACGGCCGTGGCCGCGCGAGTCCAGGGCGATAAGGTCGAAATGCTCCCGCAGCCGGGGCCGCAGCATCTCGAAGTCGGCCAGGGAACCCAAACCGCCATGCAACAGCAGCAGGGCCGGCGCGCCGGGGACGCCGTCCCGTTCGTAGTAGAGCGCGGCGCCCTGGTGTTGAAAGTGGGCCACTATTCCCCCTTACGCCACTCCGGCTTCGCTGTGGCCTTCGGCAAATCGTCCTGGTCCTTCTCCGGCGGGGTGTCCTGCCAGCTGGCCATTTCCTTAATAAATTCCGGCTTGATGACGCCGTCCAGCTCGGCGACCGGCACGGTGATTTCCACATTGCCCGCAGCCCAGTCGTCCATTTCCCCGAGCTGGTAGAGGAAAACCAGGCCGTCCTTGGCCAGCCGCCACTGTTTGCTGACGGTGAAGGGGTAAGTCTCCAGACGCTCCTTGAGCTTTTCCTTGCTCAGGGGCTTGCCGTCGATGTCTTCTTTATTTTCTTGGTAACGCTGCCAGGCGGCCCTTTGCAGCTTATCCAGCGCCGCCTGCTGGTCGGGCAGCAGGATGTCCGCCAGCTGGACGGGCTCCTTTTTATCCTTGCTTACCAGGTAATAGGTACTTTCGGACGACTCGCCGCCGGCGCCGCCGGTGCTAAAGCCCTCGTACTTTTCCAGCAGCCGGTAGTGCTCGCTCTCCCCGACCTGGCTGACCACACGGCGATGGTGGTAGTCGTAGGCGTCCTTCTCCGCCGGGTCAATCTTGCCCTCGGGCTTCTCCGGCATCAGTTTTTCCTCACCCTCACTCTCGCGCAGCAGTTTTTCCAGGCCGGCCCTGTCGAAGCGGTGGCCCTGGGCGCCAATCAATTCATCGGCAAATTTATTTAGGGCCGGGTCGTCGCTGTTGATGGACACCACTTCGAGGCTGGCGCAGGCTTCGGTGCCCGGATAGCAGTAGCGGGCCTCGTTGCTAATCAGCGGCGGCGAACCGGCCCAGGCGGCGGCCATCATCAGACCGAGCAGGGGAAAAATTTTCTTCATATTTAAAAGTCTCCAGTTAAAAAAATCGGTTTACTGGCCGCGCCAGTTTGGTTTGGGTGTGGCCTTGTATTCGTCGGCCTCGTCCCGCTCCGGCTCGGTTTCCTGCCAACCGGCCAGTTCGGCGAGAAACTCCGGCCTAAGGACGTCCTTCAGCTCGGCGGCCGGCACCGTTACCCACTCGTGCCCATGCTGTAAGCCTTTGGAAAAATCGAAAACCAGCCCGTCCCTGGTCGGCCGCCAGGCTATGACTTGGAAATGCGCGCCGGTTTTTATTTTTTCCTCCAGCTCGGCGGCGTGGTGGTTCTCCGGGCGCAGCTGGCGGCGGAAGACCCGCTGCTGAATCTCCTCCAGCTGCTGCTCCCGGCCGGGCCGCGTAATGTCCTGCAGCGTGAGAACCGCGAATGGGGCGGCTTTGGGAATGACATATTCCTGGTAACGGTCAAATTTATGGAATCGGCTGTGGTTGGCGCTTTCAAAGTGGTGTAAATGGCGGTAATGCGCCCCTTCGCCGGTCTGGACGAGGGAAATCTCATAGGACCGGCAGCGCTTGCTCGGCGGCCATTCTCTCGGTTTCGGCAGCGGCCCACCTTCCAACATTCTGGCCCGCTCATCTTTGTCCAGCCACTGCCTCAGGCCCGCCCGGTCGAAGCCGAATTTTTCCGCGATTTCATCTTCCAGCAGTGTGTCGGTGAACCGGTTCAGGGCCGGGTCGTCGCTATCAACGCTCAGCACCTTCAGGTCGATGCAGGCCTTGCTATCCGGCAGCGGGTGGGTGGCGGTGTTGCTAATCAGCGGCAGCGGCGCGGCGCCGGCCGTGGCCATCATGAGGCCGAGCAGGGGAAAAGTTTTCTTCATAGCGAAAAGTCTCCCGTTAAAAAAATTAGCTCACTGGCCGCGCCACTGGGGCCGTTCCTCGGGTTTGGCGCCCTCGTCCGGGCTGGATTGCACCCAGCTGGCCATTTCCTCGAGGATTTCCGGCTTAACCACCCCCTTCAGCTCGGCGGCCGGCACGAGAATTTCCGGCATGCCCATGGCCCAGGGGGCGATTTCATAGGGTTGGAAGAGGAACACCAGCCCCTTACTATCCAGCCGCCAGTTGTCCGTGGCGGTGAAGGGGAAACTCTTCAGATGCTCGGCGATTTCTTCGTCGCTGAAGCCCGGGCCCTCGCTGCCCTTGGGGCCCTCCTTCAGATAGCGCTTCCAGGCGGCTTCCTGCAATTTATCCAGCGTCGGCCGCTGGCCGGGCAGCAGGATTTCTTCCAGCGGAATCACCCGGGGTTCCGGACTTTTGCTGACCAGGTAATAGCTGTTGCCGTACATGCCGTGGGCGCCGCCGGTGAAGACATTCTCGCCCCGGTTCAACAGGCGGTAATGCTTGCTTTCGCCGGTCTGGCTGATGAGATAGTCATAGCTGTAGGTGTAGAAGTTTTTCTCGTCGTCCGGAATTTTACCCTCGGGCTTATCGGGCATCATGCCGTCCTCGCCCAGCCACTGTTCCAGGCCGGCCCTGTCAAAACGATGCTCCTTGGCGCCCAGCAGCTCGTCGGCAAGCCGGTTCAGGGCCGGGTCGTCGCTGTTGATGGAGACCACCTCGAGGGTGGCGCAGGCCTCGGTGCCCGGGTGGCAGCGGGTGGCCGTGTTGCTAATGAGCGGCAGTTGGCCGGCTTCGGCGCCGGCGGCCAGCAGGGCCAGGGTAAGTAGAGATTTGTTCATGATGACCTCGTTGGGGGGAAAAGCGCTCCATTCTAGCCGTCTAAAATGGAGCTTTTTCATTTATGAACACTTTTATCGCTTCCCTGCCGGCCGGGCCCCTGGACCTGGTCGGCGACATCCACGGCGAATGGGACGCCCTGGTCGCCCTCCTCCACCACCTCGGCTATGGCGCCGACGGCCAGCACCCCCGGGGCCGGCGGCTGGTGCTGCTCGGCGATGTGGTGGACCGGGGCCCGGACGTGCCCGCCGTGCTCGACTGGTGCCAGATGCTGCTAACCACGGGCCGGGGCCAGATGGTGCTCGGTAACCATGAAATCAATCTGCTGCTGGACGAGGCCAAACCCGGCTCCGGCTGGTATTTCGACGAACGCGCCGACCGGGACGGCCGCGATTTTGGCCCCTGGCGCCGCTATCCGCCGGCAAAGCGGGCCGCCCTGCGTTCATTTCTCGCCGGCCTGCCGCTGATTCTGCAGCGACCGGATTTGCGCGTGGTGCACGCGGCCTGGCTGCCGGAGGCGGTGGCCGCCCTGGGGCAGGCCTCGGGCCGGGATTTGGTCGCCGCCCACCGCCACTGGGAACGGGCCCTGGACGCCGCCGCCCGCAATCAACCCTGGTATGCCGATTGGCAGCGGGAACGGGCCCAGCCGCTGGCCCGGGAGGACGCCGAGCAAACCCCGGCCCCGCGTCCGGCCACCGCCGCCCGCGACGCCTACTATTCCAGCGGCAATCCCATTCGCGCCCTGACCTGCGGCAACGAGGAACCGAGTCCGGCGCCGCATTTTGCTGGGGGGCGCTGGCGTTTTGTGCAACGGGCGCCCTGGTGGCAGCACTATGACGAGGCCCCGGCGGTGGTCATCGGCCACTACTGGCGACGCTGGGACGGCAGCAATCCGCTGTTCCCCGGCCCGCCGCAGAGCTGGTGCGGCCCGCGCCACAATGTGTTCTGCTGCGACTATTCCGTCGGGGCCCGCTGGCAGGAACGCCGGGCCAGAGTCAGTCCGAGCCGCTGCCGCCTGGCCGCCCTGCGCTGGCCGGAACGGACGCTGGTTTTCGACGATGGCCAGCAGCTGCCAACGGTTTAGGGGGAAGCGCTTCCACTCCGGCGCCGGCGCTACGGCTCAGTCCTAGGGATTCATTAGCCAACCGAACCCAACGAAGCGCTTCGTTTTCCCAACTGTTCGCCATTGCACCGCCACCCGACCAAAAGCGCTTCCCTATTTCCCCCGTCAGATTGAAGCGCTTCGCCCCGGCTGCTCGTTTTCACCAAAGGCCTTGCTGGAAAAGGCTCCGGGGAAAGAAGCGCTCCTCTTTTGCCGGCCATCAGGAATCTAAAACCCCAAACCGAAGCGCTTCGCTGGGAAAAAGGCTCTCGACCGGAAGCGATTTCTCCTTTGCCGACGCTGAAGCGCTTCGCTCTGAATGGCCCATTCCCGGCGAAGTGCTCTCCTTTTCAGCCGTTAGATGACTTCGGCCTTTCACAGTCCGTAACTCGGCCCCAACCTGACCGAAGCGCTTCACCCGGAAGCTCCAAACGGCAGCACGACCAAAACGGAGGGAAGCGCTTCGGCTTTGGGAAACAACTAGCCAGAGGAATGAAGCGCTTCAACGGGCCGCCCACCCCGGGGTGCCTACTACCTTTGTCTAGTTCTCCCAGAAGGAAGCGCTTCGGCCCAGCTGAGCCCGCAGAACGAAGCGCTCCCCCTTCTGGAAGTTGAAGCGCTTCGGCCGGGGACGATAGCTTCCCAACGGTCAGGCCGGGGGAATAAACCGAAGCGCTTCGTTGTTTTGCCGCCGCCAAGAACAAAGCGCTTCCCCTATCCGTCGCGTGGTAATCGTCGCTTTTTTCAGCCTCAGGAGAACGAAGCGCTCCCCCTTTTCAGCCGTTAGATGACTTCGGCCTTTCACAGTCCGTAACTCGGCCCCAACCCGAGCGAAGCGCTTCGCCCGGAAACTCCGAACGGCAGCGCACGACCCAAGCGGAGGGAAGCGCTTCCTTCCCGTCCCTGGCTTTTATTGGCTGACGCTGGCCCAAATCCCGGAAGCGCTTCGTCGTCCTGCCGGTGGCGAGAACGAAGCGCTTCGGTTTGATTGTTGAGTCGGAAGCGCTTCGCCGGGAAAAGATTCCGGGGAACGAAGCGCTCCCCTTTTGGTGGCCCGTGGGTAATTTAGGGCCAGAGCCGGCAGCGCTTCGCCGGTCGCAATGGCAAGAAGGGAAGCGCTTCGGTCTGCTGGCTTTGTTCCTACCGAAGCGCTTCGGTCGGGAACGCTGGCTTTCGACCGCCGGGCCGGGGGGAATAAACCGAAGCGCTTCGTTGTTTTGCCGCCGCCAAGAACGAAGCGCTTCAAGGGGCCACCCACTGCTTTGCTCAGCTTTCCAGAGCAAAGCGCTTCGGTCGGCCAAGCTGATTGCCCCGGCGCGACCATTTTTACCACCACCGCCGGGGCCGGGGTCGTACAAACGGCCGCATTAAACCGAAGCGCTTCGGTCTAAAACCCCAAGGGGAGCGCTTCGCCCTTGCTGGCAGCAAAAACAACGAAGCGCTTCGGTCCGCTGGCTTTGTTCCTGCCGAAGCGCTCCCTTAATTAAATGGGCCCTTTCCCGAGGGGAAAGCGCTTCGGTCTAAAACCCCAAGGGGAGCGCTTCATTCCCAGAGCCGAAACGAAACCCTCCCCCAAAAGCTGGCCAAGAAATTGCTAAAAGCCCGCTGGGACGGCGCCCCGGCCCGTTCCGTCCGTTTCTGCCATTTTTTGCCCGAGAACCCCATGGATTTATTTCTGATTGTCTTCCTCTTCTTCTTCATCTATGCCACCTCGATTCTGCGCGCCCTGCTGGCCATTCCACTGCCGGTGGCGGGCACGCTGAAACTCAGTCCGGACGCCAGCCCCCGGCCGCCCTTGGCGCCCCTGCTCGGCGAACGCCACGAGGAGCTGGAGGCCGCCGGCTATGAACCGCTGGTCAAGGCCCAGGCGCTGCTGGAACCCAGCTGGCTGGACCTGGATGCCCTCTGCTATTTCTACCGCAGTGCCGACGGCCGCACCCTGGCCCAGCTGAGCGATGCCCCCAACATTGCCAATGCCCGCCGGCTGGTCCTGACCCTCTACGGTCTGACCCGTAACGGCCAGATTATTAGCACCAGCCAGAACAACCCCCTGGAGCTGCTGCAGGACAGTGCCGGCCACAGCCAGAGCGCCCGCTACGCCGACTGGGACGAGCAGTGGGCCGCCCACGAACGGCTGTGCCGGCATTTCGACTGTGTGGCCTGGCCGGATAATGAAATGGTGGTGCTGCGTCGGCTCCAGCACGAGAACGACGCCCAGCTCCAGAGTCTGTTTGAACGGCGTCTGGTCCACCGGCAGCCCGACGGCAGCGCCCGCCTGACCCTCCTCGGGGCGCTGCGGCTCTATCTCCATATCCGCCGCGCCGGCGCCGCCCCCCGGGACGCCTACCACGAGGGCAACGCCCAGGAACGGGCCCGGGCCCGCCAGGCCGCCGACCGTAAACGGCGCGAGCAGCAGGACGCCCGGGGGGTACCGCCCAGCCGGCTGGCCTTCCTCTGGCAGCACCAGCACCAGCAGCGCCAACGGCAGCGGCCCACCCGGGCGGTTAACTTCGGCCTGTTTGGGGTCTCGGCGCTGCTGTCCCTGCTCGGCGGTGCCCTGCTCTGGGACTGGACCTTTTCGGTGCTGCTGCTGGTCATCATTCTGCTGCACGAGGGCGGCCACTGGCTGGCCATGCGCCTCTGCGGCTACCGCCAAACCCAGATTCTCTTTCTACCGTTTTTCGGCGGCGTGGCCTTCAGCGAGGAACGGCAGCCCTCGGCCCGCGACCGGGCCTGGGTGGCGCTGCTGGGGCCCCTGCCCAGCGTGCTGCTGGCGACGCTGCTCAGTCTGGCCGGCCTGGGGGCGGAGCCGGGGCCGCTGCGCCAATTCATCTGGCTGATGCTGTTCATCAACCTGCTGAATCTGCTGCCGCTGACGCCCCTGGACGGCGGCCGTATCCTGACGGCCCTGCTGCCGAGCCGCTGGTACTGGCTGCAGGGCGTCATCTGCGTGCTCTCGGCGGCGGGCCTGTTCTATCTCAGCCGACGCTTCCAGGACTCCATGCTGCTGCCGTTGGCCCTGCTGCCCCTCGGCCAGCTGGCCGGTCTCTTCGGGGCCGCCCGGCGCCGGGCCCTCTGGTTCCAGCAGCCCCCGGCCCGCGACGAAGCCGAGGCGATGGCCCGGGCCTTCCAGCTAGTGGTGGCCGAGCATAAAAAGCCGGTGGCGGCCATGACCCTGGGCAAGGAGGTGGACGCCCTGCTACGGGAGGTGCAGCACCGGCCGGCCCCGCCCCTGACCGTGCTGCTGATTCTGCTGCTGTGGCTGGGCTGCTTCGCCGCGCTGGCTCTGCCAGAAATGGCAGGGCTGCTGGCCTGGCTGGGTCGCTAGCGAAAAAAACCGGGTTTAGCGCCCGGTTTTTTATTAGGGGGAAGGGTTGTCGGTGGCCGGGGGCAGCGCTTCCATGGGGATTAGGAAGGTGTTCACCAGCGTTTCGACGGCCCAGGCCAGCAGGCCGAGGCCGAGAATAAGGGGCAGATTACGGTCGAACCACCACAGGCTCAGGGCCCAGAGCACCCACAGGCTGCCCCGAAGCAGTGTTGGCAGCGCAGCGGGGCCGGCGTGCCGAGCAGGCGCAGTTTGCGGCCGGCGGGGAAGGGGTGGTGGCAGTGGGGACAGGTGAGGGCGGACATAAATTTCTCCTAGGGGGTTTTCGATTCGGTCGGGGCCTTTTTCGGGAAGTAGGTAATCTGCCGTTTTTCCAGGGGCACGTCGAGATGCAGCAGGCAAGTGGTCATCAGGGCGAACAGGCCGAGGCCAATCATGGCCACCGGGTCGCGCAGCCAGCGCAGCAGGACGGCCAGCACCAGCAGCAGCGACGGCAGCATTGCCAGCAGGGCCGGGGTGATGGCCAGGCCGATGAGCAGGCCGCAGCTGCGGCAGGGTACTTCCCGGGCCCAGCCGAGCAGGAGCTTACGCCCCGGGGATAGGGCGGTCTGGTGGCAGTGGGGACAGGTGAAGGCGGACATAAATTTCTCCTTGGTCGGTTGAAAAGGCGGATTATAGCCAGCGGCCCCGGCCGCAAGGCTGAGGTTTTCGACAACCGGGCCCCGGTGCCGAAGCGCTTCGCCCGGGCCCATTCCCCATCCATTATTAGGAGGAAATGCCCATGCTCCCCACCCCACTCACCGCCGCCCGCGCCGGGAAGCGCTTCTGGCCCCGGCCGGCGCTTAAATCCAAGTAGGAAGCCCGTCATGGAACGTTTGAAAGAAATTATTGTTGGCCTACAACTGCTCTTCGTCGCCTTCGGCGCCCTCGTCCTCGTGCCGCTGCTGACCGGCCTTAGCCCGGCGGTGGCCCTGCTGTCCGCCGGCCTCGGTACCCTGGCCTTCCAGGGGCTCACCGGCCGGCAGGTGCCGATTTTCCTCGGCTCCTCCTTCGCCTTCATCGGGCCGCTGACCCTGGCCATTCCCCAATGGGGGCTGGCGGCCACCCAGGGGGCGATTATGGCCGTGGCGCTGGTCTATCTGGCCCTGGCCCTGCTGGTGCGCCGCCTCGGCACCGGCTTCATCGACCGGCTCTTCCCGCCGGTGGTGGTGGCCCCGGTGATTATGGTCATCGGCCAGGCCCTGGCGCCGGCCGCCGCCAACATGGCCATGGGTCTCTCCGGCGACGGCCAACGGGTGCTCTTTGCCAAGGGCCCGGCGCTGGCGGTGGCGACGGTGGCCCTGCTGACCACCATCGCCGTGGCCCTCTACAGCCGGGGGCTGGCCAAACTGCTGGCGGTGCTGGCCGGCATCGGCGCCGGCTACGGGCTGGCGGTGGCCCTCGGTCTGGGCGATTTTGCCGCCGTCCGCGCCGCCCCCTGGCTGCAGCTGCCGCCGGTTACGCTGCCCCGCTTTGACCTCAATGCCATTCTCTTTCTGCTGCCGGTGGCCCTGGCCCCGGCCATTGAGCACATCGGCGACATTGCCGTCATCGGCCAGGTCTGCGACAAACCCTTCCTCCAGCAACCCGGCCTTCATCGCACCCTGGCCGGCGACGGCGTGGCCGTGGCCCTGGCCGGACTGCTCGGCGCCGCCAACCCGGCTTACCGGGACGCCCTCGGCACTATCGGCGTCGCCATCCGCAACCTCGGCAACTTCCCCGACGGCGTTGCCTTCGCCATCCTCATCG
>CAUSKK010000010.1:0-82309 GCA_963532425.1 uncultured Cardiobacteriaceae bacterium
TGCAAAGCGCGACCGCGCAGCGCGCGCTTTGACTCTACTTAGTCGCAACCCAGCCATAGAACTGCAAAGCGCGACCGCGCAGCGCGCGCTTTGACTCTACTTAGTCGCAACCCAGCCGTAAAACTGCAAAGCGCGAAACGAAGTCAGCGCTTTGTCGCAACCCAGCCATAGAACTGCAAAGCGCGAAAATAGTTCTGCACCGACCCAAAGCCCGCCCGCCGCAGCCGGGCTTCGACGGTGGCGGCATCGTCCAGCTTCATCACGTTCTCTAGGGCGCTGCGTTTCTGGGCGATGGCCAGGGCGGAATAGCCCTGCAGCCGCTTGAAATCCTCGTGCCAGGGCACCAGCGCCGCCGCCGCCACCTTCTCCGCCAGCAGCAGTCGGCCGCCGGGCTCCAGGGCTTGGTAGATGCGGGTCAGCAGGCCGTCGCGCTCGGCCTTGGCGATGAATTGCAGGGTGAAATTGAGGATAACCAGCGCCGCCGGCTGCAGTTCCAGGGTGGTGATGTCGGCCTGCAGCACGTGGATTTGCGCGAGGCCGTAGCCGTCGATGTGCTGGCGCAGGCGTTCCACCATCGGCGCCGAACTGTCCACGGCGATGAGCTCGGCCCCGGCCGGCAGCCGTGCCTGCACCGTCAGGGCCGCCCCGCCGGTGGCACAGCCCAAATCGTAGACCCGAGCCCCGGCCGGCAGATCGAGGGCGGCGGCAGCGATAAGCTCCAGCAGGGTGGCATAGCCGGGGATAGAGCGCTGAATCATATCGGGAAAAACGGCGGCCACCCGTTCATCAAAACGAAAATCCGCCGGCGGCTGGGGCTGGTCAAAAAGCGTGTCTTTCATGGGAATTCCTCGGCGAAGGGCCAAAAGGCCGCCATTATAATTAAGGGCTTTTCACCCTAGGAGAACCGCGATGAACCGCATCGTCTACCTCAACGGCGCCTTCCTCCCCGAGGCCGAGGCGAAAATTTCCATTTTCGACCGGGGTTTTCTCATGGCCGACAGCATCTACGAAGCTAGCGCCATTCTCGATGGCAAGCTGGTGGACCACCAGCGCCACCTGGACCGCATGAAGCGCTCCCTCGGCGAAATCGGCCTGGCCAATCCCCATGACGATGAACAGTGGTGGGCCCTGCATCGGCGCCTGATTGCGGAAAACCGGGTGGACCAGGGCCTGCTCTACTGGCAAATCAGCCGGGGCGTGGCCGACCGGGATTTTGTCTTCAGCCCGGATTTAACGCCGACGGTCATCGCCTTCACCCAGGCCAAGCGCGTGGACGGGCCGGTGTCGGGCTGGCGCGTCATCACCCAGCCCGACCAGCGCTGGCAGCGGCGCGACATCAAAACCACCCAGCTGCTGAGCCAGTCCCTGGCGAAAATGGCGGCCAAGGCGGCCGGGGCCGATGACTGCTGGTTTGTGGAGGACGGCTTCATCACCGAGGGTTCGTCCAACAATGCCTGGATTATCTGCGGCGACCGGGCCATCACCCGCCCCCCCAGCCACAGCATTCTCAACGGCATCACCCGCCGGGCCCAGATTGAACAGCTGGCCGCCGTCGGCCTCCGGCTGGTGGAACAGCCCTTCACCGTGGCCGAAGCGCTCCGGGCCGACGAGGCCTTTATTACCTCGGCCACCACCTTTGCCCAGCCGGTCATCGCCCTCGACGGCCAGCCCATCGGCAGTGGTGAACCCGGCCCCAAAACCCTGCAGCTGCGCGCCCGCTATCTGGATTTTGCCCGGGCGACGGCCCGGTGATACAATTCGCCAATTGTTTACAGAAAGTTTGATAGTTTTTTAAATAAGTGAGGATAAGCCATGACAACCTTTCACAACGAACCCATCAAAATCAACGGCACCCTGCCCAGCGTTGGCAAAGATGCGCCGGATTTCAAACTGGTGGCCAATGATTTGAGCGAAAAAAGCCTGGCCGATTTCGCCGGCAAGCGCAAAGTGCTGAACATTTTCCCCAGCGTCGACACGGACGTTTGTGCCACCTCGGTGCGCCGTTTCAACCAGGAGGCCAGCAGCCTGGCCAACACAGTGGTGCTCTGCATTTCCGCCGATTTGCCCTTCGCCCAGAAGCGCTTCTGTGCCGCCGAGGGTCTGGCCAACGTGATTAATCTGTCCTGCTTCCGTGCGCCCCAGTTCAAGGAAAACTACGGCGTCGATATGGTCAGCGGGCCCATCGCCGGCCTCTGCGCCCGGGCGGTGGTGGTGCTGGACGAATACAACCAGGTGCTCTACAGCGAGCTGGCCGAAGAGGTAACCGACCATGTCCACTACGACCAGGCCCTGGCCGTGCTGAAACGCTGATTTCCCAGCGCCGGGCAAAAAAAGAAGCGCTTCCTCGGAAGCGCTTTTTTCGTGGGGCCGGGGCCTATTTTTCCCGAAAGACAATGCGGCCTTTGCTCAAATCGTAGGGGGTCATTTCGACCTTGACCTTGTCGCCGGTGAGAATCCGGATATAGTTCTTGCGCATGCGGCCGGAAATATGGGCGTTAATCTGGTGGCCGTTTTCCAGCTCCACCCGGAACATGGTGTTCGGCAGGGTTTCGATGACGGTGCCCATAAATTCAATGCTTTCTTCTTTTGACATAAAATCCTTAACTGTTTGAAAAAACGGCGATTCTAGCACAGGAACCGCCGGCCGCCGGAAAAACGCCGTTGGCACGCTATTGGCGTATCTCGGCGGCGGGTGGGCAAAGGCTTGTCCCTGTCCAACCCATAAGACAAAACCACGAGGTAACTCAATGAAAACACTATGGCTTTGCCTGGCTCTCCTGAGCACCGGCCTGCGTGCCGAAGAAGCAAAAGACCCCATGGAAACCGATGTCTGCCGCAATTTCATTCTGCTGAGCACCGCCATGGGTAAAATCACCGACCCCCAACGCACCCCCGACGTCATCAAAAAAATGGAGGACGACCGCAAAAAAACCATCGCCGAATTTGGCGTGCCCTTCTGCAAGGAGCAATACAAAGAACTGCGCAAGGTCATCACCAGCAACGAAAACTTTGCCAGTCTGGTGGACGAATATCCGCCGCTCTGAGCCCCGGCCCATCGCCTCAAACGTCATAAAGAAAGAAGCCCTTCCCAACGGAAGGGCTTTCTTTTGGGGCCGACGGCAGCGGCTATTTGGGCTTAACCATCTCCTCGGGTTTGACCAGGGCGTCGAACTCTTCGCCGCTCAGCAGGCCCAGTTCAATGGCCGTTTCCCGCAGCGATTTATCGTTTTTATAGGCCGTTTTTGCCACTTTTGCGGCATTTTCGTAGCCAATTTTCCGGTTCAGGGCCGTTACCAGCATCAGCGAGTTGTGCAGGAAGAAATCGATTTTCTCGCGCACCGGCTCGATGCCAGCGGCACAGTGGCTATTGAAGCTGTTGCAGCTGTCGGCCAGCAGGCGGATGGACTGCAGCAGGTTGTAGCCAATCACCGGCATATAGACGTTCAGCTCGAAATTGCCCGAGGCGCCGGCGAAGTTAATGGTGGTGTCGTTGCCGAAGACCTGGCAGCAGACCATGGACAGCGCCTCGCACTGGGTAGGATTGACCTTGCCGGGCATGATGGAGGAGCCGGGTTCGTTCTCGGGGATTTTGATTTCACCGAGGCCGCAGCGGGGGCCCGAGGCCAGCCAGCGCACGTCGTTGGCAATTTTGTTCAGGCTGGCGGCCAGGGTTTTCAGAGCACCGGAGGCGAACACCGCCGCATCACGGCCGGCCAGGGCCTCGAATTTGTTCGGAGCGCTAACGAAGGGCAGGCCGGAGAGCTCGGCCAGCTTAGCGGCGGCCTGGACGGCGTAGTCCGGGTGGGCATTGAGGCCAGTACCCACAGCGGTGCCGCCCAGGGGCAGCTGGTAGAGCCAGTGTAGGGCCTGTTGCAGGCGTTCCAGACCGTTATCCAGCTGTTGCACGTAGCCGGAAAACTCCTGGCCCAGGGTCAGCGGCGTGGCGTCCTGCAGGTGGGTGCGGCCAATTTTGACGATGGGGGCGAATTCCTTGGCCTTCCTATCCAGGGTGTCGCGCAGGGCCCGGACGGCGGGCAGTAGCTGGCGATTGATTTCGATGGCGGCGGCCACGTGAATGGCAGTGGGGAAGCTGTCGTTGGTGGACTGGGCGTGGTTCACGTGGTCGTTGGGGTGAACCGGGGCATAGGAGGCGAGGCCGGCGCCGGCGAGCTCGTTGGCCCGGTTGGCGATGACCTCGTTCAGATTCATATTGGACTGGGTGCCGGAGCCGGTTTGCCAAACCACCAGCGGGAATTGATCATCATATTTGCCCGCCAGAATGTCATCGACGGCCCGGGTAATCAGGTCGGCCTGCTCGGCCTTAATCCGACCCAGGGCGGCGTTGGTCTGGGCGGCGGCCTTTTTAATCAGGGCCAGCGCCTGAATCAGCGGCTTCGGCAGGGTTTCACCACCGATTTTGAAGTTCTCATAGCTGCGCTGGGTCTGGGCGCCCCAGTAGGCATTGCTGGGAACCTCCACATTGCCCATGGTGTCGTGTTCGGTGCGGGTGTTTTTCGTCATGATGATTAACTCCAGAGTGAAAAAAGGCATCTTACGCCTTTTCCCGGCGGGAAGCGCTTCGTTCCCGGCACCCCATAAAAAAGGAGCGCTTCCCCCAAATTGAGGAAGCGCTTCCCTGGGCCACTCAAAAGGAGTCGCTAAGCCCGCAGCAGCTCATTGAGCGAGGTTTTACTGCGGGTTTTCTCGTCCACCTGCTTGATAATGACGGCACAGTAGAGCGAATGGCTGCCGTCGGCGGCGGGCAGGCTGCCGGGCACCACCACCGAGCCGGCCGGAACGCGGCCATAGCTGATTTCGCCGGTCTGGCGGTTATAGATTTTCGTGGACTGGCCGATGAAAACGCCCATGGAAATCACCGAACCCCGTTCGACGATGACGCCCTCGACGATTTCCGAACGGGCGCCGATGAAGCAATCGTCCTCGATGATGGTGGGGCCGGCCTGGAGCGGTTCCAGCACGCCGCCGATGCCGACGCCGCCGGACAGGTGCACATTCTGGCCAATCTGGGCGCAGGAACCCACCGTGGCCCAGGTGTCCACCATGGTGTTATCGCCGACATAGGCGCCGATGTTCACATAGGAGGGCATCAGCACCACGCCCCGGCCCAGGTAGCTGCCCCGGCGGGCAAAGGCCGGCGGCACCACGCGAATGCCCTCGGCCCGGAAACGGCCGTCGTCGTGATGGGCGAAGCGGCTCGGCACCTTGTCGAAATAGCGGGCGGCGCCGTCCTGCATCACCTCGTTGTCGTGGATGCGGAAGGACAGCAGCACCGCCTTCTTCAGCCACTGGTTCACCTGCCAGCCGGCGGCGGTGGGTTCGGCCACCCGGGCGGCGCCGGTTTCCAGCTGGTGAAGCGCTTCCGCCACGGCCTGGCGCAGTTCGGGGCTGGCGTTGCTGGGATTAATCTCGGCCCGCCGTTCAAAGGCCGTTTCAATAAGGGTTTGTAGCGACATAAAGACTCCTGGCAAAAGCCGGCATTGTAACCGCCGGCCAGATTAAGGGGGATTAAAGGCAGGGGCCGGGGTGAGTTTATATAATCCCCGGCTGAATCAATGGGCCCGAAGCGCTCCCACCGAAGCGCTTCCCCGGAAAACATTATTTGAGGATTTCATATGGGACTTTTTCAGCGTAATCACTACAGCAAAGCCGACGCCAACTCCTGGGAGCGCATCTTCGGCAAAATCATCTCGCCCCTGGAGCGCTTCGCCCAGAGTTCCACCAGCAGCGGCCTGCTGCTCCTCGTGCTAACGCTGCTGGCCCTGCTCATCGCCAACAGTCCGTTGCACTCGGCCTATGAGCGGCTGCTTCACCTGCCCCTGGGCCTCAGCATCGGCCATCTCAGCCTGCAGCTGAGCCTGCACCACTGGATTAACGACGGCCTCATGGCCATCTTTTTCTATCTGGTCGGGCTGGAAATCAAGCGGGAAATGCTGGTGGGCGAGCTGGCCTCCTTCAAACAGGCCATTCTGCCGATTATGGCGGCCCTGGGCGGCATGCTGGTGCCGGCGCTGTTTTTCAGTCTGCTCAACGGCGGTGGCCCCGGCGCCGGGGGCTGGGGCATTCCCATGGCCACGGACATTGCCTTCGCCCTGGCGGTGCTGCTGCTGCTCGGCGACCGCATTCCCAGCGGGGTGATGACCATCCTGCTGGCCTTGGCCATCGTCGACGATTTGGGCGCGGTGGTGGTCATTGCCCTGTTCTACACGGATAGCCTGAACTGGGGCCAGCTCGGCGCCGCCGCCGCCTGTTTCTGCCTGCTGCTCATCTTCAACCTTGGCGGCATCCGTGCCACCGCCGCCTATCTGCTGGTGTCGCTGCTGATGTGGCTGTTCATGCTCCATTCCGGCATCCACGCCACCATCGCCGGGGTGCTCAGCGCCCTGGCCACGCCGGTGAAATCGCTCTACCGGCCAGAGGAATTCAGCCGCGAGGGCCGCAAGCTGCTGGACAAGCTGGACGTGCTGCGCCAGGGCAAGGCCAGCTTCATCGCCGATGAGCATCTGAATCACATGCTGCACAGCTTCCGCACCGGCATCGACAAGGCCCAGCCGCCGCTGGTACGGCTGGCCCACGGCCTGCACAATCCGGTCTATTTCCTCATCATTCCGCTGTTTGTGCTGTTTAACGCCGGCGTCCATCTCGACGGCGAAGCGCTTCAGGACCTGGGCCACAGCCCGGTGGCCTGGGGCGTGGCCCTGGGACTGGTGGGCGGCAAATTCGTCGGCGTCTGCAGCGCCATTCTTATCTGTGTGAAAACCGGTCTGGCCGCCCTGCCCAGCGGCGTGCGCTACCGCCACATCGTCGGCATGGGCCTGCTCGCTGGCATCGGTTTCACCATGTCCATCTTCATCGCCGAGCTGGCTTTCGGCGGCCAGCCGCTGCTGCTGACCGAGGCCAAAATTAGCATTCTGCTGGCCTCACTCTGCGCCGGCCTGCTCGGTTTTATCTGGCTTTACCTGTTTGGAGGGAAAAAATCATGACGGACTATCGCGGCTATTTCGGCACCGACGGCGTGCGTGGCATCGCGGGCAAACTGCCCATGACGCCGGAATTCGTGCTGCAACTGGGCTGGGCCCTGGGGCGGGTGCTGCGCGACCGGGGCGCCGGCCGCACGGTCATCATCGGCAAGGACGCCCGCATCTCCGGCTATGTCTTTGAATATGCCCTGTCCTCGGGGCTGCTCTCGGCCGGCATCGACTGCCATCTGCTCGGCGTAACCCCGACCCCGGCCATCGCCTATTTCACCCGCGCCTTCCAGGCCTCGGCCGGTGTGGTCATCAGCGCCTCCCACAATGAGTACTGCGACAACGGCGTCAAAATCTTTGCTCAGGGCGGCATCAAGCTGCTGGACGAGGACGAGCGCCAGATTGAGCACTATCTCAATCAACCGCTGCAAATGGCGGACAGCTCCCAGCTCGGCAAGGCCCACCGCATCGACGGCGCCCGCGAACGCTACATTGAGTTCTGTAAGAATTCCATTCCGCTGGGTCTGCCCTTCTCCCGGCTGAAGGTGGTGCTGGACTGTTCCAACGGCGCCACCTATGCCGTCGCCCCCCATGTTTTCCGCGAGCTCGGCGCCCAGGTGGTGGTAACCAACGCCGAGCCGGACGGCTTCAACATCAACGCCGGCTGCGGTTCCACCCACCCGGAATCGCTGCAGCGGCGCGTGCGTGAACTGGGCGCCGATGTAGGCATTGCCTTCGATGGTGACGGCGACCGCACCCTGCTGGTGGATAGAAATGGCGACATCGTCGATGGCGATAAATTGCTCTATGCCATCGCTAAATATCGGGCCTTCAAGGGGGAAGCGCTTCGGGATGTGGTCGGAACCATCATGACCAATCTGGCCATTGAGCAGGCCTTCACCCGCCAGGGCATCCATTTCCACCGCACCAAGGTGGGCGACCGCTATGTGCTGGAGAAAATGCACCAAATCGGCGCCCGGGTCGGCGGTGAAAGCTCCGGCCATATTATTTGTCTCGACCGCAATTCCACCGGCGACGGCATCATCGCCAGCCTGCAGGTGCTGGCCGGCATGCTGGAGATGGACGCGCCGCTGCATGAGCTGGTCAAGGAGCTGCAGCCCTATCCACAAATCAGCGGCGACATTCGCGTCAATGAGCGCAACGGCGTGCTGGAGCGGGAGCCGGTGGCGGCGGCGGTGGCCGAGGCCGAAGCGCTTCTCGGCGAACGGGGACGAATGGTCATTCGGCCCTCGGGCACGGAACCGAAAATCCGCATCATGGCCGAGGGTCAGGAACCGGTACTGCTGCAACGGGCGGTGGATTTGGTGGTTGCGGCCATTCGGGCCAGTGAATAGGGGTTAAAATAGACTTTTCACAGCGAAAAATGAGGAAAAAACTATGCGTAAAGCGATTGTTGCCGCCAACTGGAAAATGAATGGCGACCGGGCCCTGGTTCAGGCCTTTAGCGAACACAATTGGCAATTTGCAACGGTGGACACGGTTTTTGGTCTGCCCTTCACCCTACTGGCCGGTGCCCGTTTTGGCACCCTGGCCGCCCAGGACGTTAGCGCCCACGCCAGCGGCGCCCACACCGGTGAAATCAGCGCTAGCATGCTGAAGGAGGCCGGGGCCAGCTATGTCATTCTGGGCCACTCCGAGCGGCGCACCGACCACGGCGAAAGCGAAGCGCTGCTGCTGGAGAAATGGCGTCAGGCCCGGGCCCAGGGTTTGAAAGTTATCTACTGCATCGGCGAAAGTCTGGCCGAATACGAACAGCAGAAAACCAGCGAAGCGCTTCACCGCCAGCTGCAGCCCCTGCTGGCCACCGATTTGCTCAGCGCCGACGATGTCATCGCCTATGAGCCGGTTTGGGCCATCGGCACCGGCAAATCGGCCACCGCCGACTATGCCCAGCGCGTGCACGCGGAAATCCGCCAAATCATTGCGGCGAAAAATGGTAATATCGCGCCATCATTACGAATTGTTTATGGTGGCTCGGTCAAACCGGAGAATGCCGGTGAACTTTTCCAAGGAAAGGACATCGATGGTTTTCTGGTGGGCGGTGCCTCGCTGCAAGCAGACGTATTCCTCAAAATCATTAAGGCAATTAGCTAATGTTATCCACTGTTACACAGATTATTTTTCTACTTTCCGCCGTTGGGCTGGCAGTCATTATTTTGCTGCAACAGTCCAAAAGCTCGGGCATGGGAGCTCTGGCCGGCGGGGCCTCCAGCTCCGTTTTTGGAGCCCGGGGGGCCGGCGATTTTCTCTATAAAACCACGCGTTTTCTGGCCCTGGTCTTTTTCATCAGTGCACTGGCGCTCAGCTATTCTCTGAACAAGGCCGCCCACGGCGACACGGTTCTTGACCGTGCGCCCAGCGCCACAGAGAAATCTCCTGCAGGTCTTGACGTTCCGCACGCAAGTAAAGATAATACGTCCCCTGCTATTAATACTAATATTCCCAGCGCCTCTCCATAGGAGGCGTCGGAAATAGGCCGACGTGGTGGAATTGGTAGACACGCTATCTTGAGGGGGTAGTGGCGTAAGTCGTGCGAGTTCGAGTCTCGCCGTCGGCACCAATAATAATTATCTTGAGGATAAGTAAGGTATTGTTAGCATGATATCAATAGCCAAGGGATTAGAACTCCCTATCTCCGGTGGGCTTCAAAACCCCACACTTCCCGACAAGATTAGCGTTCCCACTGCCAGCGTTGGCATCTTCGGCGATGACTTTATTGGCCTTAAGCCGACCATGCTCGTGGCCGAGGGGGATTCGGTTCAACTGGGCCAAGCGCTTTTCGAGGACAAGAAAAACCCGGGCGTGCGTGTCTGTGCACCGGTGGCGGGAACCATCGAAAGCATTCAACGCGGTGAACGCCGCCATTTCATTTCCATCAGTATAAAACCTAACGGCAGCGCGCCGGCAGCGCTAGGCATTGCCTACGGTACTGTGGATAAGGTCAATGACCTGGGCCGGGAAAAAATCGTGGAGCTGCTTAACCAGTATGGTCTGTGGTCATCGCTGCGCCAGCGGCCCTTTGACAAGGTGCCCGCGCTGGCCAGCCAGCCCCATTCGATTTTCGTTAATACCATGGACAGCAATCCGCTGGCCTTTGACCCGCTGCTGCTCCTCCAGGAGGGCGACCGCGAACAGGATTATCTGATGGGTCTGGCCGTGCTGCAGAATCTGACCGCCGGGGCCGTGCACATCGTCAAGAAGGCCGGAGCCAAGCTACCCGCCCACCAGCTCGCCCGGGGTCAGGAACATGAGTTTGGCGGTATTCACCCCGCCGGTCTGGTCGGTACCCACATTCATTTTATCGACGCCGTCGGCCCGCAGAAAACCGTCTGGTATCTGAGCCTGCAGGATTTGCTGATGATTGGCGAATTCTTCCGCACCGGCGTTCTCAACGGCACCAAGGTGGTGGCTGTGGTTGGGCCCGGCGTGAAGCAACCCCAGCTGGTACGCGTCCATCGGGGCGTCGATAGCCAAGCGCTTCTGGCTGACAATCTGCAGGAGGGCGAACAGCGCCCCATTTCCGGTTCGGTTTTCTCCGGCCGGCAGCTGCGCAGTCAGACGCCGTTCCTGGGTCATTTTGACCAGCAGCTCAGCGTCCTGCCCGAGGGTCGCCACACGGTACTGCTGGAGTTTATGCGCCCCGGCTGCAATCTTTTCTCCAAAACGCGGGCCTATCTGGGCCGTTTCCTGAAAAATCCCTCGTTCCACTTCACCACTTCCCTGCAGGGTTCACCGCGCCCCATCGTGCCCTTTGGTATCTATGAGGAGGTTATGCCGCTGGACATTCTGCCCACGCTACTGCTGAAGGCGCTGGTGATGAAGGACACCGACACCGCCATCAATCTGGGCGCCCTGGAACTGGGTGAAGAGGACGTGGCGCTGTTGAGCTATGTGGATGCCGGTAAGCACGATTTTGGCGCCATTTTGCGTGAAAATCTGACGATTATTGAACAGGAAGGCTAACAATGGCCGCAGAGAAAGATAAAACCATTTTTGAGAAATACGAGCACCACTTTGTCAAAGGTGGCAAGCTCGAAGCGCTCTACCCTATCTACGAGGCGGCGGCGACCATTTTCTACAGCCCCCGCTACGTAACCGCCCGCGCCTCCCATGTGCGCGACCCCATCGACCTGAAACGCATCATGATTTTTGTCTGGCTGGCGGCCTTCCCGGCCATGTTTGCCGGCTGGTATTTCATCGGGGCGGAGGCCGCCCGGGCCACCGGCGCCAGTCGCGGCCTGTTCGGCAATATGCTATTCGGCGCCTACTACCACATTCCCATCTATCTGGTTACCTTCATCGTGGGTGGCTTCTGGGAAGTGCTGTTTTCCATGGTGCGCAAACATGAAATTTCCGAGGGCTTCTTCGTTACCTCCATTCTCTTTTCGCTGATTGTGCCGCCCACCATTCCACTCTGGCAGGTGGCGCTGGGCATCAGCTTCGGCGTGGTACTGGGCAAGGAAGTATTCGGCGGCACCGGCAAAAACTTTATAAACCCCGCCCTGGCCGCCCGGGCCTTCCTCTACTTTGCCTATCCGGCACAGATTTCCGGCGATCAGGTTTGGGTGGTAACCGGCGGCCAGGCTCTGGACGGCTTTTCCGGCGCCACAGCCCTGAGCATCGCCTCGGCCGAGGGCATGGATAAGCTGCGGGCCACGCTGTCCTGGTGGGACGCCTTCTTCGGCAATCAGGCCGGCGCCATCGGTGAAACTTCAACCTTTGCCATTCTCATTGGCGGCATTTTCCTGCTGGTTACCGGCATCGCCTCCTGGCGCATTGTGGTCGGCAGCATCGCTGGCATGGTGGCCACCTCGCTGCTTTTCAACGCCATCGGCAGCAGCACCAACCCTATGTTTGCCATGCCGTTCTGGTGGCATTTCGTGCTCGGCGGCTTCGCCTTTGGCACCTTCTTCATGGCCACCGACCCAGTTACGGCGGCGGTTACCAACCGGGGCCGCTATATTTTTGGGGCCCTGATTGGCGCCATGACTGTGCTCATTCGGGTGGTAAACCCGGCCTTCCCCGAGGGCATCATGCTGGCCATCCTCTTTGCCAATATCTTCGCCCCGCTGATTGATTACTTTGTGATGAACGCCAACATTAAACGGCGGCAGGAGAGAACCCATGTCAGCCAGTAAGGTTATTAATACCAATAGCAGCAGCTACGTCATTAAGTTTGCCACCATCACCTGTCTGGTCTGTGCCCTGCTAGTGGCCGTAGCGGCGGTGGGCCTGCGTGGTATCCAGAATCAGAACAAGCTCAACGAGAAGCGCTTGAACATTCTTGTGGCCTCCGGTCTGGCCCAGCCCGGCGAGAAGCTGTCCAACAAACAAATTGACGAGCGCTTCCAGGACGTCATTCCGGTGGTGGTTAATCTGAAAACCGGCGACCTTGTCAAGGACATCGACGCCAGCAACTACGACATGTACGCCGTTGCCAAGTCCCCCGCCGGGGAAGCGCTTCGGGACGACCCGGCTTCCATTCAGCGCATCGCCAAGGACGGCTCCGCCTATCTGGTGCTGGCCGATGGCAAGCTGAAAAACGTGGTTATCCCCATCCAGGGCTACGGCCTCTGGAGCACCATGTACGGTTTCACCGCCCTCGACCTAAGCGCTTCGCCGGCCAAGATTGTCGGCATCAGCTTCTACCAGCACGCGGAAACGCCGGGTTTGGGCGGAGAAATCGTCAATCCCACCTGGCAGGCCAAATGGAAGGATAAGGTGCCCTTCAATGACGCCGGCCAGCCCATCATCAAACTGGCCAAAACCGGCGCCAAGAATGAGCACGAGGTGGATTCCCTCTCCGGCGCCACTCTGACCAGCCGGGGGGTGGAAAACATGGTGAATTTCTGGCTCGGTGCCAGCGCCTATAAGCCGTTTATTGAGCAGGTGCAGGCCGGAAAAATTGACCTGAGCGCTTTAAAAAAATAGGGCGAAATCATTATGAGCGATAAGAAATATAACTATAAGGACATCATTCTCGGTCCCATCTTTAACAACAACCCCATCGCCCTGCAGGTGCTGGGGATTTGTTCGGCGTTGGCCGTTACGGGCAACATGAAAACGGCGGCGCTGATGTCCCTGGGTCTAACCCTGGTTACGGCCTTTTCTAACCTGTTCATCAGCATGATTCGGGAGCGTATTCCGAACAATATCCGCATCATCATCCAGATGACCGTAGTGGCCTCGCTGGTTATTGTGGTGGACCAGCTGCTGCGCGCCTTCTTCTTCGAGCTTTCGAAGCAAATGTCGGTGTTTGTGTCGCTGATTATCACCAACTGCATCGTGATGGGCCGGCTGGAAGCCTACGCCATGAGCAACCCACCCAAACCCAGCTTCTGGGACGGCATCGGCAACGGCCTGGGCTACAGTGCCATGCTGCTAACCGTGGGCACCATCCGTGAAATCTGCGGCAGTGGCACCTGGTTTGGTCTGACGGTGCTGCCCAGCATCAAGAACGGTGGCTGGTATTTCCCCAACGGTCTGATGCTGCTGCCCCCCAGCGCTTTCTTCGTCATTGGCTGCCTGATTTGGGCCCTGCGCACCTGGAAACCGAACCAGTGTGAGCCCCAGGAATTCACCATGGCCGCCAGCGCCAAACCCATTCTGGACAACTGAGGAGCCCGCCATGGAACACCTTATTAGCCTCTTCATCAAGTCCCTGTTTATTGAAAATATGGCGCTGTCCTTCTTCCTGGGCATGTGCACCTTCCTGGCCGTTTCCAAGAAAATCGGCACAGCCTTCGGGCTGGGGGTGGCGGTGGTTATCGTGCAAACGCTGACCGTGCCACTCAACAACCTGCTTTTCCAGTACATCATCAAGGAAGGCGCCGTGCTCTGGCAGGCGCTGGGCATCAACATCGACATCAGCTTCCTCGGCACCATCATCTATATCTGCACCATTGCGGCGGTGGTTCAGGTGCTGGAAATGTTCCTGGATAAATATGTGCCGGCGCTCTACAACGCCCTCGGCATCTATCTGCCGCTGATTGCGGTGAACTGTGCCATTCTGGCCGGCTCACTCTTCATGGTGGAGCGGAACTATAACTTCTCCGAATCGGTGGTCTACGGCGTCGGCTCCGGCCTGAGCTGGGCCCTGGCAATTACGGCCATGGCCGGCGTGCGCGAAAAACTGCGCTACTCCGATGTGCCCCAGGGTCTGCGTGGCCTCGGCATCACCTTCATTACGGCGGGCTTGATGGCACTGGGCTTCATGTCCTTCTCCGGTATCAAGCTCTAAGAGGTTTGTCATGAATGACATATTTATTGGGATTATTCTCTTTATTGCCCTGATTTTGCTGCTATCAGCCGTGATTTTGCTGTCGCGCAAGTGGCTGGTGTCCGAGGGCGACGTTAAGATTCTGATTAACCATCAGAAGGAAATCACCGTGCCCGCCGGCGGCAAGCTGCTGGGCACCCTGGCCAACAATGGCATCTACGTGTCCAGTGCCTGCGGCGGTGGCGGCTCCTGCGGCCAGTGCCGGGTCATTGTAGAAGAGGGCGGCGGCGATATTCTGCCGGTGGAACTTGGCCACATCAGCAAAAAGGACGTGAAAAAGGGCATGCGCCTGTCCTGTCAGGTGGCGGTCAAACGCGATATGAAGGTGGAAGTGGAAGATTCGGTCTTCGGCGTGAAGAAATGGGAATGCACCGTCATTTCCAACGACAACAAGGCCACCTTCATTAAGGAGCTGAAACTGAAAGTGCCGGACGGCGAAAGCGTGCCCTTCCGGGCCGGCGGCTACATTCAGATTGAGGCCCCCGCCCACACCGTGGCCTACAAGGATTTCGACATTCCGGCCGAATTCCACGACGACTGGGACAAATTCAATCTCTGGCGCTACGTTTCCACCGTCAATGAGCCGATTATGCGGGCCTACTCCATGGCCAACTATCCCGAGGAGGAGGGCATTATCATGCTGAACGTGCGCATTGCCACACCGCCACCGAAGCAGCCCGACGCCCCCCCGGGCCAGATGTCTTCCTACATCTGGTCGCTGAAGCCCGGCGACAAGGTAACCATCTCCGGCCCCTTCGGCGAATTCTTTGCCAAGGACACCGATGCGGAAATGGTCTTCATCGGCGGCGGGGCCGGCATGGCACCCATGCGTTCTCACATCTTCGACCAGCTGAAGCGCTTGCACAGCAAACGGAAAATCAGCTTCTGGTACGGTGCCCGCTCGAAGAAAGAAATCTTCTACCAGGAGGACTTCGACCAGCTGGCCCGGGAATTCCCAAATTTCACCTGGCACATCGCCCTGTCCGACGCCCAGCCCGAGGACCATTGGACCGGCTACACCGGCTTCATTCACAACGTGGTCTACGAGCACTATCTCAAGGACCATCCGGCACCGGAGGACTGCGAATTCTATATGTGTGGGCCGCCCATCATGTCCCAGTCGGTCATCAAAATGCTGCATGACCTGGGGGTTGAAGATGACAACATCCTGCTGGACAACTTCGGTGGCTAGACCACTGGCCCAGCTGCTTATGCCACTGCTTCTTGCGGTGGCATTTAGCTTGGGGGGCTGTGAAAAATCCGTGGCCACGACCACCCTCCGGGGTGAAACCATGGGCACCTACTGGCAGGTCAAGGTGGCAGCCACCCTAGACAGCGGCCAGCAGGAGACGCTGCGGACGGCGGTGGAGAAGCGCCTGGCCGAGGTTAATGCGGCCATGAGCACCTACATTCCCAGCTCGGAAATTTCCCAATTTAACCAGAGCACTTCGCTGGAACCCCGGGAAATCAGCGCCGATTTTGCCAAGGTGGTGGCCCGGGCCCTGCAGATTAGCGCCCAAACCGACGGCCTCTATGACATCACGGTGATGCCGCTGGTCAATCTCTGGGGCTTCGGCTACGAGAAGAAGGGCAGCCAGCGTCCCAGTGCCGAAGCGCTTCAGGCAGCTCTGGCCACGGTGGGCGTGGACAAAATCCAGCTGGCGGGCCAACGGCTGCGCAAGCTAAATCCCCGGACCAGCATCGACCTGTCCTCCATTGCCAAGGGCTTCGGCGTCGATGTGGTGGCGGCCACGGTGGAAGGGCTGGGCCATGGCGATTATCTGGTGGAAATCGGCGGCGAGGTGCGGGCCGGCGGCGACAAACGGGGTCAGGGCTGGCAGCTGGGCATTGAAACGCCGCTGGTGCAGAGCCAACCCAGCACGTCGCTGGTCATTGCCCTGCGCGAGAAAACCTCGGTGGCTACCTCCGGCAACTACCGCAATTTCATCGACTATGACGGCCAGCGGGCCGTGCACACCATCAACCCGAAAACCGGCCAGCCCCAGCAATCGGCGCTGCTATCGGCCACGGTGGTGGCCGAGGATTGCATGAGTGCCGATGGCTATGCCACCGCCCTGATGATACTTGGTGATAAGGCCGAAGCGCTGGCCCGGGAACAGAATCTGGCCGTGCTGCTGATTTATGCCGACGGGGAGCGGAATTTTCGCCTCTGGCGCAGCCCGGAATTTATCAAGCACTTTGGGGATTAACCTCTAATGAGGCCTAAGCTTGAAATGGCGCCCTCGGCGTAAGCTCGCCTCTGGCGCAGTCCGGAATTTGTAAAACATTTCGGGGATTAGCCGCGCCAGTTCTTACACGAGAAAGGGCGCCCTCGGCGTAGGCCCACCTCTGGCGCAGTCCGGAATTCATCAAGCACTTTGGGGATTAGTTAGTAAGAAGTCAGCCTCCAAAATAGCGCCCTCGGCGTAGGCTCGCCTCTGGCGCAGCCCGGAATTTGTAAAACATTTTGGGGATTAGCCAAGCCAGTTCTTACACAAGACAAGAAAGGACGCCCTCGGCCTAGGAGGCCTCTGGCAAGGAAGCGCTTCCCTCCGAATAGGCTGGGGGGAGCGCTTCTTTCATCGGCAGCGGGCTGACCTGAGTCCAAATCGTAGCTCCAGAGCGAAGCGCTTTGGTTGGGCGAATCGGTCGAAAGCGCTTCGCCAGTAACAGGGCCTAGAACAACGAAGCGCTTCTTTTATTAGCCATTGGCTTGTTCTAACGGTGCTCCAGACCGAAGCGCTTCACTCTGTAAACCCTTCAACGCCAAACAAGAAACAACGAAGCGCTTCGTTTTAATGGTTCTCGCCGGGCGAAGCGCTCCCCACTCTGGAAAAAAGCCGGCCGGCGGTCGAAAATAGTCCCAGCGGCCCAACCTGGGTTGGCGCCCCATTTATCCCATGAGCTTAAAAAACCAAGGAGTTTTAAGATGTTAGCAACCTTTATCGTGATTTTTGTTCTGCTGCTGCTGGTGGTGGGTTTGATGTCCATCGGCGTTATCTTCGGCCGCGCCCCGCTCAAGGGCAGCTGTGGCGGTCTGGGGGCCGTGGGCGTGGAAAAGGTCTGTGGCTGCGGGGGCAACGGCTGCGCCAAGTCCTAGGGCGGCGAAGCGCTTCCCGTGCGCCTGCTCGTTCTGCTGTTGGCGCTGATGGGGTGGATTTATGGCCATCCGCCCCAGAAAAATCTTCCCACTCCCCCCGAGGCGCTGGTTTGTGAAACCGGCGCCTATCTGCTTGATTTTCCCTATCCCCAGGAACCCAACGGCCAGCGGCTGCAATGGCGGCTGCGCGACGACCACTGTCTGCCCACCGGCAGCGTCATCATGGCCAGCGACTACAGTCGCCGCGTCTACACCCTCGGCCAGGGCTACCGGCTACAGCTCAGCTTCAAGGCCCAATCGCGCTGGGCCACGGTGCGCGGTGCCGAAGCGCTTCCCGGGTTGGCCGGGCCCTTCTGGCTAGGTTGGCGCGCCGGGCTGGCCGAACTTATCGACCGTCGCTTCGCCCCGGAAAATCGGCGGTGGCTGCGGGCCTTTCTCCTCGGCGACCGCAGCCAATTGCAGTACAGCGACCAGCTGGCCCTGCGCCAAACTGGCACCACCCATCTCATCGCCATTTCCGGCTCCCATCTGGTGGTTTTTGCGACCCTGACCTATTTCCTGCTGATTCGACTGCTGGCACCGCTGCGCCAACGGCTGGGCTACTATCCGGAACCGCGCACCCTGGCCCTGGCCCTGACCACGCTGGTTTGTGCCCTCTATTCGCTGCTGACCGGGCTAGAACCGCCGGTGCTGCGGGCCTGGCTGATGATGTTTTTCTTCCTCTGCCACTGGTTCTGGCCGCTGCTGGGCTCCGGCCGCCAGGTGCTGCTGCTGACGGCCATTAGCCAGCTGCTGCTGTTTCCCGAGGATTTGTTCAGTGCCGCCAGCTGGCTCAGCTACACGGCAGTGCTGGCCTTGATGGTGGCCCAGCCCCGGCTGCGACGTTTCGGTCTGGCCGGCCAATATGTACTGCTACAAATCTTTGTAACGCTGGTGATGCTGCCGCTGACCTGGGCCCTCTTCGGCGGCATCAGCCTCTGGGCTATTCCCGCCAATCTGGCGCTGATTGTCTGGACGCCGCTGCTGCTCTACGGGGCGCTGCTGGCCCTGCTGCTGCCCCCGCTGGCGGGGCTGGTTGACTATCTGGCCGGCGACTACTTTTCCTTCATTCTCCGCCTGGGTGCCCTGGAAAACGGCTACTGGGAACCGGCCTGGCAACCCCATATCGGCGCTGGGCTCGCTCTGAGTTTGCTCCTGATTCTGGTCTTCTCCCGGCTGCCCCACAAAAAGACGCTGGCGGCGGGGCTGGCGCTGCTGAGCCTCTATTTTCTCTGGCCCAGCCGACAAACCGTGTGGACGGTGCCGCGCGCCTACCCGCTGGCCCTGCTGCGGGTGGAGGAGCGCTTCTATGTGATTAACGGCGGCTCACGCCAGCCCTTCAGCTTCCGCGACGATTTTCGCCGCCATTTTCTGCCGCTGCTGCGTCAGCGCGGCGCCCGGCCGACGGCGGTGATTCTGACAAGCCGGAACTGGCGCGAACACAGCAGTTTGGTGAGTCTGCGCCGCCTCTATCCGGAGCTGGCGATTTATTCCCTGGTGCCATTGCCGGATGATTTTCCCTTTCCCTTCCAGTTCTGCCCGCCCTCGGCTTCGGGCCTGAAATTTATTCGCGAAGAAAATCAATGTGCTGTGGAAATTGGTCCCCATTACCTGTCGCCCCGGGGCCTGGAGCCAAAAAAATTATTTGACAGCCAGCGCCCCAATCCCTAGAATGTGTCGCTTCAATGCATACGGAGTATAGCGCAGTCTGGTAGCGCATTTGGTTTGGGACCAAAGGGTCGGGGGTTCGAATCCCTCTACTCCGACCACTTTTTATAAGTGCCCGTAGCTCAACTGGATAGAGCAACGGCCTTCTAAGCCGTAGGTTACAGGTTCGAACCCTGTCGGGTGCGCCACTTGCCATTGAAGCAGCATCTATGGTGGATATAGTTCAGTTGGTTAGAACGCTGGATTGTGATTCCGGAGGTCGTGGGTTCGAGTCCCATTATCCACCCCAGTTCCCTTGAAAATATCTTAGGCGCGTTTAGCGCTTTTTTTATGCCCGCTATCCGGGCCAGCACCCCCCACTCACCCGCTCCCGCCCGGCCCGGTCGCGCCGCGTTTCCACCCGCTCCCAGCCCCGACTTTCCAGCCGGTGGCGCACCGCCGCCCCCTGTTCAAAACCATGTTCCAGCAGCAGCCAGCCGCCGGGACGCAGTACCGCCGGGGCCGTGTCCACAATCGCCCACAAATCGGCAAAACCCTGTTCTTCAGCTACCAGCGCCGAACGCGGTTCATGGCGCAGGGCCGGCAGATGCTCGTCCGCCGGGTCGATGTAGGGCGGATTGCTGACAATCAGGTCGGCCGCCCGGCCCGCCAGCCCGTCCAGCCAGGAATTTTGAAGAAAACGCACATTATCGAGGCCCAGCGTCCGGGCGTTTTCCTCGGCCACGGCCAGGGCCGCCGCGCTGTTATCGATGGCCAGCAGCCGGACCCGGGGCCGATGGCGGGCCAGGGCCAGGGCGATGGCGCCGGAGCCGGTGCCCAGGTCGATGACATCGGCGGCCCGGTCCACGGGCAGCCGTTCCAGCGCCGCTTCCACCAGAACTTCCGTGTCCGGCCGGGGAATCAGCGTCGCCGGACTGATCTTCAAACTGAAATCGAAAAATTCCCAGTGGCCGAGCACATAGGCCAGCGGTTCGCCACCTTCCAGCCGCCGCAAATTCGCCTCCAACGTCGCCAGCGCCGCCGGGGGCAGCGCTTCGCCGTGGCCATACTGCTGGGCCCGACTCAGGCCGGTGGCCTGGCTAATCAACAGCCGCAATTCCAGCGGCAACAGCTCCGGGCAGCGCCGCCGGGCCGCCGCCAACCATTCCTCAAGGGTCATTAAAAATCCTCCTACCGGGCCAACCACCGGCCCGGGCACCGCATAAAATAGCTGGCTTTTTTGCCGGGGGAAACATGGCCCACTCATCTGAACACCACGATTTATTGCTGGCCCTGCTGGCCCAGCTCCGCGACGGCCGCCCCCGCCGCCGGGCTGACCTGACCACCGCCCTGGGCAGCGCCGAGGGCCTCGAGGGCGCCCTGGCCAGCCTGCGCAGCCTCGGCCTGCTCCACTCGCCCCAGCGCGGCCTCTACCAACTGCACCTCGCCCCGGCCGAAGCGCTCCCCCCGGCCCGGGAAAATCGCAGCCCGCGCGAACAGCTGGAGAGCGCCTATCGCTTCGTCCGCGACAGCAGCTACAGCGAAATCCTCGACAGCATCGACCGCATCTCACCCTATGCCTTTGAACGGCTGGTGGTGCAGCTGCTGCAGCTGATGGGCTATGGCCGCGGCCGGGTGAGCCAGCGTTCCCGCGACGGCGGCATCGACGGCGAAATTCGCGGCGACGTGCTTGGCTTTGAGCGCATCTATCTGCAGGCCAAACGCTACGACCGCCGCGCCACCATCGGCCGGCCCGACGTGCAGGCCTTCGTCGGCGCCCTGTCGGCCACCAATATGAAGAAGGGCGTTTTCATCAGCACCGCCAATTTCAGCCGCGAGGCCCGGGACTACGCCCAGAACCTGCAGAGCCACGCCCTGGTGCTCATCAACGGCCTGCAGCTGGCCGAATATATCTACGATTACAACCTGGGCATGCAGCCGGAACGGCAGCTGGCCCTGAAACGCCTGGACAGCGACTATTGGGCCGGATTGGAAGACTAGGCTCTTTCTGGAACAATAGGCAGCCTTCCGGCCCCGGCCCATTTTTGAAATTTCTATGACCGTATCATCCAACCCTAACCCGTCCGGCTATCTGGCCGACGACCCTAGTTTTCCGGCGCTGCTGATTGTCGGCGCCCTCTTCATCGGGGGCTTCTTCGGCTATCTCAATGACACCCTACTCAATGTGGCCCTGCCCACCTTTATGGCCGCATTCCACCTCAACGAAACCCAGGCCCAGTGGCTGACCTCCGGCTTCCTGCTGGTCATGGGCGCCTTTACGCCGATTACCGCCAGCCTGATTCAGTGGTTTACGACCCGCACCATGGCCCTGCTCACCTTCGGCAACTTTGCCCTCGGCACGCTCATCTGCCTGCTGGCCCCGAATTTCGGCGTGCTGCTGCTCGGCCGCTTCTTCCAGGCCCTGTCGGCGGCCATCACCGTGCCCCTGCTGATGAACACCATCTTCGCCCTCTACCCGCCGGAGCGGCGCGGCACCTACATGGGGCTGGTAACCATGGCCTTCACCGTCGCCCCGGCCATCGGCCCGACCCTGTCCGGCTTTATCATTCAGTACGCCCACTGGCGCGGCCTGTTCCTGCTGCCGCTGCTGTTTATCCTGCTGGTGCTGGCCCTGATTTATCGCCATCTGCACGTCAATGTGATGACCATTACCAAACCGAAAATCGACCTGCCCTCGGCCCTGCTCTCCATCTTTGGCTTCGGCAGCCTGGTTCTCGCCGTCAGCCAGTTCCAGATGCTGGGCCCGGCCAAAACCCTGGGCCTGCTGCTGCTGGCCGGCCTGCTGATTACGGCCTTTATTCGCCGCCAGCTGCGTCTGGAAACGCCGCTGCTGAACCTGCGCACCCTGGCCGTGGCCCAGTACCGCTACAGCGTCATCATGCTCGGCCTGGCCTTCTTCCTCTTCATGGGCCTGGAACTGCTACTGCCGCTCTACGGCCGCAAAATCCGCCTGCTGGCACCGGTGGTGATGGGCCTGGTGCTGCTGCCGGCCAGCCTTGGCGAAGCGCTGCTGGCACCGCTGCTGGGCCGCCTGCTCGACCGCCACGGCGGCAAGCTCATTCTGCGCGGCGGTGCCTATCTGCTGCTGTTCAATGGGGTGCTGCTGCTGCTCCTCACCAAGATGACCACGGCGCCGGTGCTGATTGCCCTGGTGTTTGCCGGCTTTGCCGTCGGCGTCAGCTGCGTTATCACCGGCGAAACCCACGGCCTCAACGCCCTGCCCCCGACACAGACCCCCCACGGCACCGCCATCATCACCACGGTTAATCCGCTGGCCGGCGCCCTGGGGGCGGCCTTTTTCACCGGCCTGATGCATCTGGGCGAACGCTGGAGTTCGGCCCCGGACGAAGCCGCCCGCATGCTGGACGGCGTCCATCTGGCCCTGAGCCTGACCGTGGGCTTCAGCCTGCTGATTTTTTACGTGTCCCGCCACATTGAGCGGGTGGAAATCAAGGGCCGCGCCCACTAGCGGCCCCTAACTGGAGAACATTATGTTGCTTGACTCACTACACAGCGCCCACCGCCACGCCTACCCGCCATTCATCGAGGAGGCCCTGGACTGGCTGCGGGCCCAGGACCTCGACCGGCTGGCCCCGGGCCGTCTGGCCATCGACGGCGACCGGCTCTTCGCCACGGTGCTGGAATTGGAAACCCAGCCGGCGCCGCTGCTGCGCCCCGAGGCCCACCGCCGCTATTTCGACCTGCACTATCTGCACGCCGGCACGGAAATCATCGGCTGGGCCCCGGCCGACGCCCGCCATCCCGAGGCCGGCCCCTACGACCCGGAACGGGACGTCATCTTCTACCACAGCGCCCGGGGGGAAAATTTCCTGACGGTGCGGGCGGGGCAAATCTTTGGCTTCGCCCCGGGCGAGCTACACCGCTCGGCCCTGCTGCTCACCACCCCGGAACCCATCAAGCGCGTGGTCATCAAAATCCTGCACGAGGATTAGCCGGTGCTCGCCGCTGGTCCGGCCCGGGGCCGGCCCGGTTGGCTTCGCCCCGGGCGAGCTGCACCGCTCGGCCCTGCTGCTCACCACCCCGGAACCCATCAAGCGCATAGTCATCAAAATCCTGCACGACGACTAACAACCCCAAGCCCCAACCCGGGGCTTTTTCATTGCCACGAAGCGCTTCCCTATTTAGCTGAAGCGCTTCGTTCATTGCCGCCATCGATAATCTGGCAACCGCCCCCAACCCGAAGCGCTTCGTTTCCAGTAGTCTTCCGCTCCGAAGCGCTTCCCTTTGTCCGGCTTTAAATCCTGTCTCGGCTGATGGTCTTAAAGGCCGAAGCGCTCCCCCTCGGGCCGGGGCCGGCAGCGTTTAATCTCATTGCCGAACCGAAGCGCTTTGTTCCCAGTCGCCCATCAAAAGCTCGTCATAGCCAGCTGGCTTAGAGACGGAAGCGCTTCCTTCAGGCGGGGCACAGTGAGGTTAAGGCTCCCCTCGAACGAAGCCGGCGGTGGTGCTGGCCACTGCCGAACTGAAGCGCTTCCTCCCTAGCTCCAGCTCGAAGCGCTTTGTAAATAACAACAGTCCGACCCGGCGAAGCGCTTCCTGCCACCGAAGGTTTGGATAGATAAAAGGTCGGCGGGGGCCGGCCTTTTTTATTAGGGGGAGCGCTTCGTTTCTCACAGGCTCGCCAGGTGGGCGAGGGTTTGCGGCGACTGCGCCAGTATTTTTAGAAGCAGTACGGCCTGGGGATTGGGTTTGGTCTTGCCCTGCTCCCAGCTTTGGTAGGTGCGCAGGGAGATGTGCAGCCGGCGGGCAAACACCGCCGGCGAGAGCGCGAGGCCCTCACGGATGCGGCGGATTTCCGCCGGGCTGAGGGCTAGTGGCGCGGGCATGGCCACTTCGGTGATTTTTAGTGCGGCCCGCCCCTGCCGAAAATCCGCATAGGCGTTCAGGCCCTCCATGAGTTCAGTAAACAGCTCACGTTTCATAGTTCTTCTCCCATTAGTTTTTCCAGCGATTGCATTTCCTTGCCATAGATGAAGCGCTTCCCCTCGGCTCGAAACGCTTCCACAAAAAAGCCCCAGGGCTGGGGCTGGGTTTTAGGGTTGCTGGCGCAGCTGGGCGGCCACCTCGTCCGGGTCGCGGTTGTCGGGCCAGGCCGACAGCGGGCGCGGGCTGCCGTCGCGGTTCCAGAGGCTGACCGGCCGGCGGCGGGTGGCGATGAACTCGGCCAGCGGCTGGCCGTCCGGGTAGAAATAGACGAGCCGGTCGCCGGAGAGCAGCCGCCAGGGCTGTTCCCGGCTGTCGTACTGGAGCAGGGCGCGGCGCTGGCTGCCGTGGTAGAGGCTGGCGCTGCTGATACGCCCCTGGGCCACCGTGTTCAGCCAGCCCACCGGCACGCCCCGGCTGAAGTTGCCGACGGTTTTCACCGTCCCATCGGGGCCAAACACCAGCAGCAGCCCTTCGGCCGGCGAATGGCGGAACACCCGCTCGCTGCCCGGCGGCAGGCGGTAGGGGGCCGTCTGCGGCGCGCCGTTGGCGTAGTAGTCGCGGACGACGCTCCAGCCATCGGCGCTGCTGCCGAGCAGCTCGCGGAAATAGGCCGCCCCCTGGTTGCTGGCCAGCGGCTGGCCCTGGCCGTCGAAGGCATAGACGGTTTTCGTCGGCGCCGGCTGGTAGGCCAGCGGGCTTTGGTAGTCGTTGGCGCGGACGGTGTAGAGGTCGCGGAAGGGCTGAAGCTCGCCGGTGAGACTGGTCGCCGTCGGCAGGCGCAGACTGGCCACCATTTCCGCCAGATGTGGCGCCCGCCCATCGACGCCCAGCGCCTGCAATTCGGGCAGGGTGCTGTCGTCATCGTCCCCATAGCCCGGCGCCGGAGCGGGATTCGGGGCCGAAGCGCTTGGCCCCGTTGCCTGATGGGCGGCTTCTACCACCGAAGCGCTTCCCTGATTGCCACTAGCCGAAGCGCTCGGCTCGGCCGTCGTTTGATTAGCGGCGGCGTTCTGGCTGGCTTCCGGGGCCGAAGCGCTTCCCCCCTGAACCGCCCCGTTCGGGGTCGCGGTCTGACTGGCGTTCTGAACCGAAGCGCTTCCTTGAGCTGAAGCGCTTCCCTGATTACCAGCAGCGGCGTTCTGGGCCGAAGCGCTTTGCTCTGCTGTGGCGGTCTGATTACCGGCCATGGCCATTTGACTGGCGTCATTGCCGGCCGTTGCCGTCTGACTGCTGACTTCCGAAGCCGAAGCGTTTCCCTCTGCCACCTGATTGGCACTGGCCGAAGCACTTCCCTGAGCTGAAGCGCTCTGTCCTTCTTCCCCCTGGGCGATTTTTGCCGAAGCGCTTGGGGTCGTTGCCTGATTACTGGCGTTCTGAACCGAAGCGCTTCCTTGGGCCGTTTGACTAGTAGCAGCGACGTTCTGGCTGGCTTCCGAAGCCGAAGCGCTTCCCGCCGCCGTCTGATTAGCTCCGGCCGAAGCGTTTGTTTGAACCGAAGCGCTCTGCCCCGCCGTGGCGGTCTGATTACCGGCCGTGGCCGTTTGACTGGCGTCATTGCCGGCCGTTGCCGTCTGACTGCTGACTTCCGAAGCCGAAGCGTTTCCCTCTGCCACCTGATTGGCACTGGCCGAAGCACTTCCCTGAGCTGAAGCGCTCTGTCCTTCTTCCCCCTGGGCGATTTTTGCCGAAGCGCTTGGGGTCGTTGCCTGATTACTGGCGTTCTGAACCGAAGCGCTTCCCTGATTTCCAATAACCGCAGTGCTCGGCGCCGGATTGGCTCCGGCCGGCGGGTTTTCCTCCCGGAGCACGGCGATGACTTCGCCCGCGCCCACGTCCGGGGTGGGTGCCGGGCTCGGTTCGGCCGGCGGGACACCGGCGGCGCTGGCCGTTGCAGGGTCGACCCCGGCCCGGGGGGCGATGCTGTCCGGCAGCTGCTGGGCCACGGTAGCCACGGCGGCGGCCGGATTGGGGGTTGGACTGGCGTTCTGGGCCGAAGTGCTTCCCTCGGCCGTCGCTGTTTGACTCACTTCCCGAGCCGAAGCACTGTCTCCGGTCGTTTGATTAGCTCCGACCGCAGCGCCTGGCTCCGGAGCCGCTCTGTTCTGGGTGGCGGTCGGCGCGGCGTTCTGAACCGAAGCGCTAGGGGTTGCCGCCAGCTGCTGGGCACCGTCCGCCGCTGCTGGAACCGAAGCGCTTGGCTCGCCCCTTTGCGGCGCGCTGGCCGAAGCGCTTCCCTCGGCCACTTGGCCGGCGGTCGCCGTTTGGTTACTGGTTTCTGAAGACGAAGCGCTTCCCTTAGCTGAAGCGCTTGGCTCGGCCGGGGCGGTCTGACTGGCATTCTGAGCCGAAGCACTTCCCTCTGCCACCTGATTAGCGACGACTGAAGCGCTTCCTTGGGCCGTTTGACTAACGTCATTAGCGGCTCCCGAGGCCGAAGCGCTTTGCCGATTGGCACTGGCCGCAGCGCTGTCCTGATTTCCAGCAACGGCAGCCGTTTGGCTGCCCGCCGGCGCCATCAGCGTGTGTACGGCCTGGAGCTGGCGGTATTGCTGCAGCAGCAGCTGGTGATGCACCAGCCCCTCGGGCTGGGGTTGCAGCGGGCTGAGGGGGCGCAGCGGGCCGCCGTCCGGGCCCCAGTACTGCCAGTGGCTGCCCACCGCCCGGGCCAGGGCGTTGCCGGCGGGATAGAAATAGAGGGTCTGGGTCGGTTCGCGCCAAATCTGGGTGTGGCCCTGCTCGTCCAGCAGCACCTGCACCGCCTTCGGGCCGTTGCTTTCGGCGAAAACATAGCGCTCGCCGTCGCTCCAGTAGCGCCAGCCGATGCGCTGGCCGCGCTGGTAGGTGGTGGCACTCTGCAGGCGACCGTCGGGGCGGTAGCTGTAGACGCGGCCGTTCAAACCGGCCTCGCCAAAATCGGCCTCGTGGCCGGGGCTGAGCAGGAAGGGGGCGGTCTGGGGGCTGTCGCTGTCCTGGTAGAAATCCTGGGCCACCAGCAGGCCGTCCTTGGTCTGACCGACAATGTGGCGCCGGTAGCCGCCGGCACTGGCCGTGGCGGCGGGCTGGCCCTGGGCGTCGAAATAGAGCACCGTGGGCGTGGGCCGGGGGGTGAAATGGATGCCGTTGTTGAAATGGGCCGGCGGCAGCAGCGGCAGCGGCGTGGGGGCGGCATAGGCGGCCCGGTGCGGCGGCCGGAGCCGTTCCTGGGGATTGAGGCGCTCCGGCGCGGCGGGGGCGGCCAGGGGCAGCAGGGCTAGGAGATAAATCTTTTTCATGGGTCCTCCAAACGATGAAGGCCCTATTGTAATGGGCGATAATCGCCCTTTTGCCCGGAACCCCCGCTAGCGCCCATGTTTAAATTTGATTCCCGCACCGACCCCGACCTTCGCTTTCTCTGCCAACTGCCCGGCGCCTCGCTCAACGAACTGGCCGTTCTCTTCGACCATGACCACAGCGCCAGCGGGGGTAGCTGGTTTGAACTGCTCTATCCGCACTGCCCGCCGGAACAGCGCGGCCCGGTGCTCGGCGCGGCCATCGGGCGGCTAGCGGCGCCGCTGGAGGGCAGTCCGGCGAACTATCGCGCGCTGCTCGACCGGCTCGGCGACTATTTTCGGCTGGTCCTGCCCCCGGCCCTGGCCGAGGGTCTGCCGGAAAGCCCGCTGCTGGCGGCCCTGCTGCGCCGGATTCTGGCCGAACTGCCCCCGGGCGCCCTGCTGGAACTGGGCCGGCGGCTGAATCGGCTGCCCACGGCCATGCCCCTGCTGCTGCGCCACGGCCGCGAGCCGCTGACCGGGCCGCTGCTGGCGGTGCTGGCCCACTGGCTCGGGCTGGAAATCTGCGGCGTCGGCCTCGGCGAAATCCCGGCCAATCAGGCGGCCCTGGAGGCCGAACCGGCGCTGCATCTGCTCGGGCCGCCCCTGTGGCGTTTTCTGCGGCGCACCGGCCCGGGCTTTATCGGCGCCGAGGACCTCCATTCGCCCCGGCTGCACAGTCCCCGGGCCGGCGCCCACCGCTGGCAGCTGCTGCGCGATTTGGAACCGCCGGCGCCCCTGACCCGGCCCCGGCTGCTGCTGGCCCTCTGCGCCCGCATCGCCCATCTGCGCCTCCTCTCCCCTTCCCCCTCACCCTAGGAGTTTTTATGTACCGTTTCCGCATTCTGCTTTGGAAAATCTGCTTTCCGGTGATGACCGTCCTCTGGTCATCGGCCATCGTGCTGATGAGCTATGTCCTGCCGCCCCGGCGCCACGTGGAGTTCTCCTCCCACTGGGGCGACACCACCCTGTGGCTGGCGCGCTGGCTGCTCGGCATTCGCTATGAGGTGGAGGGCTTGGAAAATCTGCCCGCCGACGACGCCTATATCACCATGGCCAACCACCAATCCACCTGGGAAACGGCCTATCTGCCCACCCTGCGCCGCTATCAGGTCTGGATTCTGAAATGGGAGCTGACCCAAATTCCCGTCTTCGGCCGCGCCCTGCGCAGGCTGAAGACCATCGCCATTCAGCGCGAGGAGGGCCGCGAGGCTCTGAAACAGGTAACGGCGGCGGGCACGGCGGCGCTCCGGGCCGGCCGGACGGTGCTCATCTTCCCCGAGGGCACCCGGGGCCTGCCCGGCGTGAAGCAGCCCTTCAAGGGCGGCGGCGCCCTGCTGGCCAAGGAGAGCGGCGCCCGTATCCTGCCCGTCGCCCACAACGCCGGCCAGTTCTGGAGTGCCGACGGCCACTTCCACCCGGGCACCATTAAAGTGGTCATCGGCCCGGTCATCGACCCGGCCGGCAGGAGCACCCGGGAGATTAGCCAGGCGGTGGAAAGCTGGATTACGAGCACCCGCGACCGGCTCGAGGCGGAAGAAACGGCGCGGCGGGCCCGATGAGCTATCGTTTCAGCGTGGCGCCGATGCTGGACTGGACGACGCCGGCCTGTCGGCGCCTCCATCGGCTGCTGGCGCCCCGGGCCCTGCTCTACAGCGAGATGATTAGCAGCGGGGCTATCATCCACGGCGACCGCGACCGCCACCTGGCCCACGACGGCGACCACCCCTGCGCCCTCCAGCTCGGCGGCGGCGACCCGGCGGAGCTGGCCCGGGCCACGGCGCTGGCCGCCCCCTATGGCTATGTCGAAATCAATCTGAATGCCGGCTGCCCCAGCGACCGGGTACAGCACAACCAAATCGGCGCCGTGCTGATGAAGGAACCGCGCCGGCTGGCCGACTGTCTCAGCGCCATGGCCGCCGCCAGCCCGGTGCCCATCAGCCTGAAACACCGCCTCGGCGTCGATGAGCAGGACGAGGGCGAAATTTTCGATTTCATCGCCACCCTCGTCGAGCACAGCCCCTGCCGGAAATTCATCGTCCACGCCCGCAAGGCCTGGCTGAAGGGCCTGTCGCCGGCGGAAAACCGCACGGTGCCGCCGCTGAACTACGGCCTGGTCTTTGAAATCAAGCGCCGCTTCCCCGGGCTGGAAATTGTGCTCAATGGCGGTCTGGAGGACATCGACGGCTGCGCCCGGGTGCTGGCGGCGGTGGACGGGGTCATGGTCGGCCGGGCCGCCTACCAGCGTCCGGAAATGCTGCTGGCCGTGCCCCGGCTCCACCAGGAGGAAGCGCTTCGGCTCGAGGACGTGCTCCCCCGTATCACCGCCCTGCTGGAAAGCCGGCTGGCCGCCGGCGAAAGCCTGTTCAGCTACGGCCGCCATCTGCTCGGCCTCGGCACGGGCCGGCCCGGGGCGCGACGTTTCCGCCAGCTGCTCAGCGAGGACGGCCGCCGGGCCGGGGCCGGGCTTGAGGTCTGGGCAGGGGCGCTGGCGGCGCTGGGCTATCATGCGTATTAATCGAATTTTCATCAGAAACATCAACGGCCTGCGCGGCGAACACGACTTCGATTTGAGCAAATTCTCCGGTCTCTTCGCCATCACCGGGCCCACCGGCGCCGGCAAAACCACGCTGCTGGACGCCCTCTGCCTAGCCCTCTACGGCCGCACGCCGCGCCTGAAATCCCTGGGCCCGAGCCAGAACGAGCTGCTCACCCTCGGCGAAGATTTCTGCCAGGCCGTGGTGGAATTCAGCCTCGCCGGCCGCCGCTATGTGGCCCACTGGCAGCAGAAGCGGGCCCGGGGTAAACAGCCCTTCGGCGCGCCCAGCCACCGGCTCAGCACCGGCACCGGGGAAATTCTCAGCGAGAAAAAATCCGAAACCGAGGCGGCCATTGCGGCCCTGCTCGGCCTGAACTTTGAACAGTTCTGCCAGACGGTGCTGCTGGCCCAGGGCCAATTTGCCCGCTTCCTCCACGCCAGCGAGAACGAGCGCGCCCAGCTCTTCGAGAGCATCGCCCCGGCCGGCCTCTACCGGCGCCTGTCCGCCCTCAGCTACGCCCGGGCCAAGGCCGAGACGACGGCGCTGGAGGCCCGGCGGACGGCCCTCGGCCAGGGGGTGCTGCTGTCGGCGGCGGAGCGGGCGGCGCTGGAACAGGAATGGGCCACCCTGGAGGCCTCACCCGGGCCGGCCCGGCTGGCCACGCTGCGCCAGCAACTGTGGCAGTGGGCCGAGGGCGACCGGCTCGCCGGCGAGGAAAGCCAGCTGGCGGCGGCCGAACGGGCTTTGGCCCAGCGCCAGGGCCAGTGGTCGCCGGAGCGCTTCGCCCGGGCCGAGGCGGCGGCGGCCGGGGCGGAAATCTACGGACGCTGGACGGGCCAAAACCAACGCCGGGCCCAGCTGGAAGCCCAGCGGGCGACGCTGGAAAACGAATGGAACGCCGGCGCGCGGGAACGGGCGGCCCGGGCCGAGACGCTGGCCGTGGCCGAACGGGCCCTGCAGGACAGTCAGGAAGCGCTTCGGGCGGCCGAGGCCCGGCAGCAGCAGCGGGCGACGGCGGCCCGGGAACGGGATTTTCTCCACCAGCAGCTGCGCAGCCTGCCGCCGGCAGCACCGGGCACCGAGGACGATAACGATGCCCCGCTTCCCCCCGCCGAACGGGAGGCCCTGGCCCGGGCCGCCGAGGATGCCGGCCACTGGCTCCGGGCCGAGCAGGCCGCCGCCGCCGTCGCCCGGGCCCGCCGGGAACAGGCCGAGCGCGAGGCCCAGTGCCACCGGCTCGATGGGGAACTGGCCACGGCCGAGGCCGAGCAGAGTCGGGCCAGCTGGAACCAGCAGCGCACCGAACTGCGCCCCGGTGAACCCTGCCCGCTCTGCGGTTCGACCCAACACCCCTGGGCCGGCCAAACCCTGGCCGCGCCGCCGCTAGCCCGCCTGCGCCAGCGCTGGGCCGAGGCCCGCCGCACCCTGGCCACGGCCACGGCCACGCGCCAGCAGCTTGAGGATGAAGCGGCCCGGCTGCCCCGGCCCGGGGGCCAGTGGAACCGGGCCAGCGCCGAGGAAGTCCAAGGCCGATGGCAACGGGAACAACAGCGCCAGCGCCGCCAGCTAGTCCACCGGCTGGAGCAGCTCGACCGGCTGCTGCAGGCCCCCGACCCGCTGCCCCAGCAGCGCCACGCCCGGGACGAGGCCCAGCGCCGCTACCAGGACGCCCAGCGGGAATGGCAGGCGGCCGAAGCCCGGCAGCAGCAGCGCCAGGGGCGCCGGCAGCAGCTGGAGGCCCAGCGGGCGGAGTTGGACGGCCTGTTGCCCACGCTGGCGGCCGAATGGGCGGACTATCTGGCCGCCAGTCCCTTCACGGACGAGGCCGATTTCAACGCCGCCCGGCTCGGCGCCGGCGACTGGGCCCGGCTCCAGGCCGAACGGCAGGAACTGCTGCGGCTGGCGGCGGAAAATCGCAGCTGGCGGACGCGCTGGCAGGCGGCCAAGCTGGCCTTCGACAGTCTCCAACTGCCGCCCCGGGAACGGCTGGCCGCCGAGCTGGCCACGGCGGAGGAGGCCGACCGGCAGGAACAGCAGCGCCGAGCCGAAATCGCCCAGATGCTGCGCCGGCAGGCGGAGCAGGAACGGTGGCAGGCGGAGGAGCAGGCGGCCCTACGGCGCCAGCAGGCCGAGGCCGATGGCTGGCAGCAGCTCAGCGCTTTGATAGGTTCGGCCCAGGGCGATGCGCTGGTGCGCTTTGTCCAGGGCATCAGCTTTGACCGGCTGCTGCAACGGGCCAATGGCCAGCTGCGTTTGATTGCGCCGCGCTACCAGCTGGAGCGTCTGCCCCACGGCCTGCAACTGCAGGTCTGCGACTGGGCCCAGGGCGGCGCCCGGCGCAGCTGCCAGAATCTATCCGGCGGGGAAAGTTTTCTGGTGTCCCTAGCTCTGGCGCTGGGGCTGGCCGAGCTTGGCGGCGGCCGGCTGGACTGCCTCTTCCTCGACGAGGGCTTCGGCACCCTGGACAGCGATAGCCTGGATATGGCCCTGGAGGCCCTACTCCGCCTGCAGGACCGGGGCAAGATGGTGGGGGTCATTTCCCACATGGAGACGCTGAAGGAACGCATCAGCGACGGCATCCGCCTGGGCTAGACCAATCCCCGGCCCGTTTGCTCTCCAGCTTGAACCGCTCCAGTGCCGTAGGCACGCAGAGCGCAGCGAGCCAACGGCGAGCAACCGCTTCCCGGGGCGCCAGGGTGAAGCGCTTCGGTTCGGCGCGACCCGCCGGGGTGAAAAACCGTTTATCGAAAGGGAAACGCCCCGCTTTCCGGCCGCCGGCGGGGCCGTCCCTACGGCAACATCTGTGCCAAAGCTGCTAAGATAGCCGAAATTTTTTTTAGCGAACCCTATGACCCTCTATCTCACCTTCAAGGCGCTGCATCTTTTCAGCGTTATTAGCTGGTTTGTGGCGATTTTCTATCTGCCGCGTTTTTTCGTTTACCACGCCATTGCCCAGAGCGAAAACGACCAGGCCAGCATCAAGCGCTTCAAAGTGATGGAACGCAAGCTGTTTTATATGGGCCTGCTGGCCATGGGCCTGACCATTGTTTTCGGCCTCGGCATGCTGTCCATGCCCTTCGGCAAGGCGCTGATGGCCAACACCCGCTGGCTGCCCTGGAAGCTGTGGCTGGTGCTGGTGCTCATCATCTACTACCTCTACTGCTGGAATCGGCTGCTGGTCTTTGCCGACGACGAGAACACCCACAGCCACCGCTTCTACCGCTATCTGAACGAAATCCCCACCCTGATTCTGCTGGCGATAGTTTTCCTCGCCATTCTTAAACCCTTCTAGGAGAAGACATGACCACTGCACACATTGACAGCTTCGAACGGCACGGCGCCGACTTTTGGAACCGCCGGGGCCCCTATCGCACCCTGCACCACATCAACCCGGCCCGGCTCCAGTTCATCGAGCGCTTCGTTAAACTCGCCGGCGCCAGCGTGCTGGACATCGGCTGCGGCGGCGGCATTCTCAGCGAGGCCCTGGTCGAGCGCGGCGCCCGGGTTACGGGCATTGATTTGAGTGGAGCGGTGCTGGCGGCGGCCCGGGCCCACCGGGACGTTAGCGGTCTGAACATCGACTACCGCCAGCAGTCCAGCGCCGACTGCGTCGCCGCCGGCGAACACTACGACCACATCACCTGCCTGGAGGTGCTGGAACACGTGCAGGACCCGGCGGCCCTCATCGCCGACATCGCCCAGCTGCTGCGCCCGGGCGGCCACGTCTTCTTCTCCACCCTGAACCGCACTTTCAAAGCCCGGGCCGGGGCCATCTGGGCCGCCGAGGGTCTGGGACTGGTGCCCCAGGGTACCCACCAGTTTGATTTCTTCCTGAAGCCGGCCGAGCTGGTGCGTATGGTGGAGCAGGCCGGCCTCACGCCGCTGGAACTGTGCGGCCTGGACTATCACCCGCTCTGCGGAACGGCGCGCCTGTCCCGCCGACTGGACATCAACTATCTGCTGGCAGCCCGCAAGTGAGCTATCGGGCCTATCTCTTTGACATGGATGGCACCCTGCTGGACAGCGCCCCGACGCTGGCGGCCTTTGCCAACGAAGTATTGACCCGCCACGGCTACCCGGCCCAGCCGCTGGAAACCCTGCTGCCGCGCGCCGGCCGGGGGGCGGCGGCCCTGCTGGCTCCGGCCGGGGCCGAGGCCCTGGCGCCCTATTTCCTCGCCCACTACCGGGAAACCAGCCCGCTCTTCCCCGGCGTCGCGGCGCTGCTGGCCCGGCTGCCCCGTTGGGGCATCGTCAGTTCCAAACCCCGGGCCCTGCTGGCCGAAGCGCTCCGCCGCCATAGGCTAAAACCGGCGGTGCTCATCGGCCGCGAGGACGTGGCCGCCCCCAAACCCGACCCCGAGGGCCTGCTCCGGGCCTGTACGTTGCTGGGGCTGGCGCCGGCCGAAGCGCTCTATGTGGGCGATGAGAGCGTGGACGCCGAGGCGGCGGCGGCGGCGGGTTTGGATTTTGTCCGCGTGGGCCCGGCTGGCCTAGCGGCGGCGCTGGCCGACCCACTGCCCGCCGAGGTGCAACCATGAGCGGGACGATATTTCTCAGCGGCGCCACCGGCAGCATCGGCCGCACCCTGGCCCGTCATCTGGACGGCCGGGGCTATCGGCTCGTGCTCAGCGACCGGGACAGCTACGAGCTGCAACGGCTGGCCGCCGAGCTGCAAAAAGAAGCGGTGCTGGCGCCGCTGGATTTGTGGGCGGCCGGCTATGACCAGTACTACGCCCTCGGCGCCGAAATCCGCGCCAGCCTCGGTTCCCTGGCGGCGCTGATTCACTGTGCCGGCCACTGTGGCAATCTCCACCCGCTGCAGCACACGCCGCCGGAACAGTGGCTCCGGGCCCTGCAGGTCAATCTGACCGCCCCCTTCTGGCTCACGCAAAATCTGGTGCCGGCCCTGCAGGCCGAGGGCGGCCGGGTCATCTTCACCGAGCACCGCCAGCTGCGCGAACCCCAGCCCTACTACTGGCACGGCTTCGGGGTCAGCCAGACGGCGCTGGCGACGCTGATTGACGAGTGGGAAGCCGAGGCGGCGGCGCTGAATATCCGGGTGCGCCGGGTCAGTCCGCCCTGGCTGGACAATAATTTCAGCCGGGCTATCTTTCCCGCTGGAAAAACGGAATGGGCGCCGGTGGATAGCATTATTCCTTTATATGAGGAAGCGCTTCATGACTAGTGGCGGACGCGGGGGGCTGCGCCTTCCCGCTGGCCAAGCCCACTGGACACCGGTGGATAGCGTGATTCCTTTATATGACGGGCAACGCCCGCAGCAGCGCGTAGCGCTGATGAACAAGCGCTTCATAGCTGAGCGCCCGAACCGAAGCGCTTCCCCCGGGCGAAGCGCTTCCTTTAATGACTAACCCCGCCGGCCCGTGCCGGCCCTAGCTGTAGGAGCAGAACCATGAACGAAACAACCCGGCCCGAGGCCGACGAGGAGCGGCTGGCCGCCGGCCGGCGGGTGCTGGAAATTGAGGCCGAGACCCTACGCGCCCAGCGGCTGGACGCCAGCTTTCTGCGCGCCTGCGACCTGCTCGGCCAGTGTCGGGGGCGGGTGATTACCACCGGCGTGGGCAAGAGCGGCCACATCGCCGCCAAGGCCGCCGCCACCCTGGCCAGCACCGGCACGCCGGCCTTTTTTATGCACCCCACCGAGGCCGGCCACGGCGATTTGGGCATGGTGCAGCGCGGCGATGTGATTCTGGCCCTGTCCTATTCCGGCGAGAGCGGCGAACTGCTGCTGCTGCTGCCGGCGCTGGCGGCCCTGGACGTGCCGCTGGTGGTCATCAGTGGTAACCCCCAGTCGCGGCTGGCCCGGGCCGCCGCCGTCCATCTGCCCCTGACTGTGGCCCAGGAGGCCTGCCCGCTCAATCTGGCCCCCACCTCCAGCACCACCGCCAGCCTGGCCCTCTGCGATGCCCTGGCCGTGGTGCTGATGCGCGACCGTAATTTTCAACCCCAGGACTTCGCCCGCTCCCACCCGCTGGGCCGCCTCGGCCGCCGGCTGACCCTGCGCGTCCGCGATGTGATGCGTGCCGACGTGCCCCTGAACCGGGCCGAGGACAGCATGGAAACGGCCCTCTATTCCCTGACCAGCAAGGGCGTTGGCGCCACGCTGATTGGCGAGGCCGGCGCCCTGCACGGCATCTTCACCGACGGCGATTTGCGCCGGGCCCTGCAGCGCGGTCTGCCGCTGAGCACACCGCTGGCGGCGGTGATGAGCCCCCGGCCGCGCTGGGTCGGGGCCGATGAGCTGGCTCTGAACGCCCTCAATCTGATGCACGACGCCAAAATCGCCGTGCTGCCGGTGCTGGACGGTGGCGCCCTGGTCGGCATTCTCCAGCTCCACGATTTGGCGGGGCTGCTGTGAAGAAGCGCTTCCTCCTGCTGCTGCAACTGCCCCTGGCGGCGCTGCTGGCCCTGTGGTGGTGGCAGGAACAGCGCGACCCGCCGCCCCAGACGCTGATTAAAAAACCAACTTTGCGGCTGCTGGGCCTGAGCTACAGCCAGTTTGACCGGCCCGGCGGCCGCGTCGAGCTGCGCGCCGGCGAAGCGCTCTATGAACAGGAAAACAAACGGGCCCGGCTGCGGGCGGTGGTGCTGAATCAGGACGACCGCCGGCTGGCGGCCGAGACGGCCAGCTTCCAGGGTGCCCAGCTGTGGCTGCGCGGCCGGGTACAGGCCGAGGCCGCCGGCTACCGGCTCCAGACCGATGCCCTGTACTACGATTTGGAACAGAAAACCATCACCGTGCCCGGCCCGCTGACGGTGAACCACGCCCGGGGCTGGTTCCGGGCCGCCGCCGGCCGCTGGCACGACCAACAATTTTTCTTCAGCGGCGGGGTGGAAAGCTACTACCAACCGGCAGCGTCCCCCGTCGCCCCAGCCTTAGAAGGACAACCGCATGAAAACCCCATTCATTCCCGCCTGTCTGCTGCTCGCCCTGGGCGGGCCGCTGGCGGCCCAAACCCCTAGCCCCAGTCCCAGCCCGGCCCCGGCCGAGGAAGCGCTTCCCCGTCCGGCCGAGGACTGGGCCGGCCCGGCCCCCGCCATCGACGGCGGCGGTAAGGCCCCGCTGGACGCCATCAAACTGCAGGCCGACAGCGGCAGCTACGACGGCCAGCGCCAGCTCGCCACCTACAGCGGCAACGTCATCATCGAGCAGGGCCGCATGAAGCTCTGGGGCAATAGGGTCTTGATTTACTTCAGCAACGGCCGGGTGCAGAAGGTGGAGGCCCAGGGGGCGCCGGTGAAATTCGTCTACAAACCGAAGAACGAGCCGGAGATTCTCGGCCGGGGCAATAGCGTGGTCTACGACGTGCCCCGCGACCAAATCAGCATCAAGGGCAGCGCCTACATCAAGCAGGGGGCGAACGAGACCCGGGCCGTCAATCTCACCTACGACCTGAAGCGGGAATATCTGAAAACCCAGCGGGTCAATATGATTTTTGTGCCGAGTAAAAAATGAGCGCCCTCGTCGTCCAGCATCTGCAGAAGCGCTTCGGGGCCAAAACCGTGGTGAGCGACGTCAGCTTCACCGTGGCCTCGGGTGAGGTGGTGGGCCTGCTTGGCCCCAACGGCGCCGGCAAAACCACCAGCTTCTATATGACCATTGGCCTGATGGCCGCCGACCGGGGCGAAATCTACCTGGACGGTCGCGACATCAGCGGCCTGAGCATGGACCGGCGCGCCCGGCTCGGCCTCGCCTATCTGCCCCAGGAGGCCAGCGTTTTTCGCCGGCTCAGCGTGCGCGATAACGTGCTGGCCATTCTCGAACTGACCAGCCCGCTGAGCCGGGCCGAGCAGCGGGCCAAGGCCGAAGCGCTGCTGGCCGATTTGGGTCTGAGTGCCAAGGCCGACACCCTCGGCCTCAGCCTGTCCGGCGGCGAACGGCGCCGCTGTGAAATCGCCCGGGCCCTGGCCACCGACCCGCGTTTTATCCTGCTGGACGAGCCCTTCGCCGGCGTTGACCCGCTGGCCGTGGCCGACATCCGCACGATTATTGAACACCTGCAGGGCCGGGGCATCGGCGTGCTCATCACCGACCACAACGTGCGCGAAACCCTGAAGAGCTGCCAGCGCGCCTATATCCTGAATGCTGGCACCGTTATTGCTCAGGGCACCCCGGCCGAAATTGTCGCCAACCCCCTGGCCCAGCGCTTCTATCTGGGCGCGGATTTTGCCCTCTAGCCCTCACTACTATGTCCGGTCATAAATTAGATACGGCGCTGAAACAGACGCTGACGCTTACGCCCCAACTGCAACAGGCCATTCGCATTCTGAATATGAATGGTGCCGAACTCAGCCACGAGGTGGCCCACATGCTGGACCACAATTTCATGCTGGAGCAGGAGCGCGAATTCAACGAAATCAGCAGCAAGAGCAACGAGGAGGAGGAGCGCGACCCGGAAAGCATCGTCGAGCATCTCGGCGAACTGCAGTTCGACAGCGACTGGAAGGAAAACTACGAGGATTGGCAGGCGGACGAGGGCCGCAGCACGCCGCTGGGCGAAGAGGAGTACAGCAGTGAGGACGCCGACGTGCCGCCGACCCTGTACCAGACTCTAGAGGCCCAGCTGGAGGTGATGCCCATTGGCGAGGAGGAGCGCGACGCCGCCCTGCTGCTGGCCAACGCCCTCGATGACGATGGCTATCTGCGCCGGCCGCTGGCGGAAATCGCCGCCGAGGAGAAGCGGGACCCGGCCCTGCTGGAAGCCGGCCTGCACTGGCTGCGCCAGTGTGAACCCACCGGCGTCGGCGCCCAGTCGCTGCTGGACTGTATTTTTCTCCAGCTGGACGCCCTGCCGCCGAGCACGCCCCACCGGGAGCTGCTGCGCACCATGTGCCAGCGCTTCTTCGCCAAGATTCACCACAACCCGCCCCAGGTCATGGAGCGCCTCGGCATCGGCCCCGAGGAATTCGATGGCGCCCTGCAGCTGCTGCGCTCGCTCAATCCCCACCCGGGCCGGGCCTTCGCCCGCCCCCAGCGCTTCTTTATTCAGCCCGAGGTCTTCGTTCGCGAGAAAAACGGCATTTCCTATGTGGAGATGAACGGCGACACGCGCCCCCATCTCAGCATCAACAGCCGCTATGCCGCCCTGATTAACGACTGCAACGAGCGCGACCGCACCGTGCTGCAATCCCAGCTGCAGGAGGCCCGCTGGTTTCTCAGCGCCATCGAGAAGCGCAACGACACCATTCGAAAGGTGGCCACGGCCATCGTCATGGTGCAGCAGGAATTTTTTCAGCAGGGCGAACTGGCCATGCTGCCGCTGACCCGCCAGCAGGTGGCGGAGATGCTCGGCATCCACGAGAGCACCGTGAGCCGGGCCGTGAACGGCAAATATCTCAGCTGCAAGCGCGGCGTCTACGAACTACGCTATTTCTTCAGCGCCCAGGCCGGCGAGGAGAAATCCACCACCGCCATCAAGGCCATGCTGCAAAAAATCGTCGCCGACGAGGACAGCCGCAATCCCTATTCGGACCAGCAGCTCAGCGAGGAGCTGGCCAAACACGGCTACCACGTGGCCCGGCGCACCATTGCCAAATATCGGGAAGCGCTCGGCATCGACACTACCAATTTCCGCAAGCGCCACTAAGGAGGATTTATGCCCCAAGTCTTTACGCCCCCCGCCGGTGCCCGCATTGCCGTGGGCATTTCCGGCGGCGTTGATTCCTCGGTGGCCGCCCATCTGCTCCAGCGGGCCGGCTATGAGGTCTTCGGCATTTTCATGAAAAACTGGGAGGAGAGCTTTTCCAGCGGCTATTGCACTCTGGAGGAGGACATCGAGGACGCCCGCGACGTCTGCGAAACCCTCGGCATCGAGCTGCATCTGGTCGATTTCGTCCGCGAATACCACGAGCGCGTTTTCAAGCATTTCCTCGCCGAATATGCCGCCGGCCGCACGCCGAACCCCGATGTGCTCTGCAACCGGGAAATCAAATTTGCCGAGCTCGCCCACTATGCCGAACGCCTCGGCGCCGACTATCTCGCCACCGGCCACTATGCCCGCCGGGCCCACTATCACGGCGCCCCCTGCCTGCTCAAGGGCCGGGACGCGGGCAAAGACCAGAGCTATTTCCTCAGCCAAATCACTCCGGCCCAGCTGGCCAAGGCCCTGTTCCCCCTCGGCGACCTGGAGAAAAGCCAGGTGCGCGACATCGCCCGGGCCGCCGGCCTCATCACCTTCGACAAGAAGGACAGCACCGGCATCTGTTTCATCGGCGAGCGGCCGTTCCGGGAATTTCTCCAGCACTACTTCCCGAGCCGGCCCGGCCCTATCCGCAGCGTCGATGGCCCCATCGTCGGTGAGCACGGCGGCCTGATGTTCTACACCATCGGCCAGCGCCAGGGTCTGGGCATCGGTGGCGTCGCCGGCGCCGGCGACGAACCCTGGTATGTGGTGGACAAGGACCCGGCCCGCAACGAATTGATTGTGGCCCAGGGCGAACACGAAGCGCTCTACCACGACGGCCTCATCGCCGAGCAGCTCTCCTGGCTTAACGAGGTGCCGGCCGACGGTGCCCGGCTCACGGCCAAAACCCGCTACCGCCAGAGCGACCAACCCTGCCGGCTCCACTGGCAGGGGGAGCGGCTGCGCGTTGATTTTGACCAACCCCAGCGGGCCATCACCCCGGGCCAGTATCTGGTGCTCTACGACGGCGAACGCTGCCTCGGCGGCGGGGTCATCGGCCAGCGCTACCGTGGCCAGGCTGTATAATTCCGAAGGCTTCATGCACAAGGAGAAAATTATGAAAAAAATGCTAGCCCTCATTGCCCTGCTCAGCGGCACCGCCTCGGCGGCCAACTGGTACGAAATCGACCAGAATTTGTATGTGGATTTGGACCGCATTACCACCGACTGGGTCTGGGTGAAATATGACTATCGCAGCGGCAACAAGCAGGTTTCCGACGTGTCCCGGCTCGCCTACAACTGCCAGGACAACAGCTACCGCCTGTTTAAGAAGGTCCACTTCGATGCCAACGGCAATTCCGTCGCCAGCAAGAGCATCAACAAGCCCGGCAACTGGGAGGAGGTCATTCCCGGCACGGTCATGGAAACCACCGTGGACAGCCTCTGCAACCTCAACGACGAGCTCAGCAAGTACCAGCGCAAAATCCCCAACAACACCATCGGCCGGGGCGGCGCCGACGATTTGCAGGTCTTCAAGAAGAACAAGCGCAGCCAGGTGAACAACGCCGCCACCTGCGCCCAGCTGCAGCGCGACGCCAGCTATCTCACCCAGCTCTATAAGGTCTGCTATGCCAAGAAGCCCAGCGTCGAGCTGCGCAAGCTGCTGCAGCGTTCCAACGACTACGACTGCGGCCTGACCGAGGCCAAGCTCAGCAAGGACGACCCCAGCATCAGCAAGTCCATTCTGGCCAAGGCCAACAAGCAGGGCTACGCCAACTTCTGCAAGAACGAGGAGGCCTATCTCAAAACCCTGCGCGCCAAGTATGGACTCTGATGTTTTGACCCTTCCTTTCCCCCCTGAAGCGCTTCACTCTGAAGCGCTTCTGCTTTGGGGCGGGGCGGTTTGATGCGCGGCTATATCTACATCATCGCCAACGCCGGCATGCCCAATCAGGTGAAGGTGGGCTACACCACCCGCACGCCGGCCGAACGTGCCAACGACCTCTACCAGAACAATTCCGGCATTTCCGCCCGCTATCAGGTGCTCTACGCCATCGCCATCGAGGAATTCTATCTGCGCGAGCAGTACAACAATCAGACCGACCGCAGCATTCTCCAGCGGCTGGAACAGGACATTCACCAGGAGCTGGACGGCCAGCGCATCAACCAGAAGCGCGAGTGGTTCCGGGTGGAGAGCGGCCGGGAGCTGCAGCAAATTGTGCGCACCATCAAGCGCCTGGCCAACAGCTACGCCCGCTACCAGGTGGCCCACAACGAGCTCGGCAGCTTCAGCCTGCAGCCGCTGGCGGCGGTGGCCACGGTGGCGGCGGCGGCGCCGGGCTGGTGGGAGGAGCAGCTGCCGCTGCTGCAGCGCTGGTGGGAACGGCAGTTGCCCCGCCTTCAGCGCCATCTTCACATTCTGCTCGGCCTCTTCATCGTCGCCCTCTGCACCCACTTTCTCCGGCCGGCCCCGCCGAGCTTCCGGCCCTGGCTCTATCCCTGCTGGCTGGTCTGCGGCGCCGCCTGGGGCTACCGGCGCTATCTGCGCAAGGGCGCCCCCTGGCAGTGGGACGATTTCGCCGAATTCCTCCTGCCCACGGCCCTGCTGCTGGCGGCCCTGCTGGAGGAACTGCTGCCCCGGCCGTTGCTGGCCGGCCTGCTGAATCTGGGCCTGTTTTTCTATCTGCTGCCCCTGGCACGCCGCTGATGCTGACCCTGGGCCGTTTTTCCTACCCGCAGCCGCTGGTGGTGCTGGCGCCGATGGCCGGCGTCTCCGATTTGCCCTTCCGCCAGCTCTGCCAGCGCTTCGGCGCCGATTTCACCGTGGCCGAGATGGTCAGCGCCAAGCCCGATTTGCTCGCCACCGGGCTGAGCCAGCGGCGGCTGGCCTTCGACGACGACCGCCGCTTCCCGCGCATCGTCCAGCTGCTCGGCGCCGACCCGGCCCTGATGGCGGCGGCGGCCCAGCGGCTGGTGGCGGCCGGGGCCGATGTGATTGATGTGAATCTGGGCTGCCCGGCGGCGGCGGTGGCCAAACGGGCGGCCGGCTCGGCGTTGCTGGCCGATTTGCCCGCCGTTGGCCGGCTGCTGCGGGCCCTGCGGGCGGCGGTGGCCGTGCCCCTGACCCTGAAGACCCGCCTCGGCGACCGCGATAAAAAGGCCATTTTCACGGTGATGATGCTGGCCGCCGAACATGGTTTCAGCCTCATCGCCCTGCACGGCCGCACCCGGGCCCAGCGTTTCAGCGGGCCGGTGGACTATGACTGCCTCGGCCGGGTGGCGGAGCAAAGTCCGCTGCCGGTGCTGGCCAACGGCGACATCGGCGCTGCCGCCCAGGCCGCCGAACTGCTGGGCCGCTATCCGCTGGCCGGGGTCATGATTGGCCGCGCCAGCCAGGGCCGGCCCCAGCTGTTCGCCCAGTGCCAGAACCGTATCAACGGCCGGGGGCTGGCGGAAACGCTGGCGCCGGTGCTGATTCGCGACCATCTCCGGGCCCTGCAGGAACACTACGGCCCGGCCGGCCTGCTCATCGGCCGCCGCCATCTCCATCACTATCTGCGCCCGCGCTCGGACTATGAACACTGGCGCCCGCGCATCAACGCCGCCGCCGACCCGGCCGCCCAGCTGGCCCTGGGCGCGGAAATTTGGGGCCCGGCCTTTTATGGGGAAATTTAGGGAAGCGCTTCGCTGTGAACTCCAGAGGGAAGCGCTTCGGCCCTGAAGGTCGCAAAAACCGAAGCGCTTCGGCCCGGCGACCCTGTCGCTATCCACCCATCAAGAGGGAAGCGCTTCGACGGCGACCAGTTTTCTCGAGCGAAGCGCTTTGCTCGGCCCGGGTAAATCCCCCAGCCCGATTCTTACGATAAAAGGGGGAAGCGCTTCGTTAAAAATCTGGGGTTTCAACGCGAAGCGCTTCGTTAAAAGCCAAAAAAGATGGGCTGGCGATTTGAACGGCTTCTCCGCAGGAAGCGCTTCGTCCTTGAATTTGGAGATTTAAGGCTGAACGAAGCGCTTACTTCTGATGAGGCGTTTTATCCATTTCCCCGCCGAGCCGCCGGCCGCTGGTCCGTTACCGAAGCGCTTCGGCCGGGCCGGGGCGATTACTTAGCCGACGACTCCCGAAGCGCTTCCCCCCGAAGGCCTTTTCCCAGCGAAGCGCTTCACTCCGGAACCACGCCCGGGCCCGCTTCTATTTTGAGAGGCCGGCGGCACCGAAGCGCTTCCCGATTTCGGCACCTCTCTTTTCTGACTCGGCAAAACGAAGCGCTTCTCCCCCAAAGCCCTGTTGCCAGCGTTATTCAGCAAACGAGGAGAACGAAGCGCTTCGCTAAAAGCCAAAAGGCAGGGTAGTGATTTGAATGGCTTCTCGGCGGGAAGCGCTTCGGGCTGAGCTGATAAATCCCCGGCCCGCTTTTCCCGCTCCCGGGGAAGCGCTTCGTTGTTAGAAGTCTTGCCAGCTCGAAGCACCTCGGTCTGTGGCAGCCACAAAGGGAAGCGCTTCGGCCTCGGCCGGGCAAATTCCCCGGCTCGGGACGGGAATAGCTAGAAGCGCTTCGTTAAACCCCGAAAGACGGGGCGACGATTTGAGCCGCTTTCCGGAACGAAGCGCTTCCCCCGGCGGGAGGTAATTAACGGCCGGCCGCCGACCAATCCAATCAACGGGCCAGCGAGTGGAAATCGGGCCGGCGAGGCTATGGCTCGAATGGCCCGTTAAAAAAGCATCGCTGCCCAACGCCGAAGAGGAAGCGCTTCGTTGTCTGCGACCCACTCGAAGCGCTTCCCGCCGCGCCCTGCCCCGGCCTGCTTCCCTTCGCCAGTTTCCGGCGCGACCAACTGGGCCGAGTAACCAAAGCGCTTAGGTGATAGCAAGGCTTGGAATGACGAAGCGCTTCGGCCTGAACCGGCAAATTCTCCCGCCCGATTTTTCTGCCCCAGGGGAAGCGCTTCGTTGGTAGAAGTCTTACCAGAGCGAAGCGCTCCCCCACTGCCCGAATTACTGAAGCGCTTCCCCCGGACTATCGGCCAGCGACCACCGAAGCGCTTCTCTTCTTCTCAACGCCCGCCCGCTGACGGTCTCTGGAAATTAAATCTCCAAGGCGCTTCAGTCTGGGTCATTGGGAAAGTCCACAGCGACCACTTCTTCAGCAATTTGAAATAAACGAAGCGCTTCCGGCCAGGGGGTTTTCCAAACGAAGCGCTTCGTTAAAAATCTGGGGGTTCCAAAGCGAAGCGCTTCGTTAAGAGCTAAAAGGTGGGCCGGCGATTTGAATGGCTTCTCCGCTGGAAACGCTTCACTCTGAGCTGATAAATATCCCCCGGCCGGGGGGAAGCGCTTCACCCCTGAATTTGGCGGTTTAGGGTGGCCCGAAGCGCTTCTCCCGGGCGATTTGAAATGAACGAAGCGCTTCGGTGGGCGAGGCATTGGGGGCGAAGCGGCGGACAAAAAAAAGCGCCTCCCAGGGAAGCGCTTGATTTTTAGAGTTCGTAGCGGCCGTTGATGACCTTCATATTCGGCACCCGGCGGGTGGCCTCGAAGTAGTTAAAGCCCGGCATCAGCATCTCCCAGAAGCTGAACCAGCGGTGGCTGCGGTAGCGTTGCAGATTCTCGTAGGTGAGGCGGAAGGGGAAGGCATGCACCGGCACCTGCAGTTGGCCGTGCTGGAAGGCCGTGCCGACCAGGTCGTAGATTTCCTGAATCTGCCGGTCGCCCATGGCATAGCAGCCCACCGAGGCGCATTTGCCGTGAATCATCAGCAGGTTGCCGGTGTAGCCGTGCTGGCGGTCGTAGGCGTTGGGGTAGTTCATGTTCATGGAACGGGTGAACTGGCTGCGCGGGTTCATGCTGTGCGGATTGATGGAATAGAAGCCCTCCGGCGATTGTTTGTCGCCCTGGCGCGTCTTCGGCCCGAGCTCGCCGGAAAAAATGCAGATGGGATAGTTGCGGAACATGCGATAGCTGCCGTCCTCGATTTGCAGCCACACTTCCACCACGTTTTCCTGCTTGAAAACGCGCAGAAACACCGGCGCCCCCCAGGTGAAGCCCTTCTTCTCCACCTGCTGGCGCAGGCTGAGATTGTTGGTGGGCAGCCCCGCCGGCGCGCCGTTGAAAATGGGCCGGGGCGGCGGCAGGGGGCCATTGGGAGTAAACACCTGGGCCGGACTGGCCGCGCTCCACAGTAAGCTCAGAAGAATTAGTCGTTTCATTTTGTATACAGCCAACGAAGTAGGTCATTTTCCAGGCCCCGGCCCGCATTTTCGACGATGATGGCGAAAAGATAGGTGCGGTTGGAGGCACTGTCCAAATAGCCGGCCAGCGAATGGATATTGCGCAGGGTGCCGGTTTTCGCATGAATCCGACCCTGCAGCGGCTCACCCCGGAAGCGCTTCCGCAGCGTTCCCACTTCGCCGGTTACGGCCAACGATTTAATAAAGTCATAGTTGTGGGCCAGAGCCTGCAACAGCTGCACAATCTGGCGGACGCTGACCCGGGCCTTACGCGACAGGCCGGCGCCGTTGTCCAGATAGATGCCCTGGGTCTGGACCCCGAGCCGCTGCAGTATGGCCATCACCATCTGGCGCGAATCGCCCAGGGTGGCCGGCCGCTGCTTGGACAGGGTCAGGAACAGGTGGCGGGTCATCACGTTGTTGCTGTTCTGGTTCATCATCGCCACGGCCTCGCTCAGCGACACCGACGGCAATGTATGGAAGAGCAGGCGGCCGGGCGGCGTCCGGCCCACCTGGCCCACGCCCTTGGCAATGCCGCCGAGCTGCAGCCAGTAGTCGCGGAACCAGTAGTAGAAGACCTCGGCGCCCTCGCCCAGCACCGTTTGAATGTGATACTCCGGACAGCTGGCCCCCAGACGGCCCGATAGCAACAATTGTGCCGAACCGTCGGGCTGGCGGTTGAGCCGGGCGCCGACGCTGCTGTTGCGGCAGTTGCCCTTGACCCGCTGCACGTTATTGACGATGCGCCAGCTGGCGATGTTCGGCACCAGGCGCACACTGCGGCCCACATAAATATCAATGGTGCGGAAATTGACCATCAGGGCGTTGGGCACGGCGTTATAGGCTGACTGCTCGGCCCCGTCGAAGGCGCCGCCGTCCTGCTCGGTCGGACTGAGGTGGAAGGCGCTTTCGTCCAGAACGATATTGCCGGTGATTTCGCGCAGCCCCTTCTGGCGCATGGCCTGCAGGGCCTGATAGAGGCGTTCCTGCACCAGATAGGGGTCACCGCTGCCCTGGATATAGAGATTGCCGTGGGAAACGCCCTGGGCGTCCGGCGGCTGGTCGAGATAGAAATGGGTTTGCCACTGGTAGTGTTCCCCCAGGGCGCTGAGGCCGGCGCCGGTGGTGAGCAGTTTGGCCACCGAGGCCGGGTTGCGGGGCACGTCGGCGTGAAGGCTGACCAGCGGCCGCCGTTCGCCGATTTCTTCCACATAGATGCTGACGTTCTGGGCATTGAGTTTGTGTTTATTCAGGAGTTGCTGCACTTCCGGCGGCACAATGTCCTGAGCCCAGAGCGAAAAAGACAGGAAAAGAAGGAAAAAACGCATCGTCCTTACCCAAAAAAGTTGGCTATTATACGAGCCCCTTTTTTCCGGCGCAGACTAATGGCCCCCCGTCCTTCCCTCATTCTTTTTAATAAACCGTTCCAGGTGCTTTGCCAATTTAGCGACGCCGCCGGCCGGCGTACCCTCAAGGATTTCATTCCCCTGCCGGGCTACTATCCGGCCGGTCGCCTCGACTACGACAGCGAGGGGCTGGTGCTGCTCACCAACGACGGTGCCCTGCAGGCCCGCATCAGTTCGCCGCGTTTCAAGCTTCCGAAAACCTACTGGGTGCAGGTGGAGGGGGAAATTACCGCCCCGGCGCTGCAACGGCTGCGGGCCGGGGTCGAACTCAAGGACGGCTGGACACTGCCGGCCGAGGCCGAAGCGCTTCCCCCGCCCCCGCTCTGGGAACGGGTGCCGCCCATTCGCCAGCGCGCCGCTATTCCCACCTCCTGGCTGGCGCTCACTCTCCGGGAGGGGCGCAATCGCCAGGTGCGTCGCATGACCGCCGCCGTGGGCTTTCCCACCCTGCGGCTGGTGCGGGTGCGCGTTGGTAATTTCACAGTCGATAATTTATCATTAGGCCACTGGACACTTACGAACAAAAAGCCCTGATTTCAATCTTTTCAGGCGTGAAAAAAAACCGTGTCCCTGGCAAGCCGACAGAAGGAATTCCGATGAAAGAAGCAATTGAATGGGCGGTCAAAGGCCGTGAACTGCCCCCGGAAATGATGGCCGCTGCCGTCCGAGCCATGATGGACGGCAGCGCGGCCGAAGCTCAGATAGGCGCTTTCTTAAGCGCTTTATCTATTAAAGGGGAGACCGTCGGGGAAATCAGCGCCGCCGTCGGGGTGCTACGCGAACTCATGACGCCCCAGCCGCTGCCCGATGACGATGTCTGGGTGGACATCGTCGGCACCGGTGGCGACGGGGCCAGTTTCTTCAACGTTTCCACGGCCGCCGCCCTGGTGGCCTCGGCCGGCGGCGTGAAAATCGCCAAGCACGGCAACGTCGGCGTCAGCAGCAGTTCCGGCAGTGCCGACGTGCTGCGTTTGGCCGGCCTGCGCCTCGACCTGAGTCCGGCCCAGCTGCGCGACTGTATGGCCGCCACCGGCTTCGGCTTCATGTTTGCTCCCAACTATCACAGCGCCATGCGCCACGTGGCCCCGGCCCGGCGCGCCATCGGCATTCGCACCATCTTCAACATTCTCGGCCCGCTGGCCAATCCGGCCCGGGTGCGCCATCAGGTGCTGGGCGTTTACAGTCCGGCCCTGCAGGAGGTCTACGCCGCCGTCGGCGCCCAGCTCGGTCTGGAACGGCTGCTGGTAGTTCATGCCGAGGACGGCCTCGATGAGCTCAGCGTTCTCGCCCCCAGCCACCTCATTGAACTCAGGGCCGGCCAGACGAAGCGCTTCACCCTCAACCCCGGCGATTTCGGTTGGCACTTCACCGACCCCACACCGCTGCGCGTGGCCAACGCCGAAGCCAGCCTGGCGCTGGTGGAACAGGCGTTGCAGGGCACAGCCCCGGCGGTGGCCTCGGCCATGGTGGCCCTCAACGCGGCGGCCCTGTTCTATCTCACCGACCGGGAACCGGACTGGGCCGCCGGCCTGCGCCGCGCCGAGGAACTGATGCGCTCCGGCGCCGCCCTCGCCCATTTCCGCCGGGTTATCCAAGCCACCAAGGACATTACGCTATGAATATTCTCGACAAAATCGTCAAAACCAAAATGGCCGAAGTGGCCCAACAGAAAAAGGCGCTGGAGATTGCCAATCTGGAACGCATTATTAATGAGCGGGCCGAACCGAGCCGCAACTTCATGCGGCAGCTGAAAAATGCGGTGCTGAGCCACCGGCTGGCCATCATCGCCGAGCTGAAAAAGGCCTCGCCGAGCAAGGGTCTGATTCGCGCCGACTTTGACCCCATCGAACTGGCCCGGGACTATGCCCTCAACGGCGCCACCTGCCTATCGGTGCTCACCGACAGCCACTATTTCCAGGGCAGCCCCTCCTATATCCGCCAGGTGAAGCAGGCCGTTTCCCTGCCGCTGCTGCGCAAGGATTTCATCATCGACGAGTATCAGATTCTCGAATCCAAGGCCCTGGGCGCCGATGCCATTCTGCTGATTGTGGCCATTCTCGACGACAGCCAGCTGATGGACTACACCCTGATGGCCCATGATTTGGGCATGGACGTGCTGGTGGAGGTGCACTCGCTGGAGGAATTCGGCCGCGCCCTGAAGCTGCCCATTCGCGTGGTCGGCGTCAATAACCGCAATTTGAAGGACTTTTCCATCAACGTGGAAACCTCCATTCAGATTCGCCAGGAGCTGCCCGACGATTACATTCTGATTAGTGAAAGCGGCATCGAAAGCCGCGAGGACATCAAGCGCCTGCAGGACGAGGGCATCTACGCCTTCCTGGTCGGCTCCAGCCTGATGGCGGCCCGCAACGTTGGCGAGGCGCTCTCCCAGCTGCGCGGGGGCTGACATGGGCGTCATCACCGTCAATCACCCGCTGGTGCAGCACAAGCTCACCGAACTGCGCAAAAAGGAAACGCCGACGCTGGTTTTCCGCGCCCTGACCGCCGAAATCGGCATGATGCTGGGCTATGAGGCCACCCGCGATTTGGGCCTGCACGACATCGCCATTGAAACCCCGGTGGAAAGCACCCGGGCGCCGGTCATCAGCGGTAAAACCCCGGCCCTCGTCAGCATTCTGCGCGCCGGCAACGGCCTGCTCGATGGCGTGCTGCGGCTGCTGCCCAATGCCAAGGTGGGTCATATTGGCATGGAGCGCGACGAAACCACCCACCGGCCCCGGCCCTACTACTGCAAGGTGCCGAAGCGCTTGGAGGAACGGCTGGTGCTGGTCTGCGACCCGATGCTGGCCACCGGCCATTCGGCCCTGGAGAGCATCAGCCAGCTGAAGGCGCTGGGGGCCAAAAATATCCGCTTTCTCTGCCTGCTGGCGGCCCCCGAGGGCATTGCCGCCCTGACGGCGGCCCATCCGGACGTGCCCATCTACACCGCCCACATTGACCGCCAGCTCAACGAACGCGCCTACATATGTCCCGGCCTGGGCGATGCCGGTGACCGACTCTACGGCACCCTATGAACCGCAAACCATCACCGCAGCGCTTCCCCGGGGAAGCGCTTTATCGTCGCTGGGCCCTGCTGCTGCTGGCCCTGCCCCTGGGGGCCGCAGCGCTCCCCAATTTCAGCGCCCACTATGATTTGAGCATTCGCGGCATTCACGCCGGCCAGATGAAGATGAACGCCGTCCTCACGCCGAAGAGCTACATGGTCGATACGAAAACCGAACCGTCGCTGCCGGCGAAAATGCTGGGCTACGGCCCGATTACGGAAATGGCCCAGGGCGCCATCAGCAACCAACGGCTGCTGCCGCAGCAGTACTGGCGCCAGATGGAGGGTAACGAGAAGTACCAGCTGCGCTATCACTATGATTTAAAGAAAAAAAACGTGGAAGCCGTGGTCGGCGGCCAGCCGGTGCTGCTGCACTACCAGCAGCAGATTCCGCTGGACACGCTGGCCCTGATTATCCAGGCCCTGCTGGACGAGGAGCGCCAGCAGCCGGCGGCGAGCTACACCCTGCTCAGCGAGGACAAAATTCGCAGCTACAAGGTGGAGAAGCTCAAGGACGAACGGTGGCAGGACGACCAGAACCGGAGCATCACCGTCAAGGTCTACCGCCAGACCCACGCCAACCGCCGGACCATGATTTATCTGGCTGAAAACCCGCTGCGGCTGGTGAAACTGCAGCAGATTAAGAATGACCAGAGCCTGTTTGTGCTGAAACTGACCCACTACAAAACCCTCTAGGCCATGAAAGTTTTACTGCTCACGCCGAAAAATCCGCCCAACTACACCGACGCCCTCTATCTGGCGTTGCGGGCCCAGGTGGGCACCTGCGACTATTTCCCGCTGGACGAGCGCCAGAGCAACAATCTGGAAGATTTCTTTCGCCGCTATATCCGGCTGGCCCATTTCGACCGCATTCTGCTGATGTACAGCGGCCAATTCATCTACCAGCAGAGCCCCTTCCTGCGCCGGCTGCCGACGGTGGCGGTGCTGAGTCTGAGCCAGAAACAGCCCAGCGGCGCCGAGCAGAAAAAGATGCTCTCCAATCTGAAAACCATGCCCTGGATGCGCTGGATTGGCACCAATCCGCTGTTCTGCCGGGAATACCAGAGCCTGGGCTTCGATGCCCAGTGGATACCGCCCAGCTTCAACAGCGCCATCTACAACGCCCAGAACGAGCCGCGCATGCGCAGCCACTGCCACATCTACGCCGAGGAGGCCAACCGCAACGAGCTGCTGATGCGGCTGGCCCAGTTCAATCTGACCCTGCACTGCTACGACCCGGCCGACGACGTCGAAGCGCTGGCCGGCCACATCATGCCCGAGGATATTTTTATCCACTGGTGCAACGACAGCGCCGACATCGAGGCCCTGATTCGGGCCCAGGCCTGTGGTGCGGTGGTGCTGACCCGGGACATGAGCATCGACGACCGCGTCCTTTATGGCTTCCAGACCGAGGAAAATCTGATTTTTCCCCACGAGCTGGCCCGGGTCAGCGACCGGGTCGCCCAGCTGCTGAACCAGCGTGAGCTGCGCGCCCAGATTTCGCGCGGGGCGGTGGAAAAGGCCAAGGCCTTCGCCCCGGCCACGGTGGGCAAGCGCATCGGCCGCCATATCGAAGCCACCGTGCGCAATCCGAAGAACTATTCCATGAAGCAGCGCATCTTCGGGTTTGACATCTGATGGGCGCACAGGACGGGCAGCGCGCCGGCTGGGGCTGGCGCTTCGATGGGCTGCTGCTGCTGCTGGCCCTGGCCACCGGCAGCCTGCTCTGGCTGGCCAACGGCCGGGTGCTGGGCGGGGCCACGGTGGTGGAGCTCTATCAGAGCGCCATCGAACCGCAAAGTGCCTGGCAATGGCTGCTGCACGGCCTCAGCCCCGGGGCGGCCGTGGCCCTGATGATTGGCCTCAGCAGCCTGGCCCTGTGGCTGTTCGGCCGCATCTGTCTGGCGCTGGGCCTGGGCGAGAAAACCACCCTGGCCCTGTTCCTTCTCCTCAATTTCAACCCGGAATACAACGACGCCCGGCTGAACGTGGAGGGCTTCCAGCTGGTGCTGCCCTGCTTCCTCCTCGGCCTCTGGGGGCTGCTGCGGGCGAAGCGCTTCCCCTCGGCCCTGCTGGCCCTGGCTCTGCCCCAGTGGCTGGCCTCCTATTTCAGCCCGCTGCTGCTGCTCTGGAATCTGCTCTGGCCGCTGGCCCTGCTGACCTACCCGCTCGGCCACTGGCGCCAACGGCTGCTCGGGCTGCTGCTCTATTACCTGCTGGCCGGCCTGGCCGTGGCCCTGTCCCATGACTTCCCGCTGCTGCTGCAGGATTTGTACAGCCAGACCCTGGAAAATCTCCACCGCACCAGCGGGGAAATGTCCATCTTCTTCAGCGCTGACAACAGCGTCCACCTCAGCGCCGCCGAAGCGCTGCTGCTGGCCCTGGTGCTGGTGCTGATTAACGGCATCAAAATCGCCGGCCTGCTGATTGGGCTGCTGGTGGTGCTGGCCTGGCGTGGCTCGACGGTGAGCGTCATCGGCCGGCCGCAACGTGGCCTACTGCTGGCCCTGCTGCTGCTGAACAGCCTGCTCGGGGCCTTCCTGCTGCTCTACACCGGCTATCTGTTCAGCGATTTGGTCTATATGCCCTCCATCATGATTTGCCTCTGGCTCAGTGCCTCGGCGGCCTTTGGGCTGTTGAATCGCAGCTACCGGCCGGAACAGCGGCTGGTGCTGCTATGGACGTTCATCGCCTATGCCCTGGCTAGCATCATCGTCTTCGGCCCCAGCGCCAGCCACCTGAAGGCCGCCGGCCAGTGGGCCGCCGCCCAGCGGCGCACGGTTTACAGCAACAGCCGGGAAGCGCTTTTCTACGCCGGCGGCGACCCGCGCCAGGCCAATTTCAACATCTACTTTCTGCCGGAGGTGCAGCTCCGCCCGGCGGATTTGATTCTGTACAGCCACAGCCGCAAAAGTCCCGAACCGGAGGCGCTGGAGCTCTACGAGATTGAGCGCGAATTCAGCAACGAGCACGGCGACCGGGTCTATGCTCTCCATCTGAAAGATGAGCCGGAAAACCGCTAGAAGCCGGCGGGGGGCGTCATCATCTCCCGCTGACCGAAGCGCTTCCCCCGTTGCTGCCAATGGCGAAGCGCTTCTCCCCAAACGAAGCGCTTCGGCTGGCGAAGCTCAACAACGCCCAGCCGCCGGTTCACCAAACGAAGCGCTTTCTCCCGACCGAAGCGCTTCGGTAAATCCCGGCGACTGGGCCAAGCAAGGAAGCGCTCCCCCTGTCGCTACTGCCGCCACCGAAGCGCTTCCCTCCGACCGAAGCGCTTCCCTCTTTGGCGACAGCGACCCGGAAATCCAGGCCGTGCTGGCCGATTATCAGCTGGGCATCAGTCCGGAAATGGCGGCCCAGCTCCATCATCCCGGCGTCGCCCGCCAGTTTCTGCCCAGCGCCGCCGAACGACGAATTAGCGCCGCCGAGCTCAGCGACCCCATCGGCGACGAGGCCCATTCGCCGCTGCCCACGCTGGTGCACCGCTACCCCAATCGGGTGCTGTGGAAAATCAACAGCAGCTGCGCCGTCTACTGCCGTTTCTGCTTCCGCAAGGAGCACATCGGCCGCAAGGGCGACCGGGTCAGCGCCGAACAGCGCGAGGCGGCCCTGGCCTACATCGGCGCCCATGAGGAGGTGGAGGAGGTCATTCTCAGCGGCGGCGACCCGCTCCACCTGTCCCCGGCCCGGCTACGGAGCTTTGTCGAGCCCCTGCGTGCCCTGGGCCACGTCCGCCGGCTGCGCATTCACAGCCGGGTGCCCATTGTGGCGCCCCAGCTCCTGACCCCGGCCCTGCTGGACTGGCTGGTTACGCTGCCCCAGTCGCTGCACTGTGTCATTCACATCAACCACGCCGCCGAACTGACCGCCAACAATCGGGCCCTGCTGCGCGAGCTGCGCGCCCGGGGGCTGCTGCTCTTTTCCCAGACGGTGCTGCTGCGCGGCGTCAATGCCGACGTGGCCACCCTGGCCGAGCTGATGAATGCGCTGTTGGATAACGGCGTGGCGCCCTATTACCTGCACCATCTGGATTTGGCCAGGGGCACCGGCCATTTCCGCCTGAGCCTGGACGAGGGCCTGGCCCTGGAACGGGCTTTGCGTCAGCGCCTGTCGGGCATTGCAATGCCCACCTACATCGTCGAAATCCCCCGGGGGGGCGGCAAGGTGCCAGTGATAGCGCTGACGGCGGAACAGCGGGCCCTGCTGCATTCGCTGGGCATCGACTAGGACTCCCCTTATACTTTCTCTTTTTTTATCAAGGAAATAACATGAAAAATGTCGTCATCGGCATCATCGGTTTTGGCACCGTCGGCCAGGGCGTGGTGGAGGTGCTGGAAAAAAATGCCCGGGAAATCCAACTGCGCACCGGCTACACCATTCGCGTGAAAAGCGTCGCCCGGCGCCAGTGGCCCGCCGACCAGAGCTATCCCTTCCACTGCACCACCCGGCCCGAGGACATTGTCAATGACCCGGACATTAACATCGTCATCGAGCTGGCCGGCGGCGAGGAGCCGGCGCGGACGCTCATCGCGGCGGCGCTGGAACAGGGGAAACACGTCATCACCGCCAACAAGGCCCTCATCGCCAAACACGGCGAAGCGCTCTTTGCCCTGGCCCGGGAACGGGGCGTGGGTCTGGAGTTTGAGGCGGCGGTGGCCGGCGGCATTCCCGTCATCAAGGTGCTGCGCGAGGGCATGACCGCCAACGAAATCATCGAGGTGGCCGGCATCATCAACGGCACCAGCAATTTCATTCTCACCGAGATGGCCCAGAAGGGCCGGGGCTTCGGCGAGGTGCTGCGCGAGGCCCAGGCCCTGGGCTATGCCGAGGCCGACCCCTCCTTCGACATCAACGGCACCGACGCCGGCCACAAAATCACCATTTTGGCCTCGCTGGCCTTTGGCATTCCGCTGCAGTTTGACCAGATTTACATCGAGGGCATCGAAGCGCTTACCCCCGAGGACATTCGCACCGCCGCCGACCTGGGCTATGGCATCAAGCATCTGGCCCTGGCCCTGCGCCGGCCCGAGGGCGTGGAAATCCGCGTTCACCCCACGCTGATTCCCCGGGAGGCCCTGCTCTGCAGCGTCAATGGGGTGATGAATGCGGTGCAGGTCAAGGGCAACGCCATCGGTACCAGCCTCTACTATGGCGCCGGCGCCGGCCGGCTGCCCACGGCCTCGGCGGTGGTGGCCGATTTAATCGACGTTATCCGTGAGCTGAACCTCAGCCGCGAAGACCGGCTGGCCGAATTCGGCTACCAGAAGATTCGCGACCGGGAAGCACTGCCCGTCCTCGACAGCAGCCAATTTATCAGCGCCTACTATCTGCGCCTGACCGTGGCCGACCGGGCCGGGGTGCTGGCGGAAATCGCCCGCATCATGGCCACCCACGACATTTCTTTACAGTCGGTGGTGCAGAAGAACGCCGAAAAACAGGGCGACAGCGTGCCGCTTATCCTGCTGACCGAGCGGGTGGTGGAAAGCAAAATCAATGCAGCCCTGGCGGAAATCTCGACGCTGGACGCCCTGCGCGGCGCGGTGCAACGCATTCGCGTGGCCCACATCGGCTAAGGTTGCCGAATGGCAATGGAAACGGTACTAAAAAAGTATTGATTTGAAAGTTAAGAGGCATTATCATTAGCGCCCGATAGAACGGCTAACGCTATCTGTCACATTGCCTCATGATGATTCCCCACCCGCAAGGGTGGGTTTTTTTTGGCCACAAAAAACCCCGCCGCAGCGGGGTGGTTGGGGCGGGGAGTCGCTTCTAAAGCACCTTGGCCAGGGCGTCGGCCAGATAGGCGCAGTCCTCGGCGCTCTTCAGGCCGGCGATGTTAATGCGACCCTCGCCGACGATGTAGATGGCGAAATCCTCACGCAGCCGTTTGACCCGTTCCTTGCCCAGGGGCAGCAGGCTGAACATGCCGCGATGGACGTCGGTGATGAAATGCCAGTCGCCGCCGACCCGCCGTTCCAGCGCCGCCACCAGCTCCTGCCGGCGCCGGCGGATGTAGGCGCTCATCTCGTTGAGCTCGGTCTCCCAGTCGGCGCGCAGGGCCGGCGTGGTGAGCACATGGCCAACGATGGCGGCGCCGTGGTCGGGGGGCATGGACACCATCGCCCGGCTGATAACGCCGAAGTGGGACTGAAGCGCTTCGGCCTCGGTGGCGTTCTGGCCCAGCATCAGCACCACGCCCACCCGTTCCCGGTAGAGGCCGAAATTCTTCGAGCCGGACACGGCCACAAACAGATTCGGCACCGCCGCCGCCAGCGTGCGCACGCCCAGCGCATCGGCCTGCAAATCCTCGCCCAGCCCCTGATAGGCCAAATCCACCACCGGCAGCCAGCCGCGCCGGCTCGCGATTTCCGCCACCCGCTGCCAGTCGGCCGGGCTGAGGTCGGCACCGCTGGGATTGTGGCAGCAGCCGTGGAGCAGCACGATGTCCCGGGGGCCGAACTGTTCCAGGGCGGCGAAGAAGCGCTCCCTATCGACGACGCTGTGCTGGCGGTCGTAGTAGGGATAGGTCTTGGGCTGGAAGCCGGCGGCTTGGAAGATGGCCTGGTGGTTCCCCCAGGTGGGGTCGGAGACATATAAATGGTGTTCGGGCAGCAGGCTGGCCAGAACGCTGGCGATGAGGCGGACGGCGCCGGTGCCGGCGGTGGCCTGAATGGCCCGCACCCGGTCGGCGCTGACGCTATCGCCAAGCACCAGCTCAATCATGGCCTGGTTGAAAACGGCGTTGCCGAGCAGGCCGATGTATTTCTTGCTGTTTTCCGTCCGCAGCAGCTCGTCCTCGGCCGCCTTGACCGCGCGCATGATGGGCGTTTCCCCGCGCTCGTTCTGGAAGATGCCGACGCCCAAATCCAGTTTCGGCGTCCGGGGGTCGGCCCGGAAGAGCTGGGACAGCTGCAGAATCGGGTCATCGGGGAGTTTTTCGAGATGAATAAACATGAAGGGTCCTTCGGTGAAATTGTCAGGGAAGTGGCCGCCTCGGGCGGCCCGGCCGCTCATTTTGCCACTTTCGCCTTTTGGTAGGGATTAACGGGCAGGTAATAGAGCCGGGTGCCGGCGAGGCGGTCGTAGAGACTAAGGCCGTCCCGGTCCCAGAGGCGCCAGAACCAGCCCAGGCCCAGCGGCAGCAAGGTAAGCACCAGCCAGAGGAAGCGCTTCGCCGCCCGGCCGACCTTGAGGCTGTGGCCCTGGTCGTCGCAGACGATGAGCCGCCAGGCGCGCATGCCCAGCGTCTGGCCCTGGGCCGACCAGAAATAGATGTAGAAAGTCGCCCAGCAGCCGAGCAGGCAAAGGCGGAACGGCAGCAGCAGCGGGTCGCCGGGCCGAAGCGCTTCCCCCCGGCGGGCCAGCACAAAAATCATGCTGAGGGCGATGAACAGGGCCAGCAGCAGCAGCAGGTCATAGAGCAGTGCGCCAAGCTGACGCCCCAGCGGCGCCTTTTTTGCGTTTTCGATGAGTAGAGCCATGATAATAAGCAGGGGTGGAAGGGGTTTTGTTGTTGAAGCACAACAGATAGAGCCTTTAAACTATCCCGTTCTCTGTTCTAAAGCAATCCCAAAATCTATGCATACAAAATCTCTCTTAGCACTGCTGATGCTTAGCACCACTGCCTGTGCCCAGCCCCAGGAGGCCATCGATGCCGCCTTTGACAGCAGTGCACCGGCGCTGCTCGACCAGGCCAAGCCGGAAGAACTTAAACAAATTAGCGAAACGGCCGAACAGGAGCAGGCCACCGGCGTAGCGCTTCCCGGAGAACCCGCCAGTCCCGAGGGGGAAGCGCTTCCCCCGCCCGAGGAGGATTTTTTCGGCGACCGGGACAGTGTCAGCCTCAACGGCCAGACCATCAAACTGCGCAGCCCCAAGGCTCTGCACGCCTTCTACAACACGGCCAAGGCCTACAACCACTGGAACGCCGAGCGCGCCGCCCGGCTGGCCGAAGTGGTGGCCAGTGCCCGCAATGACGGCCTGCCGCCGGCCAAATATCATCCGGAGGTCATCGCCGCCTTCCAGGACGACGAGGCCCATCAGATTCTGCTCAGCGATGCCTTCCTGAGTCTGGCCGGCGATTTGGCCAACGGTCTGGTGAACCCGCGCATCACCCAGCCCGAATGGAACGGTGCCAAGGTCAGCGATGAGGAGCTGGCCGAGCTGCTGGCCTCGGCGCTGGAGAAGAACGATTTCGCCACGCCGCTGGAAGCGCTTAACCGCGATAACCCGCGCTATCAGGCCCTGCGCCGGGCCTACAACGCCCAGATTAACGGCGAAGACACGCCGCCGGAGGAACAGCTCACCTCGGCCGGCATGCTGCAGCTCAATTCCGACCACCCGGACGTGCTGATTCTGCGCAAAAAGCTAGGCCTGGCCGGCGACAGCACCCTCTACGACGAGAGCGTGCGCGATGCGGTGCTGGAATACCAGAAGAAACACCGCAAGGAGCTGGGCAAACCCGATGGCCGCGTCGGCAAAAAAACCCGCGACAAACTCAACGGCAAACTGGCGAAAAAGCCGGCGAAAATCAGCCTGGACCTGCTGCAAATCAACATGGAACGCCAGCGCTGGATGCCCCAGGAGCTCGGCAATACCAACATCATCGTTAATATTCCCAGCTACACCGCCAAGATGTTCCGCGACGGCGCCGAAATCTACAGCACCCGCACGGTCATTGGCCGCCGCGACCGACAGACGCCGGCCTTCGTGGACCGGCTGCGCCATGTGGTCATGAGCCCCATGTGGACGGTGCCACCCACCATTCTCAAGGACAAAATCGAGAAGGGCCAGGTAACCAGCGCCTATGATTTGGTTACCAATCGCGGCAAATACGTCAGCCCGGCCAACGGCAGCGTGCCCGCCGGCCACACCCTGCGCATGAAATCGAGCCCGAGCAACCCGCTGGGCAAGGTGAAATTCCTCTTCCCCAACAGCCACGCCATCTACCTGCACGACACGCCGCGCAGTGGCGCCTTCTTTGGCCAGGCGCGCAGTTCCGGCTGCATCCGGCTGCAGGACCCGGAAAATCTGGCCTACCTGCTGCTGGCCGGGGTGAAGAGCAAGGAACAAATTAAAAACGACATGAGCTACCGGCCGAAGGAAGTGTGGAGCAACCCGCTGGAACCGGTGCCCATCTACCTGGTTTACTGGACGGTTTCCAGTGATTTAAATGGTAAAATCGCCACCGCCAGCGACGTCTATGGCAAAGATGCCAAATTAATCGCGCAATATAAGAAAGCGCTTGAAATCAAAGACTAAGGAATAAACCTATGGCAATTCAAAAGTCCTCCTACAGCAAAGAAGAATTGCTGGCCTGCGCCCGGGCGGAAATGTTCGGGCCCGGCAATGCCCAGCTGCCCCTGCCCAATATGCTGATGATTGACCGCATCGTCGCCATCAACGACCACGGCGGCCAGTACGGCAAGGGCGAAATCATCGCCGAGCTGGACCTCAATCCGGAGCTGTGGTTTTTCCAGTGCCACTTCCAGGGCGACCCGGTCATGCCCGGCTGCCTGGGCCTGGACGCCCTGTGGCAGTTGCTGGGTTTCTTCCTGGGCTGGAGCGGCGGCCTCGGTCGCGGCCGGGCCCTGGGCTGTGGTGAGGTCAAATTCACCGGCCAGGTGCTGCCACGCCACCAAAAAATCACCTATCACATTCACATCAAACGCACCATTCTGCGAAAACTGGTGCTTGGCATTGCCGATGCGACCATGAGCGTTGATGGTAAAGAAATCTACACCGGCAAGGATTTGAAGGTGGGGTTGTTCACCAGCACGGACAATTTTTAAGGAGTTTCTATGAGAAGAGTAGTGGTTACGGGCATGGGCATCGTTTCCAGCCTCGGTAACAATGTCCCAGAGGTACTCGCGGCCCTGCGCCAGCTGCGCTCGGGCATCGAATTCGCCAAGATTTATCAGGAAATGGGCCTGCGTTCCCAGGTGGAAGGCAGCCTGCACATCGACCTGAAAGCGCTCATTGACCGGAAGATTTTCCGCTTCATGGGCGACGCGGCCGCCTATTGCTATGTGGCCATGAAGGAGGCCATCGCCATGGCCGGCCTGGGCCCGGAACAGATTTCCCATCCGCGCACCGGCCTGGTGGTCGGCACCGGCGGGGCCACGCCCTCGGCCCAGGTGGAAAGCGCCGACATTCTGCGCCGGGACGGGGTCAAGCGCATTGGCCCCTATGCCGTAACCAAAACCATGGCCTCCACCACCAGCGCCTGCCTGGCTACGCCCTTCCAAATCAAGGGGGTGAACTACTCCATCAGCTCGGCCTGCTCCACCTCGGCCCACTGCATCGGCCACGGCGCCGAGCTAATCCAGTTCGGCAAACAGGACATCGTCTTCGCCGGCGGCGGCGAGGAAGTGCACTGGACGCTGTCCTCACTCTTCGACGCCATGGGCGCCCTCTCCACCAAATACAACGACCAGCCCCAGAGCGCTTCCCGGGCCTATGATGCCGACCGCGACGGTTTCGTCATCTCCGGCGGCGGCTCCATTCTCGTGCTGGAGGAATACGAACACGCCAAGCGCCGGGGCGCCCCGATTATTGCCGAGCTCACCGGCTACGGCGCCACCTCCGACGGCTACGACATGGTCGCGCCCTCGGGCGAAGGGGCCGTGCGCTGTATGCAAATGGCCCTGGCCCAGCACGGCGGCCCGGTGGACTATATCAACGCCCACGGCACCTCCACGCCGGTGGGCGACACCAAGGAACTGGGCGCCATTCGCACCACCTTCGCCGGCCAGACCGTGCCGGCCATTAGTTCGACCAAATCCCTATCCGGCCACGCCCTCGGCGCCGCCGGCTCCAACGAGGCCATCTACAGCCTGCTAATGCTGCAGAACGATTTCCTCGTGGCCAGTGCCAACATCGAACGGCTCGACCCGGAGGCTGAAGATTTGCCGATTCTGCGCGAAAACCGCGACCAGAAGCTCCAGGCGGTGATGAGCAATAGCTTTGGTTTTGGTGGCACCAATGCCACTTTGATTTTTGCGGGGGTGAAGTGATGGCTCGCTTTCCAATCACAACGGTGGAAGCCACCTGGGCCGAGCCCGGTGGCACCAACGCCACTTTGATTTTTGCGGGGGTGAAATGAAGCGCTTCCCCCTAGGCCGGCGGTGCTGCCTGGCCTTGGCCCTGCTGCTGGCCCTGCCGGCCGGGGCCCAGGAGGAGGAGCCCCAGACCGTGGAGGCCCCGGTGATTCTCTACAGCGGCAAGGGCAAGGGCGAAGATGACCGGGTCATTCAGTACAGCGGCGACAGCAGCTCCCCCATCATCAAAAACCACCGGGCCGGCCGGCCGCAGATGCTGGAGAAGAGCAATCCCAGCAGCGCCGGCAGTGCTGGCCTCAACGCCTCGACCCACAACGTCTATTCCTGCATCGACAACGGCCAGAAGGTCTTCGCCGACGAGGACAACAAGGCCAAGTTCACCAACTGCGTGCGCATTGCCAAGGCCGAATCCAAAACCACCGCCAAAAGCGCCCTGACCTACACCATCGACGACCCCAACGCCGGTTTCCGCCCGGGTAATCTCACCGTGGTGAACAACGACGGCAACGTGGTCAGTCCGCCGACCACGCCCACGCCCAGCGCCGCCCCGGTGGCCGCCGGTGGCAGCAATGTCAGCATTTCCGTGCAGAGCAACGGCACGCCGGCGGTGGCCGTCTATGGCAACACCTGCTCCGGCGCCATCAGCTACCAGGGCCATACCTATATCTTCAACGAGCAGGAGGCCTGCCCCATTCCGCTGGAAGTGTTCCGCAGCCGTAAGCCGCTGGAGGCGTTGCCGGCCTACTATCTGCCCCCGGTACCCCAGAAATGATAGCCCTGCACGAACGGCCGAAGCTGCAAATGCCCGGCGGCCACAATAAATTGCTGCTCCATTCCTGCTGTGCACCCTGCTCCGGCGAGGTCATGGAGGCGCTGCTGGCCTCGGCCATCGACTACACCATCTATTTCTATAACCCCAATATCCACCCGCGCAAGGAATACCTCATTCGCAAGGAGGAGAACATTCGCTTCGCCGAGAAGCACGGCATTCCCTTCATCGACTGCGACTATGACACGGAAAATTGGTTCGAGCGCGCCAAGGGCATGGAGTGGGAGCCGGAGCGCGGCAAACGGTGCACCATGTGCTTCGACATGCGTTTCGAGAAAACCGCCCAGTACGCCCACGAAAACGGCTTTCCGGTGTTCACCAGCTCTTTGGGCATTTCGCGCTGGAAAAACATGAACCAAATCAACGACTGCGGCGAGCGGGCGGCGGCCAAATACCCGGGCCTCATCTACTGGACGTTCAACTGGCGCAAGGGCGGCGGCAGTGCCCGCATGATTGAAATCAGCAAGCGCGAGCGCTTCTACATGCAGGAGTATTGCGGCTGCGTCTATTCCCTGCGCGATACCAACGCCTGGCGCCTGTCCAAGGGCCGGGAAAAAATCAAAATCGGCACCATGTTCTATGGCGAAGACACCACCACCGAGGGGGGTGGGTTCCGTTAGCTAGCGCAACAGGTGGCTTCGCCGCTCGCTAAGCCTTCGGCTTACCGGTAGCTTCGCCGTTCGCCAGCGCGGGTGGCTCCGCCGTTCGTTAGTCCTTCGGCCTAGTGGTGGCGGTGCCGCCCTTGATTTCGCCAGAAGCGCTTCCTCCGGGGAGCGCTTTTTTTATGACCGCTTGATAGGCTCCGCCGGAAGATTCTCCGGAACGAAGCGCTTCCTTCTCGATGGCTAGACCGAAGCGCTTCGCTCTGGAAACTTGCAAAAATCCGAAGCGCTCCCCCTTTATCCGAACGGCCCGCCCGAAGCGCTTCCCTCGGCACTGCCCCGATTGGGAAGCGCTTCTTCCCTGACGTGCTCTAGGCCGAAGCACTTCGTTCTCAAATAGCTTTGAAATCGGCGGAGTGAAAAATCTATCTCCTGAAACCGAAGCGCTTCGCTCTGGAAACCTGCAAAATCCGAAGCGCTCTCCCCTTCAGCTGAACAGCCCGCCCGAAGCGCTTCGTTGGAAGCCCCAGGGCGGGCCCAGCTTCTCAACGCAAAGCGCTGGGCTGGAAAAAATCCGGGCTTCCAGACCGAAGCGCTTCCAGCCCGCCGCTCCGTTTGATTTGATTACCGAAGCGGCTTCGCTAGGCGTTCCAGACCGAAGCGCTTCAACCGGCATCCACCAACACCCCGGCCCGATTTTTCAGCCCAAAGGGGAGCGCTTCGTTTGAAGCAATAGCGGGAAATAACCAAAGCCTGTTCCAAAGTTGAAGCGCTTCACCCCTAAAGTTCAGCGGCTGGCGTGCAAAGATTGAGGCCAAACGAAGCGCTTCGGCCAGTGCCGAAAGAATCCTAGGCCCTGGCAAGTGAAGCGCTTTCTGCTGGCCCACTGGAACCCAGCGCTTCCTTTCTAGAAGCGCTTCGGCCTTTTGCTTTTTTTAGAAACGAAGCGCTTCGGCCTGAACCCACAAATACCCTAGCCAGGTCTTCCCACTAAAAGGGGAAGCGCTTCGCTCTGGAATAGCTTTGAGGACGGGCCGGGGTGAAAACCTGTTTGCTGGAAGCGAAGCGCTTCGCCTCGATAGCCGTTGTTCGATGGGGAAGGGGAGCGCTTCGCTCTGGCGAGGCGTTGTTTTATCTACTGCTCAAAGCTTTGGGCCAAACGAAGCGCTTCGCCTCGGAAACGCCCCAGATTAGGAAGCGCTTCCTGCTGGCCCGTTGGAACGAAGCGCTCCCCTCGGGTCGGGAAATCCCAAAGCCCCGTTGCCAACGCCCAGAGCCTGGGCCGGGCGAAGCGCTTCACCCTCAATCCCCCATTGCCGGCGATTCAGAAACCAAGGCGGCCGAAGCGCCGGGCTAAAGGAAGCGCTTCCGGGGTCGCTAGATGGGGCGGAACGAAGCGCTCCCCTCTGGAAAAAATCCCGGCGGGCCCCAGTTCGTTGCCATGAAATTTGACTGTGAAGACGGCATCGCCAGCGCCAGCGTTTACCTGGCCGGCCTCGGGCGGCGGCTGCCCCTCTGGGTCTATCTGGAACGGCCGCCGGCCCCGGGGCGGGCCCTACTGTCGCCCAACCAGCGCCGGGCGCTGCGCCGGCTGCAAAGTCTGCCCCAACTGGCCGCCACCCTGAGTGCAGCCCTGGGCCCGCTGCAGGCCGATTTATTCGCCCGGGGCCGCATTCGCCGGCGCCGGCCCGGCCGGCTGATTTTGGACGCGCTGGCCCTGCCGAGCCAACGGCAGTGCCGAACGCCCTGCGGCTATCTGCTCGGCCGCTGCTCCTGGCCGCTGGCGACGGCCCCGGCCCTGATGGTGGAAGTGGAATTCTTTTTTGCCAACGGCCAGCTCCGCCGGGCCGGCGAACTCAGCGGCGCCTATCTCTTCCCCCACTAGATACAAAAAAGGCGACCCGAAGGCCGCCTTCCCGAAGTGCTGCGCTATTCGATGCCCCGGAGGAGCTTGTTCAGCGTCGGTACCAGCAACAGCAGGCCCAGACCCACGGCCAGGCTGATGCCACCGGTCAGGGAGAAGTAGGAGACAAAGTTGTAGTTCTTCTCATCGAACACCAGCGAGAAGTACTTGCCGCCCAGGGCAAAGCCTAGGGCAATGCTGAGGAAGTTCAGCGCCACCATCTGGGTTTTGAAATGGCGCGGGGCAATGCGCGTGGCAAAGGACAGGGAAATGGGCGAAATGAGCAGTTCGCCGAGGGTGTTGCAGAGAATCACCACGGTGAACATCATCAGCGGCATCAGACTGCCATCGTGGATAAACGGCAGGAAGATGAAGTAGCTCATGCTCAGCACGATGAGCGAACAGGCGTATTTGGTCGGGGTTTTGGGCTGGCGCTTGCCCAGCTTCGTCCAGATGGTCGCAGTAATGCCAGAGAAGATAATTACCCAGAAGCTCTGGGCCGCATCCTTCCAGCTCACGGGAATTTCAAAGATGAACCAGCCGAAGACGTCGATTTTCCGTTTCTCCGCCATGATTTCTTCAAAGTAGATGGTGATACCCATGTAAATCTGGTACCACATGGCCCAGAACAGGCAGGTGGCGGTGAACAGTGGGATATAGGCGAGGATGTAGCGCTGGTGGTCGCGGTCGACGCGCGGGTCGTTCAGCAGCCAGCCGAAGTAGCTGATGATGCAGATGATGATGACGATAAGCAGGATGTCCACCAGGTTATCCAGACGCAGATGGTTGGTGTGGATAGAGGCCCAGAGCCCGCCGCCGGCCACCAGCACCAGAATGATGGCGGTGATGATGCTTTCCTGGGACAGCGGATGAGGGGGCAGCACCTTCGGCAGACTTTTCCGCCCCATGCTGTAGATGTAGAGGCCCAGGGCCATGCCGACGGCGGCTAGACCGAAGCCAAAGTGGAAGCCAACATAGCGTTGCATCAGGCCGGTGAGCAGCGGACCGAAGAAGCCGCCCAGGTTGATGGCGATGTAGAAGATGGCAAATCCGGCGTCGCGCAGGTCCTTATACTCGTCCTTCTCATAGAGGGTGCCCACCATGGCACTGGCCGAGGATTTGACCCCGCCGCTGCCGAAGGCAATCAGCATCATGCCCGTAATCAGGCCGCCGAGGCCGGGCAGCAGGGCCAGGGCCAAATGGCCGCACATGACCATGATGCCGGAATAGAAGAGGGTGCGTTCGGCGCCGAGGACGCGGTCGGAGAGCCAACCGCCGAGAATGGTGAACAGGTAGATGCTGCTGCTATAGGCCGTGAGAATAAGGCTGGCCAGCTTCTTGTCCATGGCCAGACCGCCCTTGCTGGTCTCAAAATAGAGATAAATCAGCAGGATGCCCTGCAGGCCGTAGAAGGAGAAGCGCTCCCACAATTCAATGTGAAAGAGGGTGGCGAGCTGGCGCGGGTGGCCAAAGAACGATTTTTCCGAAGGATTTGCCATGGGGACTCCCGTTGTCAATAAGATGAGGTGGTGCGGGCCCAACAGCGGGGCCGGCTTCGCTAAAAATAGCAGAATTAACGAAACGTAATCTAGACCCCAACCCTATTTTTTTCCGGGCCCCCGACGGCCCCTTTCAGGAGGATTTATGAACGATGACACCCCACCCCCCACCGGCCGCTGGGCCGCCCTGGCCCAGGGGCTGATTTTTTTGCTGCCCAGTCTGGCTCTACTGCTGGCGCCGCTGCTCTGGCTCGATGAAAATCAGCGCAACGCCTACACCTGGCTGCCGCTGTTTGGCGTACCCGTGCTGCTTGTGAACTGGCTCAGCTATCCCCGGCTGCTGCACTACTACGAGCGGCTCCGGCCGGCGGCCTTCAAGCGGGCGCTGGCAGCCCGGCACCCCGGGGCCCGGGGGCTGGATTGGCTGCTGCGGCCGCTGCTGTTTCTGCTGGCCATCTGGCTCTGGCCGCTGCTGGCCCTGCTGGCCGGGCTATTCCGCCGGGAGGGACAGCCATGAGCCTGGACGAGGACGACGACGACACTCTGCCGCCGGAGGGGGCTCTCTGGCTGGGTTTGCTGTGGCTGCTGCCGCTGGGGTTTCTGGCGCTCCGGGCGGCGGCCTGGATTTTCCAAAAGGGCGAGGGGGATCTTCTCCTTCTGCCTCTGCTGTTGCTGCCGCTGCTGCCGGCCCTGTGGCTGGCCTATCCCGATGCGCTGCTCTGCTACGAGCGCCATCGCCCGGCCTGGCTGGCAGGGGGCCTGGCCCGGGGCAATCCCGATAGTCAGTTTTACGATGGACTGCTGAAGCTGGTCATTTTCCCCTTCGGTTTGCTGCTGGTCGGCAGCGGGGTACGGCCCCGGCCGCTGAACGCGCCGCCGCCGCCCTTTCCGCTCACCCACCCGGGGGCGGGGTTGATACAGGGGCTCATGCTGCTGCTGTCCCAGGCCCTGCTGGTGCTGGGCTTTGTGGCCTGGCAGGAGAACAGCCACACCATTCACCATGACCACGGCCTCATGCTTCTTATTCTTCTGATAATTCACTGTGCCATCGCCCTGCTGAACAGCCTCTGCTATCCCCGGGCCCTGCAGGACTACGAGGCCCAGCGCAGTGAGACCTTCCGCGCGCTACTGGCCGAGGGCGACCGGGCGGCGGTGCTGACGGACTACCGCCGGCGCCTGCTGCTGTGGCATCTGGCCCTGTGGCTCCAGTTCCAGCGCCAGCCGGGCACAACCCTGCTGGGCCTGGTACTGCTGGTGCCGTTCTGTTTCACCCCCCTGGGCCCGCTGCTGCTCCTGCTGCTGGTGGCCATGGACCTGGGGCGGCCGGCGGTGAGTGCCGACGAAGCGCTTCCCCCGCTGCCGCCCACCGACCGCCGGGTGGCCTGGGTGCAGGGGCTGATTTTTCTACTGCCCAGCCTGCTGCTGCCGCCGGTGCTGCTGTGGATTAAAGCCCACGTCAATGATTACGGCCGGCTGATTTTCGTTGATTCGGCCCCGGTGCTGCTGGGCACCTGCTGGCTGCTGGCCCTGCTGAGCTGGGCCTGCTATCCCGCCGCCCTCAACGACTACGAGGCGCAACGGTCGCCGGCCTTTGAACTGACTTTGCGCCAGGGCGAGGTGGGGAACCAGCTGCTGGATTATCTGCTGCGGCTGCTGCTCTGGTTTCTGGGCCCGGTGCTGGTGCCGCTGCTGGCCTGGGAACGGCGGAGACGGCGGCCATGAGCGGAGGCTACTATCTGCGCCAGCTCTTCTTCGGCCTGCTCATTGCCCTGGCCCTGCTGTTCGGGCTGGGGCGCTGGCTGGTTGGCCTGTTTTTCCGTTAATTGCCAAGGAGTTACCATGATTAAAACCACGGAAATCATTCAACATCTGGACAGTCTGCTGAAGCCCCAGCGCTTCCGCGACTATGCCCCCAACGGCCTGCAGGTGGAGGGGGCGCCGACGGTGCGCCGGCTGGTTACGGCCGTCAGTGCCTCCCAGGCCGCCATCGACTTTGCCATCGCCGAGGGGGCCCAGGCCCTGCTGGTGCACCACGGCTACTTCTGGAAGGGGGAAGCGCTTCCCCTGACCGGCCTCAAACGGCAGCGGCTGGCGGCGCTGCTGGCCCACGACATCAATCTGATTGCCTACCATCTACCCCTGGACCAGCACGAGCGCTTCGGCAATAACGCCCTCTTCGCCGAGCATTTCGATTGCCTCGACGTCTGGCAGTCCGAGGTGGAAGCGCTTATCTGGCACGCCGAGATTCAGCCCATCGGTGGCGCCGAGCTGGCCCAACGGCTGGGGGCCAGTCTCGGGCGGGAGGTGCTGGCCCTGGGGCCGGTGCCGGAGCAAGTTACGCGCATCAGCTGGTGCACCGGCGCCGCCCAGGACTACTTCCAACGGGCCATTGCCGAGGGGGCCCAGGTCTTCATCAGCGGCGAATATGCCGAGCGCAGCTACCACGAGGCCAACGAGCTCGGCGCCCTCTATTTGTCCTGTGGCCACCATGCCAGCGAGCGGGCCGGGGTCAGGGCGCTGGGCCAGTATCTGGGCGAAGAATTCGGCCTGGAAGTGGCTTTCTTCGATGAGCCAAACCCCCTCTAGATTGCTATAATCCGGGCCATAAAATTACACCGTGAGAATTTCATTATGAGCAATGACGCTATCCTTGTTCCGGCCTTTGACCCGCCCCCGCCGGAAAACCCCGCCCGCCGCAAAATGCTGCTGTGGGCCACCGGCGCCACCAGCGCCGTGGGAGCGGGTTTCTGGGCCGTTCCGTTTCTCAGCTCCTGGCTGCCCAGCGAGCGCGCCAAGGCCGTGGGCGCCCCGGTCAGCGTCGATTTGAGCAAACTCGAATTCGGCGCCCTGCAAACGGTGCTGTGGCAGGGCAAGGTGGTCTTTATCCTGCGCCGCTCCGAGGAAATGCTCGCCACCCTGGACAAGGTAAAGGGCGACCTGCGCGACCCGGATTCGGTGGAATCGCTCCAGCCGGACTACGCCAAGAACGCCGACCGGGCCTCCAATCCGGAATATCTGGTCATGCTGGGCGTCTGCACCCACCTGGGCTGCGCGCCGGCGCTGGAGAGCGCCGAACACGGGCGGAGCGTACGCGGTGATAGCGACTGGCAGGGCGGCTTCTTCTGCCCCTGCCACGGCTCGAAATTTGACTATTCCGGACGGGTTTACAAGGGCGTGCCCGCGCCCACCAACCTGACCATTCCCCCCTATCACTTCACCGCCGAAAAAGTGGTGCTGGTGGGGGCCGACCCCGCAACAGGAGCATAACCATGGCCGGCGTGCGTAATCCCTACAAAACCACAGGCTTCCTCGGCTGGATTGATGACCGTTTCCCGCTGACCTCCCTCTGGCACATGCACATGGACCGCTACTATGCGGCCCGCAACTTCAACTTCTGGTACTACTTCGGTTCCATCGCCCTGGTGGTGCTGGTGAACCAAATCCTAACCGGCGTCTGGCTGGCCATGTTCTACAAACCCAGCGCGGCGGAAGCCTTCGCCTCGGTGGAATACATCATGCGCGACGTGAATTTCGGTTATCTCATTCGCTACATGCACTCCACCGGCGCCTCGGCCTTCTTCATCGTGGTCTATCTGCACATGTTCCGGGGTCTGCTCTACGGTTCCTACAAGCGGCCGCGCGAGCTGGTGTGGCTGTTTGGGGCGCTGATTTTCCTCTGCCTCATGGCCGAGGCCTTCATGGGCTATCTGCTGCCCTGGGGCCAAACCTCCTACTGGGGCGCCAACGTGATTATTTCCCTGTTCAGCGCCATTCCGGTGGTGGGTGATGCCATCGTTACCTTTATCCAGGGCGACTTCTACATTTCCGATGCGACCCTGAACCGCTTCTTCTCCCTGCACGTCATTCTGATTCCGCTGGTGCTGGTCATGCTGGTGGCGGCGCACATCATCGCCCTGCACGAGGTCGGCTCTTTGAACCCGGACGGTATCGAAATCAAGGAACAGCTGGACGAACGCGGCATTCCCCTGGACGGCATTCCCTTCCACCCCTACCTGACCATCAAGGATTTGGTCGGCTTCGGCGTGTTCTTCTTCTGCTTTGCCGGCGTGATTTTCTATCTGCCCGAGGCCGGCGGCTACTTCCTCGAACTGGCCAACTTCGAGCCGGCCAACCCGCAGGTTACGCCGCCGCACATTGCCCCGGTCTGGTACTTCGGCGCCTTCTATTCCATTCTGCGCGCCATGACCTGGGACTGGTTCGGCGTGCCGGCCAAGCTCTGGGGCGTTATCTTCATGTTCGGCGCCGTGGCCATGATTTTTATCCTGCCCTGGCTCGACCGGTCGCCGGTGAAATCCATTCGCTACAAGGGCTGGCTGTTTAAATTGGCCCTGACGCTGTTCACCATCGCCTTTTTGAGCCTGACCAAGCTCGGCACCATGGCGCCCACCGCCACCGTAACCGTGCTGGCGCAAATCTTCACCTTTGTCTACTTTGGTTTCTTCCTGCTGATGCCGTTCTACAGCAAGTGGGACAAAACCAAGCCGGTGCCCACCCGGATTACCGACTAAGCAATCATCAGAGGCAATTATGAGAAAAATTTTCCTGGGCCTGGGCGCGTTGCTGAGCGGCGCCCTGCTGGCCTCCGGCGGGGGGGACAGCTTCCCCAACGAGCCGTTCCACGCCAACATCAACGACAAACCCTCGTTGCAAACCGGCGCCAAACTCTTCGTGAACTACTGCGCCGGCTGCCATTCCATTCAGTACCAGCGCTACAACCGCACCTTCCGCGACCTGGGCATCGACCCGGAAATCGGCGCCAAAAACCTGATTTTTACCGGCGCCAAGGAGGTGGAGCAGATGCACATTGCCCTACAGCCGGCCGACGGTCTGAAATGGTTCGGCCAGACGCCGCCGGATTTGTCGCTGACGGCCCGGGCCAAGGGCGGCAGCTACATCTATAACTATCTGCTCGGCTTCTACCAGGACGACAGCCGGCCGCTGGGCTTCAACAACAGCGTTTTCCCCGGTGCCTCCATGCCGAACCCGCTGTGGAAGCTGCAGGGTATCCAGGCCCCCACCTACTACGAGGAGGAGCATTGCAGCGGCGAGGGCGCCAATAAAAAATGCGAGAAGGTGAAGGCCATGAACGGCTTTGAGCTGGTGCAGAAGGGCAGTCTCAGCCCCGAGGACTACAAGAAAGTGGCCTATGACATCAGCAACTTCCTGAACTATGTGGCCGACCCCTCGGCCCTGGACCGGCAGCGCATCGGCCCCTGGGCCCTGGCCTTCATCGCCTTCCTGACGCTGGTTTTCTACCTGCTGAAACGGGAATACTGGCGCGACATTTACAACCGGGAGCAATTGCGCCGTTCCCAGGAAAGCTAATTTTTCCAACGGCAAACTCACAGCGCTTCCCCCGGGAAGCGCTTTTGTTTTCCGGCCGGGCGCGCTTCTGAAAGCGCGGTTTTTTTGTTATTTTTAATGGGTTTTTCCCACCGGGCGACCGGTTTTTGACCCTAAAGGAGCTTAGAACTATGAGCAGCAGTAGCAGCATCATCAAACGGGGCGGGCTGGCCCTCTACAGCAGCAGCAAACTGGTGCGGAGCCACTACATTCGGCTGGTCTCCTATACCAAGGATTTGGAAATTGAATATGTGGAACTGGAGGCCGACAACATTCCCCAGGAGTTTCTCGACGAGGTCAATCCCACCGGCCGGCTGCCGACCCTGACCGACCGGGATTTGGTGCTTTTTGATGAGCGCGTCATCAGCGAATACATGGACGAGCGCTTCCCCCACCCGGCCCTGATGCCCATCGAGGCCAACAACCGCGCCAAAATCCGCCTCTTCTTCTGGGAGCTGGAAAAGGCCTGGTACAGCTGCGTCGATACGCTGGAGCAGACACGCCAGACGCCGGTCAAACGCCGTCGCACCCAGCGCGAGCTCCGCGATGCCATTCTGTCCTTTGTGCCGTTCTTCAAGGGCCGGGAATACCTCATCGGTAACGAACTGTCCCTGCTGGATTGCTTTGTGCTGCCGGTGCTCTGGCGGCTGGGCGCGCTGGAAATTGAGCTGCCGAAGAGCGCTTCGCCGCTGCTGCGCTACATGGATTTCCACTTCAACAAGGACTATTTCCGCAAATCCCTGTCCAAATACGAGGAGGCATTGCCGCCCTATGTGGTCTCCTAGCAGCAGCAATCCGGACGAAAGCCAAAAGGCCTACCTGCTCCAGGCCCTCTACGATTGGATGGAGGACGGCGAGCTGATTCCGGAAATTTACATCGCCAATCCGAAGCGCTTCACCCGGGGCCTGCCCAGCCACCTGCTGGAGGAGGACTTGATAAAGCTGAACATTTCCAGCACCGCCACCCACAATCTGGACTTGACCAATCAGACGCTCTTCTTTGACACCCGCTTCGGCGGCCAGCATCACAGCGTGGCGGTGGCCCTGGGCGGGGTGGTGGGCCTGATTGCCCGGGGCAGCGACCAGGGCATTCAGTTCAGCTTCGACGCCGGCGCCGACGCCCAGTGGGACGACAGCCCCGACCCGGACAACGACCCGCCCCCCACCCCACCCCATCTGAAAATCATCAAATAACCCCCACCCCGGCCCGCCGGGGTGTTTTTTTAACTACCCCCGAAGCGCTTCCCCCCAACGCCCAGCCAGCGGCGCCGTTTATCTAACGTTCCAGAATGAAGCGCTTCGCTAGCTTGGCTAGGCGTTAATCGGCCTGAAGCGCTTCCTGATTTCGGCGCCTCTCTCTTCTGGCTTGGCAAAACGAAGCGCTTCCAGTCCGACCCGTCGTTTGATGCCATTACCGAAGCGCTTCCTCCGAAACGACTTGAAAGCGGGCCGGGGGCAGAAGCTAAACGAAGCGCTTCGGCGGCGGCCGGCTTTCCCAAGCAAAGCGCTTCGCTCGGCCTGGGTAAATCCCCCAGCCCGATTCTTACGATAAAAGGGGAAGCGCTTCGCCAAAGCGAAAAGGCGGGGCGGCGCCGGCTGCTCACTTCCGGACTAAAACGCTTTCCTCTGGAAACCGGCAAAAACGGGAAGCCCTCCCTTATCAGCTTTCCAAAACGAAGCGCTTCCCTCTGCCACCCGCCCGAAACGCTTGCTCAAAAACCGATGTTCCCAACCGAAGCGCTTCGTTAAAAGTCAAAAGACGGGCTGATGATTTGAGCAGCTTCCTGGAACGAAGCGCTTCCTCCTTGAACTCCTACTACTGGCGTTTGGAGATTTAAGGCTGAACGAAGCGCTTCGATTTGGAGTAACCCCAAAAGGAAAGCGCTTTGCCCTCAAAGCTCCGTTGCCGGGCTGCAGAGATTGAGACCGAACGAAGCGCTTGCTTCTGATGAGGCGTTTTATCCATTCCCCAGCCGGGCCGCCGGCCGCTGGCCCGTTACCGAAGTGCTTCGGCCGGGCCGGGGCGATTACTTAGCCGACGAGCCCCGAAGCGCTTCCCCCTCGCCGGCCTTTTTCCAGTGAAGCGCTTCACTCCGAAACTACGCCCGGGCCCGCTTCTATTTTGAGAGGCCGGCGGTGCCGAAGCGCTTCCCGATTTCGGCGCCTCTCTCTTCTGGTCTAGCAAAACGAAGCGCTTCCCGCTGAAGTCTCCGGCCGAAGCGCTTCCCCCAACCCAGCCCCAGGCGGGCGCAAAAAAAACAGGGCCGAAGCCCTGTATCCAATGGAACGAAAGCCTAGGCCAGGCCCGGCCGTTTCAGCTGGAAGAACTGAACGATGTAGGCGGACAGCTCCTCCACCGATTTATCGGTGGTGTTGGCGTAGGGGATATGGTGGGTGCGGAAAATGGCCTGGGCCTCGCGCAGTTCGTTGATGCAGGTGTTGAGCTGGGCATAGCGCGAATCCGGCCGCCGCTGCTGGCGAATGGCCTGCAGGCGCTCCGGCTGAATGGTCAGGCCGAAGAGCTTGCTCTTGTAGGGCCGAATCATGCGCGGCAGGTCGGTGCTTTCCAAATCCTCCTCGGTGAGCGGATAGTTGGCGGCGCGCAGGCCGTACTGCATGGCCAGATAGAGGCAGGTGGGCGTCTTGCCACTGCGCGACACCCCCACCAGTATCACATCGGCATCCTTCAGTTCCCGGTCGCTGACGCCGTCGTCGTGGTTGAGGGAAAAGTTCACCGCCTCCATGCGCGCATCGTAGTTCTCCCGGTTGTTAATGCCGCGAATGCGCGCCAGCGAATACTGGGCCGGCACGCCCAGGGCCGTTTCCAGCCGGGGCAGGAAGCTATCGAAATAGTTGAAAACCAGCGCCCCGCTGCGGTTGAAGATGGCCATGAGCTCCCGGTTGATGATGGAGGCAAACAGTATGGGCTGCTGGCCACTGGCCCCGGCGGCGGCGGCGATGGCGCCGTTGATTTCCTCGGCCTTGGCGGCGGTTTCGACGAAGGAATAGGTGAAAAATTCCAGTGCCTCACCGGGAAACTGGGCGAGCAGGGCCCGGCCCATGTCCTTGACGGTCAGGCCGGTGCAATCGGAGACAAAGAAGACGGCCCGGCTCATGGCTGCAGCTCCGCATAGAGGCCGAGCAGCACAAAGGCAATGCGCAGCACGTTTTCCGGCGTGCCGAGAATGATGTGGTTGTCCTCCACTTCCAGGCCGCAGCTGTTGATATTGGCAATGTCCACCTCGTTCAGGGTCAGCGGCAGCAGCAGCCGGGCCCGGTCGAGCCGGTCAAAGTAGCGGCAGAGCCAGCGTTCCGGCGCACCCACCCGATGAATGATGTAGTCCTCCTCGGTGTCGGTGGCGGTCAGGCTGTTGTCGCCGATGATGCCCTGCACCAGCCGCAGCAGCCGCCGTTCGTTCCAGGTGGTAACAATGTTGGGATTGTCCGGATGGACGATGTCGCGCTGGTCCTCCTCGGCCGCCGGCTGGCGCCCGGCCCGCAGCATCTCGCCGAGGCAGCCCTCCAGGGCCCGCTGGGCCAGCGGCCGCAGCTGGGCCAGCAGGGGCGCCGTTGGCTGGCTACGCAGGCCGGCCTTCTGCACGAGAAAGCGCAGAAAATCATCGTCCCAGTCGCGCAGGCAGCGCTGCAGGGCCGTGCGCAGCTGCCCCTGATAGGCGCTGCTCTCGGCCAGCTCGTGCAGGCCCTCGCTGCGGAACTGGGAACGCTGGAAGCGCTCCAGCCGTTCGATGTCCTCGTCGCTGAGCTCGTTCAGGTCCACACTAAGAAAGGGCTCGCTGTCCATGATGTTCTTATGGACCAGGTCGGTGAAGAACTGCCAGTGGCGGCCGTTGGTGATGATGCAGCAGGCCACCTCCGGGCTGGCGTTGAAATAGCGCGCCAGCTGGGGAACGTGGCGGTTGATGTTGTTGCCATAGGGCTTGGCCTCGATGTACATCACCGGCCGGCCCTGGCTGAGCAGGGCGTAATCGACGCGCTCGCTGGCCTTGACGCCGAGAATGTCGGCCTTGTATTCGGCCACCACCTGATTCGGGTCAAAGGGCGAAAAGCCGAGAATCTGCAGAAACGGCAGAATCAGCGCCTGTTTCGTGGTTTCCTCGGTTTTGCAGAGGGCGGCCACACTGGCCACGTGGGCACAGTGGGCGCGCATCTGTTCGGCGAAGGAGCTCATGGCTAGCGCAGGCTAATGGGATTTTCCCGGTACATGGCAATCAGGCCCGTGCGTATGCTCACCGCCATTTCCACCAGGGTTACAAAGGTCATGCCGCCCAGGAACAGGGCAATCAGGTTGTAGTGGGGCGGATTCGGCGGCAGCAGGTGATAGCGCGGCGCCACCAGCCACAGCACCAGGGCGCCGAAGGTCAGCGTATAGGCGCAGATGTCGCCCATCAGGTCGCGGAAGCACTGGGTGGGGCCGCTGTAGCTGGTGGGCCGGTTGGCGGTGAAAATCGACCAGAGCAGATAGGCGGCCACCAGCGCCAGCAGTATCAGCGCCAGGGTGTTGCTCGGCAGCGTTTTCATGTTCAGACCGACCAGCACGCCCACGGCCGTGGCCAGCACGCCGAAGCGGAAGAGACTCGCAATAATAATTCCCATGGAAATTCTCCTGTAATAGCAAAGGGTTATCTAGAAAAGACCGCTGATGCGACCGGCGGCGTCGATGTCCATGTGTTCGGCCGCCGGCACCTTCGGCAGGCCGGGCATGCGCATCATGGTGCCACAGAGCACGACGATGAAACCGGCGCCGGTCAGCGGCACCAGACCGCGCACCTGCAGGCGGAAGCCCTCGGGCCGGCCGAGCAGCTGGGGATTGTCGCTCAGCGAATATTGGGTTTTGGCCATGCAGATGGGCAGGCCGCCGAGGCCGAGTTTTTCCAGTTCGGCCAGCTCGGCCAGGGCCTCGCCGCTGAAATCGACGCCGGCGGCACCATAAATCTTGCCGGCCACCGCCGTGATTTTCTCCGGCAGCGAAGCGCTTCCCTCATAGGCGAAGCGGAAGCGGGCCGGCTGGGCCAGGGCCTTGATGACCTTGCGGGCCAAATCCTCGCCGCCGGCGCCGCCGTGCTCCCAGACCTCGCAGAGGGAGACGGCCACGCCGCGCTCGGCGCAGGCCCGTTCAATCAGAGCCAGCTCCTCGGCGCTGTCGCTGCGGAAACGGTTGATGGCCACCACCACCGGCAGGCCGAAGACCGTCTGCAGATTGTCGATGTGCTTGAGCAGATTCGGCAGGCCGGCGGCCAGGGCGGCCACGTCCGGCGTGGTCAGATAGTCCCGGGGCTGGCCGCCGTTGTACTTCAGCGCCCGCACCGTCGCCACCAGCACCGCCGCGTCCGGGCGCAGGTCGCCGAGGCGGCATTTGATGTCGCAGAATTTTTCCGCGCCCAAATCGGCCCCGAAGCCGGCCTCGGTTACGGCGATGTCGCCCAGATGCAGGGCCAGCTTCGTTGCCAGCAGCGAATTGCAGCCGTGGGCGATGTTGGCGAAGGGGCCGGTGTGAATCAGGGCCGGATTGCCCTCCAGCGTCTGCACCAGATTGGGCTTCAGGGCCTCGCGCAGCAGCACGGCCATGGCGCCGGCGGCCTTGAGGTCGCGGGCATAAATCGGGGCGCCGCTGCGGCTGTGGCCGATGAGAATGTTGCCGAGCCGGGCCTTGAGGTCGTCCAAATCCCTGGACAGGCCGAGAATGGCCATGATTTCCGAGGCCGAGGTGATGTCGAAGCCGTCCGGGCGGATAACGCCGTCGCTGGGTTTGCCGAGGCCGCCCATAATCTGGCGCAACTGGCGGTCGTTCATGTCCATGACCCGGCGCCAGCTCACCCGTTTCGGGTCGATGTTGAGGGCGTTGCCGTGGAAGATGTGGTTGTCGATGAGGGCGGCCAGCAGGTTATTGGCACTGGTTACGGCGTGGAAATCGCCGGTGAAATGCAGGTTGATGTCCTCCATGGGCACCACCTGGGCCTGGCCACCGCCGGCGGCGCCGCCCTTGATGCCGAACACCGGCCCCAGCGACGGCTCCCGCAGGGCCACCAGCGTGGGCTTGCCGAGCCGGTTCAGGGCGTCGCTGAGGCCGATGGTTACGGTGGTTTTGCCCTCGCCGGCCGGGGTCGGGTTGATGGCCGTAACCAGCACCAGCTTGCCGCGCCGGCTCGGCAGAGAGAAGGCCCACTGGGGGTCAATCTTGGCCTTATGGGCACCGTAGGGCTCGTAGCGGTCGAGGCCGAGTCGCTGGGCAATGGCGCCGATGGGTTGCAGCGTGGCGCGCTGGGCGATTTGTGCGTCAATGTTCATTCATTTTCCTTGTGGTCCGTGAAGCTCAAAAAAGCCCCCCGAAGGGGGCGTGGGAATTAGTGGTCGGCGTCGCGCCGGGCGGCCAGCCGCTGGCTCCAGAAATCGGCGTTCTTGATGCCGAGTTTTTCCGGGTCAAAGTGGTAGCGCTTCACCCCGGCCCGCTGCTGGGCCTCGTAGTCCTCCAGCGCTTTGATGGTGGGCTGGCCGGCGCGGTAAATCAGAATAATGCCGACGATGTTCAGCCAGGCGGTCAGGCCGACGCCCAGGTCGCCGATGTCCCAGATATAGCCGGCGCTGTTGATGGAACCGTAGGCCACGGCCAGCATCACCATCAGCTTGACCACGAACAGGCCCCAGTCGTTGTTGAGGTGGCGGGTCAGATAGGCCATGTTGGTTTCGGCGATGTAGTAGTAGGCCAGAATGGTGGTGAAGGCGAAGAAGAACACCGCCAGTGCCGTGAATATGGGTCCCAGGGAACCGAAGACGCTGGACATGGCCAGCTGGGTGAAGGCCGGGCTGTTGATGACCACGTCGGCCGGCAGGTGCTGCACGATGAACTGGCCGGCGGGCAGAGCGCCCTGGATGTTGTACTGGCCGGTTATCAGAATCATCAGGGCCGTGGCCGAGCAGACGAAGAGCGTGTCCACATAGACCGAAAAGGCCTGCACCAGCCCCTGTTGCACCGGGTGTTCCACCTCGGCGGCGGCGGCATGGTGGGCGCCGGTGCCCTGGCCGGCCTCGTTGGATTGCACCGCCCGGCGCACGCCCCAGCCCACGGCGGCCCCGAAGCCGGCCTGGGCGCTGAAGGCGTCGCTGACGATGAGGCCGAAGAGGCCCGGCACCTTGTCGATGTTCATGAAGACCACGAAGAGGGCGATGATGATGTAGCCCAGGGCCATGAACGGCACGATGATTTCGGCGAAGCGGGCGATGCGTTTGATGCCGCCGAAGATAATCAGGCCGAGGACGATGAGAATGCCCACCGTGGCCAGCAGCTGATGGCTGCCCACCTGGCCGAAGCTGGTTTTCACCGGGCTGCCGCTGCCGACGATGCTGGTGATGGCGTGCACCACGCCGTTGGCCTGGAGGCCGGGCAGAAAGAGGCCGCAGGAGACCACGAAGGCCAGGGCGCAGCAGGCGCCGAGCTTGGGTTTGTTGAAGAAGCGCTCAAAGTAGTAGGCCGGGCCGCCGCGATAGCCGCCGTCATTGACCTTGTAGATTTGGGCCAGGGTGGATTCCACATAGGCGGTGCTGGCGCCGAAGAAGGCACTGAGCCACATCCAGAACACCGCCCCCGGGCCACCGAAGCCGATGGCGGCGCCGACGCCGGCGATGTTGCCGATGCCCACCCGGCCGGACAGGGCCACCATCAGCGCCTGGAAGGAGCTAATGCCCTCGTCGCTGCTTTCCCGGCGCCAGAGCAGGCGCAGCATTTCGCCCAGGTGGCGGATTTGCACAAAGCGGGTGCGCAGGGAGAAGAACAGGCCGGTAATGAGACAGAGCCAAACCAACACCGGGCTCCAGACGATGCCAATGAGGGTTTTGATGATTGCTTCCATAGCTGCTCCTTGTATAGCGAAAGAGAAGTTCCTAATCCTAAGCGCTTCGGCCAAAAAAACAAACTGGCCGGGGCCGCGCTGCAGCTTCAGGAAATGGATTTTTTACCCCGGCCCGGTTTCAAAGCGGTTTGGGAGTGAAGCGCTTCGGCCGGGGGAAGCGCTTCGGGTTTTGCGGATTTCCAGAGCGAAGCGCTTCGGTTGGTCTCAGTCTTTGCACGTTAGCAGCTGAATTTTGGAGGGAAGCGCTTCGGTCCGGCAGACCGGATTTTTTCCCAGCCCGGCGCTTTGCGTTAAGAAGCTAGGCCCGCCTTGGGGTTTCTAACGAAGCGCTTCGGGTGGGCCGTCCAGCTGAAGGGGGAGCGCTTCGATTTTTGCAAGTTTCCAGAGCGAAGCGCTGCGGTTTCAGGAAATAGATTTTTCACCTTGACCCGGTTTCAAAGCGGTTTTAGAGCGAAGCGCTCCCCAGTGCTGGCGGAAGCGCTTCGTTCCGGAGAATCTTCCGGCGGCACCTACCGGTCATAAAAAAGCGTTCCCCGGTGGAAGCGCTTCGGTCTAGCTATTGAGAATGGAGCGCTTCGGCCGGGGGAGGCGCTTCGGCAGTCCGGAATGAAGCGCTTCGGCCAAAGAGCAGCCAGGCGGGAGGGAAAAAAAGGGGAGCGCTTCGGTCTAGCCATTGAGAAGGAAGCGCTTCCCCGGGGGCCAAAAGACCGGGCCGGAGAATTTACCGGTTCAGACCGAAGCGCTTCGGTTTGCTCAATTTGCATGGCAGGAGATGAACTTGGAGAAGGAAGCGCTTCGCGTCCCGTTAGCAGCGCCAGAAACCGGCGCCGGGGGGCGCTTCGTTTTAAAAGGGGGCGAAATCAGAGACCGCCACCGGACGGAGAGAGCAAAAAGCGGGAAGCGCTTCCCGCCGCCGGCGGGTTTTAATCGGTGCCCATCTTTAAATGAAGCGCTTCGTTTGGATTCCGCTGTCCCGGCCCGGCGGCAAAGCTGTTCCAGAGCGAAGCGCTTCGGTTGAACCAGCCGGCTGGAAAGGTTTCAATTTTCCAGGGGGTTGAGTCGGGGATTGGGGCTGGGCGAAGGGGAAGCGCTTCGGTCTGGAAGTCCGGATTTTTTCCCAGCCCAGCGCTTTGCGTTGAGAAGCTGGACCCGCCCTGGGGCTTCCAACGAAGCGCTTCGGACCGGCCGTTCAGATGAAGGGGAGAGCGCTTCGGATTTTTGCAGGTTTCCAGAGCGAAGCGCTTCGCTTCGAAAAGACGCAAAGGGGGAAGCGCTTCACTCCGGCAGCGGGTTTTAGTCAGCCCCGGCCTATCTTTAAATGAAGCGCTTCGCCATTTCGACCGGCACCACCGGCGAGGAGGAATCATTCGGCAGAGGAAGCGCTTCGTTGGTTCTGAATCTCTGAACGCCAACGGCTGGGCTGCCCGGGGGAAGCGCTTCGGCCTAGTGGTCGAAAGGGGAGCGCTTCAGGGGGCGCCGATGGATTTTCCAATGCCCCAGAGCGAAGCGCTTCGGCCTAGTGGTCGAAAAGGAAGCGCTTCGTTCCAGGACGTCGGGCGGGAAGAGTTTCATTGCCGGGCTGGTCTAAAAATGGGTTCTAAAAGGCCCCAAAGGGGAGCGCTTCGGTTAGCGACATTAGATTTCAGGGCAAGCGCTTCGGGTTAATCGTCGGGGCGGAAGCGCTTCGTTCTGGAGAATCTTCCGGCGGCGCCGGCCGGCCATAAAAAAAGCGCTCTGGGGGAAGCGCTTCGGTCTAGCCGCCCAGGGCGCAGCTGTGCAGGGTCAGCAGCAGGGCGACGGCACTCAGGGCCCAGACGCCATATTGCAGCCGGTTGAACTGGTGGGGCTGGTCGTCGTCCTCACGGTAGCCAAGGAAAATATCGGCCAGCAGCGCCCGGAGCCGAGTCCAGAACTCAGCCACGGGGCGTTACACAGGCCCGCAGCAGCACCAGCAGCAGCACCACCACCGCCACCCAGAGGAAGTATTGTCCCAGGCCGGGCTTGCGGGCCTCCTCCTCCTCCAGCTCCCGGGCGCCGAGGAAAAGCATCCCCAGCAGCCGCAGCACCGGCCCCAGAATGGCCGCAATAAATTCACCCATATCTTTCTCCTATGACAATGCCAAGGGCAGACCGACGGCCGGCGGCGGCGCCAGCAGCATCGGCCGCCCAACCCCAGCGCTGAAAGCGCCGGTGCGACTCCGGACGGCGGCCCAACGGCGGGCCCATTCCCGCAGCAATCCCAGCGCCATTTCCAGCCGGCCGCCCGGCGGCCGGAAGCGTAGCAAGCTCATCGCAATTCGCCCAGTTTTACCAACAGCACGAAGGCCAGGGCCAGCAGTCCCAGCAACGCCAGTCCGGCCAGCAGCACGCCGAGCAGGCTCAACGCCCAGTGGCGGGGCCGGGCCCGGTGCCAGCGGTGGAAGATTTTTTCCACACCCCGCCGGGCGCCGTCGACCAGGGCACGGAACAGCATTTCCAGCAGCAGCCCCATCTTCAGAGGCCCAGCGCCGGCAGGAACAGGCGCCAGCCCGGCCCCGGCCGCCGCTGGCCGCGCCCGGGGGAGCTGGTGCTGGGGGCGGGCTCCCGAGAAATCCCTCGGGCTCGCCGCGCAAAAACTAGCCGGTCCATTAGCGGCCAACCGTTGGCGCCAGCCGGTTGCGCGCCCAGGAGCCGGTGATTTTGACGAGCCAGCGGCACCCCCCCCGCGCAAAAACTAGCCGGCCCATTAGCGGCCAACCACCACCACCACCACCACCAGCGCCAGTAGCAGCAACAGCCAAAACCAGACCGAGCGCTTCTCGGTGAGCCGGTCGATAAATAAATCGGCCAGCAGTTCCAGGATAAATTCAAACATCAGACCGCCCGCCCCTCGAGCCGCAGCAGCAGGCCCAGACCCACCACCGTGGCCCGGCTGACGTCGCCCCAGCCGCCGAAGGCTGCTGGCGCCGTGGCCCGGATAGCGT
>CAUSKK010000011.1:0-80621 GCA_963532425.1 uncultured Cardiobacteriaceae bacterium
AGCCAGCGCCAGACCTCTTTTTTCCAGTCCTTGAGAACGAAGCGCTTCGCCGCCGGCGTTTTGATGCGTTAGCAGCAAGTCCGAAGCGCTTCGATTTCCCCCAGTGAGCCGACGGGCGAAGGAAAATAAATCGGCCCCGGTGTTTTAAAGTGCAGGCCAGGGCCCCCAAAGGGCGAAGCGCTTCACCGCCACCGAAGCGCTTCAATTTCCGAACCCGTCCTGGCCCCGGCTCGGAATCTGGCGTTCCTGACCGAAGCGCTTCCCTCCAACCGCCCAAAAAAAACCGAGCCCGAGGGCCCGGTGGGGGTTTTAGTCATCGTCGTCGTCATCGTCGTCGTCATCATCGTGGTGGCGGCGCTTCTTCCCGTACTTCTTGCCGTGCTTCTTGCCGGCGTACTGGTCGTGGTGGGGCGCCCGGGACGATTTATAGCGGCGGTCGTCATCATCGTCCCGGCGCGTGCTTAGCACCCGGCCGGTTTTGGCATCGACGATGACCTTATATTCCTGGCCGTCCCGCTTGATTTCGACCTGGTAGTAGCTGCGACCGTGGGAGCGGTGCTCATAGTCCACGTCCACCACCCGGCCGCCGACCACGGCCCGGGCCGCCCGGGCCGCCGCTGCCTCGCCGATGCGCTTACCCTTAGCGTCGGCCGCCGGACTCCAGGCCAGCCCCAGGGCCAGCAGACTGCTGATGAGCCAGTGTTTTTTCATCGGATTTTCCTCCGTTGTTGCTATGAAATGAATGTATTGTAATCCCGGCGCTCTGAACGCCGCCGTTTATAAGAAAAAACCTGTAAAACCAAGGAGTTTCCCCGTGGATATTCTCACCCGTCTCCAGGCCCTGCCCCTGGGCCGCTTCCATTTCCGCCTGCTCGGCCTCATCGGCCTGGGCTGGCTCTTCGACGCCATGGACACCGGCATGATTTCCTTCGTGCTGGTTAAACTCGGCCCCGAATGGGGGCTGAACCGCAGCCAGCTGGGCTGGGTGGTCAGCATTGGCTTCATCGGCATGGCCCTGGGCGCCGTGCTCAGCGGCTGGCTCGCCGACCGCTACGGCCGCCGCAACGTCTTCGTCGCCACCATGCTGCTCTATGGCGCCGCCACCGGCGGCTGTGCCCTGGCCGGCCAGCTGGATACGCTGCTGTTCTGGCGCTTCTGGGTTGGCGTCGGCCTCGGTGGGCAGCTGCCGGTGGCCGTGGCCCTGGTCAGCGAATATGCCCCAGCGCGCCAGCGCGGCCGGCTCATCGTCCTGCTGGAAAGTTTCTGGGGCCTGGGCTGGCTCGGGGCCGCCCTGGTCTCCTACTATTTAATTCCCGCCTACGGCTGGCGCAGTGCCTTCGCCGTCGGGACCCTGCCGCTGCTCTATGCCCTGCTGGTCTGGCGCCGGCTGCCGGAATCGGTGGCCTATCTCATCGGCGCCCAGCGCCTCGATGAGGCCCACGCCCTGCTCTGTCGCCTCGAAAGCCAGGCCGGTCTGACCCCGGCGCCGACGGCCATCGCCCCGGCCCCGACGGTGAAAACGCCGAATCGGCTGCGCGAACTGTGGCGGCCGGCCCTGGCCCGGCGCACGCTGATGCTGTGGCTGATTTGGTTCGGCATCGTCTTTTCCTACTACGGCATCTTCACCTGGCTGCCCCAGCTGCTGGCCGACCAGGGCTTCACCATCGTGAAAACCTTCCGCTATGTGCTCTGGCTGATACTGGCCCAGCTGCCCGGCTATTTCGCCGCCGCCCTGCTGGTGGAAATCATCGGCCGCAAAATCACCCTGGCCGGCTTCCTCGGCGCCTGCGCCCTCTGCGCCTACCAGTTCGGTGGCAGCGCCAGCAACGGGGAAATCCTCTGGTGGGGCTGCTGGATGTCCTTCTTCAACCTGGGCGCCTGGGGCGTGCTCTACACCTACACGCCGGAGCTCTACCCGGTACGCTGCCGCGCCTTCGGGGCCGGCTGGGCCGGGGCCATCGGTCGCCTCGGCGGCATCATCGCCCCGCTGGTGGTGGCCGAAATGAGCGGCCCGACCGGATTCAGCCGCATCTTTCTGATGTTTGCCCTGGTGCTGGCGGCGGTGGTGCTGGTCATCGTCGCCCTCGGCGAGGAGACCCGGGGCCGGACGCTGGAAGAAATTAGCGCCTCATCGTCCCGATAGAAACCAGCCCCGCCCGCGCGGGGCTTTTTCGTGGCCTAGACGCTGGCCCAGAGCCCCAGACTGAACAGCAGATTCACCCCGGCGGCCAGGGCCACCAGCGCCGGCAGTTCCCGGCCCAGCGCGGCCGGCGTCGGCGCCCGGTACAGGGCGCGCCAGTGGCGGGCCCCCAGCGGCAGCAGCAGCAGCCAGAGCAGGCTGGCCGGGGCCAGCGGGCCATAGGCCAGATAGCAGAGGCCGGCCGTGGCCAGCAGGGCCCTTTGCAGCCGCCGGGCACCGTCGAAACCCAGCTGATTGGCCAGGGTATGTTTGCCGACGGCCCGGTCGCCGGCGCTGTCGCGGATATTGTTGAGATTCAGCACCGCCGCCGCCAGCAGTCCGCCGCCGCTGGCCGGTAGCAGCAGGGCCGGGGGCAGGTGGCCGCACTGGAGATAGCAGCTGCCACTGACGGCCAGCAGGCCGAAGAAGAGAAAGACGCTGATTTCACCCCGGGCCCGGTAGCCGTAGGGGCGGCGGCCGAGGGTGTAGGTGAGGGCGGCGAGAATGGCCAGGGCGCCGAGGCCAAGAAAGGCCAGCAGGGCACCGGGGCCGGGGGCGCTGACGGCCAGCAGGGCCCCGCCGCTGAGCAGACAGAGCAGCAGCCAGAGGCCGAGCAGCCGGCGCATTTGGGCCGGGCTGAGGGTGCCGGTGGCGGTGAGGCGGCGCGGGGCGTCCGGGGCGCGCTGGCGGTCGGTGCCGCGCAGGCCGTCGCCGTAGTCGTTGGCCACGTTGGACAGGATTTGCAGGGCGAGGGCGGTCAGCAGGGCCAGCAGGAAGACCAGCGGCCGCCAGCGGCCCGCCTGGTAGGCCAGAGCATTGCCACAGCAGATGGCGGCCACGGCCAGCGGCAGGGTGCACGGCCGGGCCAGTTCAAGGAGGGGACTCATGATGATTTTTTTAGTGGGTTCAAAAGGTTATCCGCCGACCGGGCCAGTCCCGGGGTGGCGCTGGGATTTCAGGTTAGCACGGCGCCGCCGCCGGCCGGGTGAAGAGACGGACAGGGCCGGGCGGGTTTTATCCGCCAGCCGGAGGTGAAGCGCTTCCCCCAGCGCCGGGTTTTCATCACCACTGGCCCCGGCCGGCTGGAACGAAGCGCTTCCCCTCAAACTGGCGCAGCGCGGCGGCGGGCTGCTATTGCTAGCGCGTCAGAACGAAGCGCTTCAGTCTGGAAAGCCGCCAGCTATTTTCCGTTGGAAGCTAACCAAAAAAGGGGAAGCGCTTCCCCCATCGCCGGTTTTCATCATCACCGACCCCGGCCGTCTGGAACGAAGCGCTTCCTTTTATTTAACCCGCCGACCGAAGCGCTTCGTTAAAACCATCTTCCCGACCGGAAGCGCTTCGCCAGGGGAAGCGCTTCGTTCTTTCGCCGCCGGTTAATCCCGCTTTTTTATTCCAGCCACCGCAGCGCTTCGGGCTTGCTAGCCGGCCATGTCCGGGCCGGGGTGATGATTTCAAGGCCGAAGCGCTTCGTTCCCAGAGGCCGGGAAAAAGCGAAGCGCTTCACCCCAGAAACCCAAGCCAGAACAGCGGTAAGCGCTTCGTTTGAAAGAAGCGCTCCGACCCGAAGGCCATTCTCCTTTTCGGGATTCTCAGAACGAAGCGCTTCAGACTTGGAATCGGCGCCGATGGTTGGCCCGGCCATGACGAGCTAATCGGCCACCGAAGGGAAAGCGCTTCCTTCTGTCTGGGCCGGCGGAATAAAGCGCTTCCTTATTATTGGGCCCGCCAACCGAAGCGCTTCGGTCGGGGAAGTCTGGAAAAAGGAAGCGCTTCCCGCCGCCGGGCCCATTCGGCAGGCACAAAAAAAGCGCCCCACCGGAGTGAAGCGCTCCCCCCGGGGGGCTCAGGGGCATTTAACGGTGTATTCCAGCGCCTTGTTGGGTTTCAAAGTGGTGGAAACATAGCCGTGGGCCGGGTTGCGCACGTAGTCCAGATAGTCCCGCATGGCCGGCGCGTAGCCCTCCACATCGTCCACCACCAGCACCGCCCGGGGCGCCAGCTGGGCTTCCAGCACCCGGAATACCGGCCAAACCAGATTGGGCCAGCCGTCGAGCAGGACAAAATCCACGCCGGCGGCCACATCGGCCAGGGTTTCCCGGGCGTCGCCCTCGCGCAGTTCGATACAGTCGGCCAGGCCGGCATTGGCAAAATGGCGGCGGGCGGCGGCAGCCTTGGCCGGCTGGTTTTCGCAGGTGATGACCCGGCCCCCGTTACGCCGGGCGGCGGCGGCGAGAAAGAGGGTGGAAATGCCGTAGGAGGTGCCGAATTCGACGATATGACGGGCGCCGCTGGCCAGGGCCTGCATATAGAGAAAGAGGCCCTGGGGCGGGGTGATGGCGATGAACTTATCATCAAAATAGGCCTCGTCCTCGCCGCGCCAGTCGCTGCCCCGGCCCAGCAATTTCGGCAGCTGGGGCAGGAAATGCCAGATTAATCCGGGGATTTGCTTGGCGGCGGCCCGGTAGAGGCGCAGCAGCTCCGCCTCCAACCGGGGGTCGTTCAGGACGGCGAAGGCGGCCGGGTCAAGCCATTTCATGGTCAGCCCCTAGAAGCGTCGCTTCTTCGCCCGCAGGGGCCGCAGCGGCCGCACTATATCGGGCAGCTGGCCCGCCTGCCAGGCCGGCCGCAGCGCTTCGAGCTCGGCCGTGCGGTGGACGGTGCAGAACAGCGGGTCGGCGGCCGCCCGGCGCCGGTGCAGTTCCAGGCCCTGCTGGTGAACGGTCCTGTCGGCGCCATAGCGCTGCTGCAGGGCCGGCAGCAGGGCCGCCCCATCGACGGGAAGACCGCAGGCCGCCGCCGCCGCCAGCCGCGACCAGTGCCATTGCCATTCGCCGCGTTCCAGCAGCAGATTCTGGCTGCCGGCCAGATAGTCCACGGTCAAATCCCGCTGGGCGTGGCCACCGAAGCCGGCGTCATAGTCGGGGCCGTACCGGTCGGGGCGCAGGTCGTAGACGGTCAGGGCGGCCGGGTCGGGGGCCAGGGTGGCGGCGTCGAGCTGGGGGCCGGCCGGGGGACGGCAGGCGCCGAGCAGCAGCAGGACGAGCAGAGAAGAGCTGATTTTCATGGATTTTTCCTCGCTAAAAAGCCGGCAGTATAAATTCCTGCGATGATGCACTTTTATTCATTTGGGAGAAAACCATGACCCTACAACTGATTGCCGGCGCCAATGCCCCGCTACCGGCCGGGCCGCTGGAACTGCGCCTCCGGAGCGCCGACCCGGTGGACGTGGCCCTCTACCGGCTCACCGCCGCCGGTCGGGTGCGCGGCGACGACGATATGATTTTCTACAACCAGCCCCGGCCCGCCGATGGCAGCCTGCACTGGCAGGGCGACGAGCGCGACAGCCATTTCAACCTGGATTTGGCGCGCCAGCCGGCCGAGGTGGCCACCCTGGCCCTGACCTTCGTGGCGGCCCGGCCGGTGCGGGAGCTGGGGCCGGTGCGTTTGACCCTTTCCCAGCGGGGCGCGGTGCTGATTGATTGCCCGCTGGATTTGGCCGGCGGCGAAACGGCCCTCATCGTCGGCGAATGCTATCGGCGCGGCGACGGCTGGAAATTCCGCCTGCTGCTGCAGGGTTTCAACGGCGGCCTGCAACCGCTGGCCGAGCACTACGGCATCGAGGTGGCCGAACCGGCGGCCTGGCCCACGCCGGCGGTGAATCTGGTCAAGGAACGGCAAAAGCTGCTGCTGGCCAAGGCCAGCGCCCAGCAGCCCCAGCTGGTCAATCTCATCAAGGCGGCGGCGGTCAGCCTGGAGAAACGCGGCCTGGCCACGGCGCGCTATCGGGTCTGCCTTGTCCTCGACATCAGCGCCTCCATGAGCAAGGAGTACCGCAACGGCACCGTGCAGAAGCTGGCCGAACGGGCCCTGGCCCTGGCCACCCAGCTGGACGACGACGGCGAGGCCGAGGTCTATCTCTTCGGCGAGCGCGCCCATCGCTGTGCCAATATTTCCCTGGACAATGTGCGCGGCTTCATTCCCCAACTTAATATCCAGCTGGAGGGCGGCACCGACTATGAGCCGGTGATGGCCCGCATCCGCCGCGACGCCCGCGAGGCCGGCCACCGCTGGCCCACCCTGGTGCTGTTCATCACCGACGGCGCCACCGAAAACCGCCGGGCCGTGCAGGAACTGCTGGTGCATCTGGCCGCCGAACCGATTTTCTGGAAATTCATGGGCATCGACCGCTGGCTCGGCGGCGACTTCGCCTTTCTGGAAAAGCTCGATAACCTCGCCGGCCGGGTGGTGGACAACGCCCATTTCTTTAAGGTCGATGCCCAGGTGTCCCTGGGCGATGGCGAGCTGTTCGACCAGCTGCTGACGGGTCTGGAGGACTGGCAGCGGGAGATTCGCGCCCGGGGCATTTGGCGGGACTAAGCGTTTCTTCCCCCAGAAAACCGGGTTCTAGGCCCGGTTTTTTTATTGCCAGCGGGAAGCGCTTCAGGGGGCGCCGAGGGTAGGTTGTGGCCTACGGCGCTTCCCTAGTCCCACCCAAAAAAAAACCGAGCCCAAGCTCGGTTTTTTTTTGGAGGGTGGCCTAGGGGTCGGCGGCGGTGGGCAGGGGATAGTCGGCCGGCGGCTGGTAGCGGCCGGCGCCGGCGTCGAACGACCAGAGAAACGGCGTGCGGGCATATTTCTTCTCGCCGTGGCTGCCGCTGAGCTGTATCTCCAGCGGCCACAGGCCCGCGCTGGCCTCCAGATTCCGTCGCACCTGAAAACTGCCGCTGAGGCCGTCGCCGCCGCTGGCAATCGGGTTCAGACGCAGGGTCTCGCCCTGTTCAAAGGCGAGCAGCTCAACGGTAATCGTCCCGGCCTTGCGCCGACTGCGCGCCGCCCAGCGGTCCGGGCCCAGCTGCAGCCAGTGCCATTCCTCCGGCGGGGCCGCCGCCAGCCGCCCATCGCCGCTGAACAGCACCTGGCCGGCCCGGTCAAAATGCACCAGATGCACCGCCCCGGCCCGGTCGCCGCTGGCCCGGCCCAGGTAGAGGGCCAGGCTGGCGCCGCCCTTGAGCCGGTGGACGCTGTGCAGCTGCATGCAAAAATTCACCGCCTCCAGGGTCAGGCTGGGGCAACCCTTGCCCGGGAACTGCTGCTGCAGATAGCGGGCGGCTCGACTTTCCGGGTTCGGCGCCGCCGCCAGCGCCGGGGCCAGCAGCAGCAGGGGCCAGAGCCGGACTGGGCCGGCGGCCATCATTGTTCCCCGTCCAGCGGGTAGCCGGCCGGGCGCTCGTAGCGGTGGCTGGCCGGGCTGAAACGCCAGAGATAGCTTTCCTCCTCGAAGCGCTTGCCGTCGCCGTCGAGGCCGATGTGGCCGCTGACCTTCATTTCCAGCGGATAGAGCTGCTCGGCACCCTCGATTAAATCCGGCCGCACCTTCAGCGTGGCGCGCAGGCTCCGGTGGCGGGCGCGGCAGTCGGTGGCAATGTCGCCGTTTTCCGGATGGCAATCGCCCAGGCGTTCCGTGTTATCGAAGGCGCTGGGCAGGCTGAGCAGGCCGGTGCTGCCGTCGCGGTCGTAGAGGAAAATTTCCTCCTCGTGGCGGTCGTCGTTGCGCAGATAGGCCACCTGGTCGTTGGCGGCCCAGATGCCCGGGCCCAGCTCCAGCCAGCGCCAGTCGCTGGGCACCCGGTCGCCCCAGCCGTTGGCGTAGTAGTCCTTTTCCTGCTCGGGCCGGCCGGCGCGGTCAAAGCGCACCCAGCGCACCAGGCCGACGGCGACGCTGTCCTCGGTCTTGGGCGAGGCCAGGAACAGGGCATATTGGCGGTTATCGTCCACGGTTTTGACGCTGTGCAGCTGGACGCAGTAATCCACCGGCTCGCTGCGGCTGGGGCCGGCGGGGGCGGTCAGCCGGGCGCAGCCGTCCTCGTCGCGGGGGAAATTTTTCTCCTGGTAGGCGGCCACGGCCTCGGGGGTCTGGGCCCGGACGACATTCAGGGCCAATGCCAGTAAAAACAAAGGGATAGCTCGGGACATGGGGACTCCTCTTTTTCTTCTTAAAAGCGCCATTTTATTCGGCCGGGCCGCTTTTGCCAGCGTCGGGCCGGGGTTCTATACTAGAAAAAATTCATTTTTGGACATTCGTCCAGAGGCAAAAGCTATGACGCGAAAACATAACGGCGAGCTCACCCGACAGCGTTTCCTCGATGCAGGCATGGCGCTCTATCCGGGCTTTGGCTATCGGCAACTATCCATCCGGCTGCTGTCCCGGGAGGCCGGGGTGGTGGCCGGCATGTTTCATCACCTTTTCCCCTGCAAGGACACCTTCGTTACGGAAATGCTGACCCAGCTCTACGAGCAGACCTTCACCGAACTGGAACTGCAGCTGTCGCCGGAACAGTCCATTCGCACCAATCTCAGCCGGGCCCTGCGCTTCCTCGCCCGGTTCTGCCGCGAACGCCAGCCGCTGCTGCGCCGCCTCTTCAGCGACTGCGGCGAGGGGGTGGAATGCATCATTGACTTCATGCAGAACAATTCCCTGGACCACGTGGAACTGCTGCTGGATTTGCTGCGGGAGGCCCGGGCCGAGGAGCTACTGGAGGAGGCCCCCCTGGCCCAGCAGGCCAGCTTTCTGCTGAATGCCGTCTTTTCGCCGCTGCTGCTGGGCCCCCGGCTCAAGGCCATCGGCCTGCTGCCGGACGAGGTGGCCGCCAACTATGCGGAGGAGGTGGCCAGCGACCACGCCATCGACCAGCGGCTGGAGTGGGCATTGAATACCCTATTTAGGGAGAAGCGCTTCACCCCGGCCGCCCATGAGGCCCATTTCAGCCCAGACCGCAGCGGGGACGGTGGCCAGCCCATCGGCGCCTACCAACAGAAACAAACGGACCACTAGCCCCGGGTTGGGGCTTCCAACGGAGGTTAATCCCATGAAAAAACTCGTTTTACTCCTGCTGCTGGCAGCGGCCGGTGGCCTCTACCACTGGCAACGGGGCGCCCAGGACGAAGCGCTTCCCCCCAGCATCGCCCGTTCCAATGGCCGGCTGGAGCTGCAGCGCTACGACGTGGCCACCCTGCAGGCCGGCCGGGTGGTGGAGCTGCTGGCCGACGAGGGCGACCGCGTCCAGAAGGAACAGCTGCTGGCCCGGCTCAGCAACGACATCAGCGGCAGCCAGCTGGCCCTGGCCGAAGCCCAGCAGCGCCAGGCCGAGGAGCTGGTGCAGCGCGCCAGCGCCGGCCGCGCCCAGGCCGAAGCCGGTCTGAATCAGGCCCAGAGTGCCATCGCCCGGGCCACGGCCGAGGTCAGCGCCCAGAAGGAGGTGCTGAAGGTGGCCCAGCTGGAACTGCGCAATGCCCAGCAGCTGCGCAAGGATAATCTGGTGGCAGCGGCCGAGGTCAGCAAACGCCAGGCCGACCGCGACCGGGCGGCAGCGGCGGTCAAGGCCAGCGAAGCGCTGCTCACCTCGGCCAAGGCCAGCCGGGAACAGGCGGCGGCGGCCCTGGCGGCGGCCACGGCCCAAATCGACGAGGCCAAGGCCGGCGTGGCCCAGGCGGCGGCCTCGGTGCAGATGGCCAGCAACAGCGACGGCCAGTTCCGCATCACCAGTCCCATTGCCGGCCAGGTGGAATACCGCATCAGCACCGTGGGCAGCGTCCTCGGCGCCGGCGGCAAGGTCTTTAGCCTGCTCGACCCCAGCGACGTTTCCATGAACATTTTCCTCGTCAATGGCGACATGGCCCCGCTGCGCGTCGGCGACGAGGCCCGCATTGTCCTGGACGGCATCGACGCCGTCTTCCCGGCCACGGTCAGCCGCATCGCCAGCGAGGCCCAGTTCACGCCGAAGATGGTGGAAACCCAAAGCGAACGGGCCAAGCTGATGTTCAAGGTCAAGCTGAAAATCCCCGCCGACACGGCCCGCCAGTTCAGCGGCCTGCTCAAGGGCGGCCTCAGCGGCGATGGCTATGTGCGCCTGGACGGCAGTCCCTGGCCGGCGGCCCTGGCCGTCAGGTTGCCGCGCTGATGTGGCCCTTTAGCCTGCTCTGGGCGCGCCAGCAGTTCCCCCAGAACCGCTATAGGCCGCTGACCCTGCCCGGCCGCTGGCTCACCGAAGGGGTCTGGAGCTGGGAGGAGAGCCGCGAACCCGAGGAACGGGCGTTCACCGGCTCGGACTCCCAACGGCCGGTGGCGCTGACGAAAACGCCCTATTTTGAGGTGGAGGTGGATTTGGACGGCGTGTCCCTCTGCTTCCTCAGCAACCACCGCAGCAAACGCCAGCTCACCCCGGCCCTGGAACGGCTGCTGCGCCAGCTCAACGACCTGGACAACCGCGTCCAAACCGCCTGCAGCCACGCCGCCCGGGCCCGCAGCCAGAAGGAGCTGCTGCGCAACTATCGCTTTACGCTCGGCGTGATTTATTTCCTGCCCGGCTCGGTCTTCCTGGACTACTGGGGCGACGCCAACTGGCAATGGCCGGTCTATCTGCACGACGACGGCCACCACTGGCATCCCAGCTATGACCCCGATGGCAAGAAGCCGCTCTAGGCGAAAAACCCTTTTGAGGGTAGCGGTCGGCCGGCCCCGAAGCGCTTCGGCAGCGGTGGCCGGGACCCCAACCGTTGCCAAGGGGCCCGCCCGGGCGCTATTTTGGCGGGGGTCCCTGCTGCAACGAGCCGCCCCGCCGGCCCACCCGGAGCGCGCTCAGCGGCAACGACCCTGGCTGGTGGGCCCCCCTAACCCTAGGAGAAAACTATGCATCATTCACAAACCCGCCGCGCCCAACGGGGCGTTAGCACCGGCAATGCCATTCTGCTGGTCTTTCTGGGCCTGCTGCTCATCGCCGGCACCACCCTGGTGGGCGCCTACAACCGGCTCATGGGCCTGGACGAGGCCGCCACCGCCCAGTGGTCGGAGGTTATCAACCAGTACCAGCGCCGCAGCGATTTGATTCCGAACCTGGTCGAGGTAACCAAGCAGTACGCCAAGCACGAGGAGAAGGTGTTCAGCGACATCGCCAACGCCCGCAGCAAGCTCGGCAGCCTGCAGGTGAACGCCAACGACCCGGCCGCCCTGAAACAGTTCCAGGCGGCCCAGGGCGAACTGGGTTCGGCCCTGTCGCGGCTGATGGCCGTGTCCGAGAACTATCCCCAGCTGAAGGCCAACGAGCTCTTCCAGAACCTGCAAACCCAGCTGGAGGGCACGGAAAACCGCATCACCACCGCCCGCAATCGCTACATCGAACAGGTGCAGCGCTACAACACCGCCCGCCGGGTCTTCCCGGGCAATCTGGTCGCCGGCTGGGCCGGTCTGGAGGCCCGGGCCAATTTCAGCGTCGAAAACGAGGCCCAAATCAGCACGGCGCCGAAAGTCAATTTCGGTTCCTAGGCGGAGTCCATGCGTCGCTTGCTTTACGCCCTGCTGCTCGGCAGTGGCCTGGCCGGGGCGGTGCCGGCCACCGATTTGAAGCTGAACCAGCCGGTCATCGACACGGTGCAAATGCTGAGCGCACCCCAGCGGGAAGCGCTCGGCCAGAAGCTGCGCGGCTGGCAGCGGGAGGGGCTGATGCAGGGCGCGGTGGTCATCGTCGATGATTTCGACGGCGCCAGCTCCTTCGACTATGCCATGGCCATCTTCCAGCGCTGGCAGCTGGGCGACAAAGATAAGGACAACGGCCTGCTATTGGTCATCGGCCGCGACAACCGCCAGTTCCGACTGATTACCGGCCGGGGGCTGGAGGGGGCCCTGCCCGATGTGGCCGTGCGCAAGCTGCTCCAGGGCCAGCTGGTGCCGAATTTCCGCCAGCAGCGCTACGCCGAGGGCATCGAGGCGGTGCTCGCCGGGGCGGTGGAACGGCTGCGCGCCAGCCCCGAGGGCGAGGCCAGTCCCAGCGACGGGCCGTCGCCGGTGCCCCTGCTGGCGGCCCTGGCCATCGCCACCATACTGGCGCCCATCATTGGCGGCGGCCCCAGCGCTGGCGTTGGTACCGGGGTCAGTCTGCTGGCCGGGGCGGCCAGTGGCGCTGACAGCAGCATGGTTATCGGTCAGATGTTGATGTTCCTGGTTCTCTGGGTGCCGGGCATGCTGTTTTTCCGGGGCCTGTACCGGCTCGGCCGGCGGCTGGAGGCCTCCCACGAGGCCGGCGATGGCGACCGGCTGCGCCGCCGCTACCTGGCCCGCCGCGAGGAGGAACGGCGCCGCGACAGCGGCTGGGTGCCGCCGGTGTCCTCGTCCTCGTCCTCCCGGGGCAGCTCCTATGATTCCTACTCGTCCTCCTCCTCATCGGACTATGGCGGCGGCGGGGGGGATTCGGCCGGCGGCGGCGACGGGGGTTCCTGGTGAACATGAGTGCCGTCCGGGTGGCGGCCGGCGGCGGTGATGGGGGGTCGTGGTGATTAGCTGCGGCCAGATTATTTCGGCTTTGCCAGAACCGTTCTTCGTCAGCGCCGTCCGGGCCCCGGCAAGCCAGTGTTCGGCCGGCGGCGGCGACGGGGGGTCGTGGTGAGCATGAGTGCCGTCCGGGTGGCGGCCGGCGGCGGTGATAGAGGTTCCTGGTGATGGCTTCTGTCTTCGCCTTGGCCATAGCGCCGGAATACGGCAAACCCCAGCAGGGCGAAGCGCTTCCCTGGCGCCCCCTCCAGGTCCCGGCCGCAGCGCTCCCCCTTCCAAGGAATAGCTATGAATAGACCCGCCCGCTCCGTTTTTCCCCTACCCCCGGCCCGCCGCCGGCCGCTGGGAGTACAACCATGACCGCCGTTCACATCTTCAGGGCTGCTTCGCCCTGCGGTCTTGCTGCCCTCCCTGGGGGAGGGCTGAGCCACAGCTACGGCAAGACGCTGGCGCTAACTGACATCAATCTAGAAATCGCGGCGGGTGCCACCGTCGGACTGATTGGCCCGGACGGCGTCGGGCTGCCGCAGGCACCGCGCCGGCCGCTGGGAGTACAACCATGACCGCCGTTCACATCGAAGGCCTGAGCCACAGCTACGGTAAAACGCTGGCGCTAACTGACATCAATCTAGAAATCGCGGCGGGTGCCACCGTCGGACTGATTGGTCCGGACGGCGTCGGGCTGCCAACGGCACCGAGCCGGCCGCTGGGAGTACGACCATGACCGCCGTTCACATCGAAGGCCTGAGCCACAGCTACGGCAAGACACTGGCGCTGGCCGATATTAATTTGGAGATTGCCGCCGGTTCGACGGTGGGCTTGATTGGCCCGGACGGCGTCGGTAAATCCACCCTCCTGGCCCTCATCGCCGGCGTCAAACGGCTGCAACGGGGCCGCATTCACGTGCTCGGTGGCGACCTGGGCCGGCGGAAAATCCGCTCGGCGCTGGCCCCGCGCATCGCCTACATGCCCCAGGGTCTCGGCCGCAACCTCTATCCCACCCTGTCGGTGCAGGAAAACATCGACTTCCACGGCCGCCTGTTTGGTCTGAACCGGGCCGAACGCCAGCACCGCATTCGCCAGCTGCTGGAGGCCACCGGCCTAGCCCCCTTCCCGCACCGGGCGGCCGGCAAGCTCTCCGGCGGCATGAAACAGAAGGTCAGCCTCTGCTGCGCCCTGGTGCACACCCCCGACCTGCTTATCCTCGACGAGCCCACCACCGGCGTGGACCCGCTGTCCCGGCGCCAGTTCTGGGCCCTGGTCAATGATTTGCGCGCCCAGCGGCCGGAAATGACCGTCATCGTCGCCACCGCCTACATCGACGAGGCCCAGCAGTTTGAAGAGCTGCTGGCCATGGACGCCGGCCGGCTGCTGGTCAGCGCCCCCACGGCCACGGTGCTGGCCAACGCTGGCACGGACAATCTGGAAACGGCCTATATCCGCCTGCTGCCGCCGGAGAAACAGAGCGACGGCCACGGGCTCGAGCGGACGCCCTTCGTCCCCGACCCGGCCCTGCCGCCGGCCATCGTCGCCCACGGTCTGACGAAGCGCTTCGGCGATTTCTGCGCCGTCGATAACGTCAGCTTCAGCATTCAGCAGGGCGAAATCTTCGGTTTCCTCGGTTCCAACGGCTGCGGCAAATCCACCACCATGAAGATGCTCACCGGCCTGCTGCCGGCCACGGCGGGCACGGGCGAACTGCTGGGCGTGCCGGTCAGCGACACCGACGACATGGAAAACCGGCTGCGCGTCGGCTATATGTCCCAGGCCTTTTCCCTCTACGAGGAATTGACCGTGCGCCAAAATCTGGAGCTGCACGCCCGGCTGTACCGGCTCGGCGGCCGGTCGGCGGCGCTGGTAACGGCGGCCCTCCAGCAATTTGAGCTGGCGGCGGTGGCGACGGTCAAACCCAGTGCCCTGCCCCTGGGCATTCGCCAGCGCCTGCAGCTGGCGGCGGCCTGTCTGCACCGGCCCCGGGTGCTGATTCTCGACGAGCCCACCTCCGGCGTCGACCCGGCCGCCCGGGACGGCTTCTGGCGCTATCTGCTGCAGCTGTCGCGGACCGAGCGCATCACCATCTTTGTTTCCACCCACTTCATGAACGAGGCCGCCCGCTGCGACCGCATTTCCTTTATGCACCGGGGCCGGGTGCTGGCCGTGGGCAGTCCGGCCGAGCTGGTGGCCCAGTACCAGGCCCCCAGTCTGGAGGCCGCCTTCATCAAATATCTGGAGGAGGACGAGGCCCGCCAGGGCGAGGCCGCCGCCTTCGAGGGCGAAGCGCTTCCCTCGGCCGCACCGGAAGCAACCGCCGCGCCCCCAGCCAGCGGCTGGCTGCATTTCCTGAAGAAGGCCCTGCGTCCCCAAAACCCAGAAGGGGAAGCGCTTCCAGCTCAAAACCCGCAAGCCAACGAAGCGCTCTCCTCTGGAAATGATGAGGGCCAAGCCGAAGCGCTTCGTTCTGAGAAGCCGCAATCCGGCGTTGAACGGAATAAGGCTGCGCCGACCGAAGCGCTTCGTTCCCAAGAGGGGGGAGCGCTTCAATCGGAAACGACCGATGGCCTCGAAGCGCTTCCCGCCCCCGGCGAAGCGCTTCCCCCGGCCGAAAGAGAGCCCGCCGCCCGGCTAGGTTCCCCCGGCATCGCCCTGCCCGCCTACCGTCCCGCCCCGGCCCCGGCTGGGCTGGGCTACTGGTTCACCATGGTGGGGAGCTTTGCCAGCCGCGAGCTGAAGGAATTTCTCCGCGACCGCGTCCGGCTCTTCTTCGCCCTCTTCGGGCCGGTGCTGCTGCTGATTGCCCTGGGCTTCGGCATGAGCTTTGACGTGCGCGATTTGGATTTCACCGTCCTCGACCACGACGGCAGCCAGGCCAGCCGGGCCCTGGTGGAACCCTTTCGCGGTTCGCCCTACTTCCGCCAGCGGGAAAGCGACGGCCGGCTGAGTTCGGACCCGGCGGCGACCCCGGCCCCGGAGGCCCACGAGGGCTTCAGCGCCCGGGCCCGGGACGACGAGGCCAACGCCGCCATCGCCATGCAGCGCGGCCTGGTCCAGCTGATTATCGACATTCCCCCGGGCTACGGCGCCCAGCTCCAGCGCGGCAACCGGCCGGAGGTGGGCTTTTTCATCGACGGCTCCCAGCCGTTCACTGCCAGCAATGTCAGCGGCTACGTGCAGGCTCTGGTCAGCGGCTACGCCCGGGAACTGCTCGGCGACCGGCTGCCGCCCAATCCGGCCGAACTGGAATCGCGCTATCGCTATAACCAGCAGTTCGACAGCGTCTTCGCCGTGGTGCCCGGGGTGCTGATGCTGGCCCTCATTCTGTTTCCGGCGACGCTCAGCGTGGTGGGCGTGGTGCGCGAGCGGGAAATCGGTTCCATCGCCAATTTCATCACCTCGCCGGCCGGCAAAGGCCAATTCCTCCTCGGCAAGCAGCTGCCCTACATTCTGATTAGCTACCTGGCCTTCCTCGAACTGCTAGTGCTGATGCTGACCGCCTTCGGCCTCAGCCTCAAGGGTTCGCTGCTGGCCCTGCTCCTCGGCAGCCTGCTGATGCTCTGCGCCAGCACCGCCTTCGGCCTGCTCATCTCCTGCTTCGTGCGCAGCCAGGTGGCGGCCATCGTAACCACGGCGGTGGTGTCCATCGTGCCGGTGATGTCCTTTTCCGGCTTTATCTTCCCGCTGGAATCCCTGGCCGGCACCGGCTTTCCCTATTTCATGGGCAAGGCCATGCCGGCCTCCTGGTTCCTACGCATCAGCATCGGCACCTTCACCAAGGGCCTGACCCTGTGGGAACTGCGCGAGGAAATGACCGTGCTGCTCGGCCTGGCGCTGGTCTATCTCGGCCTGGCCCAGCTCATTTTGAAAAAACAGGAGCGCTAATGACCGCTTTGAAGAACATCTACTTCCTGACCCTGAAGGAACTGCGCGTGCTGCTCGGCGACCGGGTGCTGGTGGGCCTGATTATTTTCATGTTCACCGCCATGCTCTTTTCCTCGGCGGAAAACAGCACCGGCGTGAGGAATGCCCCGGTGGGCTACATCGACCGCGACCAGAGCACCCTGTCCCGGCAGATTATCGCCGGTCTGCTGCCGCCCTATTTCCGCCCGCCCGAGCCGGTGGAATCGGCCGCCGCCGAGGTGGCCATGGACAAGGGCGACTATGTCTTCATTCTGGAATTTCCGCCCCACTTTGAACGGGACGTGCTCGCCGGCCGCCGGCCGGCGGTGCAGCTGCTCATCGACGCCACCGCCATGACCCAGGCCGGCGTCGGCGCCGGCTACATTGAACAGATATTCACCGCCGAGCTGCTGAAATTTCTCCAGCTGCCCCGGCAGGAGGATTTCGCCCCGTTCAGGCCGGTGCTGCGCCTGCACTACAACCAGAACTACGAAGACCGCTACTTCCTGCCGGTGATGGACATCATCACCGTGAGCCTGGTCATGGGCTTTCTGCTGGTCGGGTCGGCGGTGATTCGCGAGCGGGAGCACGGCACCATCGAACACCTGCTCGTCATGCCGCTGACGGCCCGGGAAATCATGCTGGCGAAAATCCTCGCCAACAGCCTGGTGGTGCTGACGGCGGCCATGCTGTCCCTCTGGTTTGTGGTGCATCTGGCCATCGGCGCCCCCATCTATGCCGACACCCTGCCCCTCTACGCCGTCGGCATGGCCAGCTTTCTTTTCGCCCTGGCCTCGCTGGCCATCATGCTGGCCACCATCGCCCCCACCATGCAGCAGTTCGGCCTGCTGATGCTGCCGCTGTTCATGGTGCTGCTGCTCTTCTCCGGCTCCCAGACGCCGCGCAATGGCATGCCGCTCTGGGTGCAGTGGCTGAGTGAATATTGGCCCACCACCCAGTTCGCCTACTTTTCGCAAAAGGTGCTGTTCCGCCGGGCCGAGCTGGCCCTGGTCTGGCCGGAACTGGCGGTGCTGACCGGCACCGGTCTGCTCTTTCTCCGGCTGGCCCTGAGCCGCTTCCGCCGGATGCTGGAACAGCAGGGCTAGCCCGAAAAACAAGGAAAAACCATGAAAAAACTGTCCACGTCGCTGCTGCTGGCCCTGAGTCTGGCCGGCTGCAGCCCCAAGCCCATCGCCACCGCCCCCGAAGTAACGCCCCCGGAGCGCTTCGCCTCGCTGCCCGCCGGCACCAGCGCCGATTTGCAACGCTGGTGGGCGGTCTGGCAGGACCCGGTGCTGAATCAGCTGCTGGAACGGGGTCTGACCCAGAATTTTGAAATCCGCGCCGCCCGCAGCCGCTGGGAGGAGGCGCGCCAGCTGGCCGGTCTCGCCAGCGCCAACCGGGGCGCCAGCGTCGGGGCCTCGGCCAAGGGTTCCTATACCCTGGCCGGGCGCATGGATAATCCGCTGAACGCCCAATCCCGGGCCCAGCTCGCCCAGAATCCCAACACCGCCGCCCTGGCCGCCCCCCATTTCGACATGAACGACGGCAACAATATTCAGCTGGGCCTAAGCGCTTCCTGGGAGCCGGATTTCTTCGGCCGTAAAAGCAGCGACGAGGACGCGGCCCGGGCCGGGGCAGCGGCGGCAGCAGCCCAGTATCGCGGTGCCCAGCTGCTGACGGCGGCGGCCATTGTCGATGGCTATCTGCAGGCCCGGGCACTCCAGGCCCGCCAGCGGCTGCACGAGGCCCATCTGGCCACCCTGAAGCGGCTGCAGCACTATGTGGCCGGGCGCTATCAGGCCGGCCAAACCAGCGCCTATGAGCTCAACGACATCGACAGCAAAATCAGCGCCCTGAACGCCAAGGGGGCCCTGCTGCACAGCGACTATGAACGGCAGGTGCGGGCGCTGGCGGTGCTGACCGGCCGCCGGCCCACGGATTTTCAGCTGGCCGAGGGCCGCGCCGATTTATTCAGCCGGCAGCCGGCGGCCCCGGCCGGGGCCCTGCCCTCCAGCCTGCTGGAACGGCGGCCGGATTTGCTCGCCAAGGCGGCGCTGGTCAAGGCGCGGGCGGCCCAGGTGGCCAGTGCCCAGGCCGATTTTCTACCGCGTTTCACCCTGGAATTTTCCCTGCCCTTCCTCAGCATCAACGGCAGCAGCCACGCCCAGGGCTGGGCCAGCATGGTGAATGCCAATTTGCAAACGCCGCTGTTCACCAACGACCGCCTCGACCGCCAGCTGGGCGCCGCCGAAGCCCGGCTACGGACGGCCCGGCTCGACTATGACCAGACCCTGCTCCAGGCCCTGGCCGACGTGGACAATGCCCACCAGGCCCACCGGGCCCTGGAACGGCAGAACGAGCTCTTGGCGGCGGCCCAGACGGCGGCCCTGCGCCAGGCCGAGGACGGCGAAGCGCTCTTCAAATATGGCCATAAAAATCTCGATGAGGCCCTGCGCGCCCGGCTCAACGAGCAAGAGCTGGCGGAAAATCTGCTCAGCGCCCAGCTGGCCCGGGCCCAGACGCTGACGGCCCTCTACAAGGCCCTGGGTGGCGGCTGGGGCGACTAGCGGCGTTTTTCTTCCTGGCGAACCACCGAGAAATTCTCGGTGGTTTCCTTTTCAGCCCTGGGGTTCAGACCTATTCTTCACAACATGCCCGACCGGCGGCGAACTGGCACAGCCATTGCGGCGCCGGCGGCGTCTTTTTTATTTGGAGCAAACCATGTCCCTAATCGATTGTCCGGACTGTGGCGGTCAAATTTCCCGCCGGGCCCAAACCTGCCCCCACTGTGGCCGACCCCTGCATGCTCAGCCAATGCTCGGCGCTGCCGCCAAAGGCCTTGGCCAATTTCACTGCGATTAGGGGGTAATGGCCTGCTGGCCGTTGGCCACCGCCGACAGGGTATGGCGACTTAAGCCTAAGGCGCGCGCGGCGGCGCTAATGCTTAGGCCCAACTCCGGCAGGATAAAGGTTTTCAAAAGACCACCCGGGTTCGGCGGCTGGTGCATGGAACTCATTAAGCCCTAGGTTCTCCCAGTCCGTGGCTGAATACGGCTATCAGGCAATTTAGAGCAGCGATCTGGTGGTCTTTAACGAGGATAAATTAAAGTTTGCAACCAATTGGGTAATACCCCTGCTGCCGCGCAAATTCCTGCTAAAAATGTCGCGACTGGCGGCTGCAAATTTAATCTATTCTGCGTATATACAGAATAATTTTATTTCTGCTTACTTAGTTATTAACAAAAAGGAAAATTTATGGAATATCAAAAATGCCGCCTATGTGGTAACGTTTCTGAACTTAGGAATAGTCATTTTATCCCAGCTTCTATTTATAGTGAGCTAAAGGCACAGGCAAAAAAAATTGAAAAAAGTACGCCGGGAGAACGTGGTATTCAATTATTAAATATACATAAAAATAAAATAATTCCACTAACTCAAGATATTAGACGTAAGCATCTTTGTAAATCTTGTGAAGATTTATTTGGTAGTAGGGAAAAGTTCTTTAAGGAAAACTTAATGATAAAGAAACAAGATACAGAAAAATGTATTATGCCTAGATTATTTGAAGAAATAATAAAAAAAATAAATATAAATACAGATTTAAAACCACATTACATATGCAATGTACTAGATAAAAATGATGAAGAACAAATAATATATTTTATTTTGAGTATATTTTGGCGGGGCACTCTTGATTGGCCAAATTATATTAGTATTAACTTCCCAAAAAATATAAATAAAGAAATTATGAATTTATTATTAGAAAGGACTAAAAATATTGAAAATATAAAAATATATATTGATATACCTATAATTCCTTTTTATAGCGTATCTTTTCCAGGTAAGATTTCAGAAGTTATCCAGGAAGAAATATTAAAAATATATATTGACGAAATTATAGAAAAATTTTCGGAAGAAGATACAAGAAAAAATGAAGAACAAATTAAACAAATGCTTGAATTAGCAAAAACTATAAAAACGATGGGGAATACATATATTTTTAATATACAAAGCTGCTTATTTAGATTAGAATTTGTAGAAAATAATAAAGGAAAATCAATTAACTATGGAAGAAATAAATGTATTAGTGAAATATTTAAATTTGTTGAAGAATATAAGTATGCATCGGCTAATAAAGCAAAGAATATTATCCCTATACAGAATCTATAATTTTTTTGTTAATTAATTGCTCTCAAATTAGCAGATTAGGGAGAATTACGGCGTTTCCTTTGCGGCTTTATGTCAATTGACCGGCATTTCGATGAAATGTTCCACCAGTTTAATCATCAGCTCCTTCTGGGCCGGCGCACTTTCCGCCACCAGCAGGGCCAGGGCCACCAGCGTGTTTTCGTTAATGAGCTGGGCCACCGGCTTCGCCAGCAGCGGCTGGTTGCGGTGCAAATAGCAGAGAAATAGGAAGGAGCCGACCCGCTTGTTACCGTCCGCCAGCGGATGATTTTTAATCACAAAATACAGCAGATGGGCGGCGCGGCTGGCCACATTGGGATAAAGCCACCGGTCGCCGAAGCCCTGTTCGATGGTGGCCAGGGCCGAGGCCAGGCCGTCGCTGCGCAGCTGGCCGAAGAGGTCAGTGGCCTCGCCCTTGCGCCGCAATTCTTCTTTAAGTTGGCCGATGGCTTCGAGCACCTCGTCCCAGTGCAGCGGCCGCATGTCTGCCTGTTGGCGGGTAATTTCCGCCAGATTTTGCTCGTCGTAGGCCTGCAATAGGCTCCAGGTTTTCGCGTAGTCCCGCACCACCGCCAACACCGCCTGGCCCTGGTCGGCCACCAGCGCCTGATTGACCAAAGTCTGGCTGAGCAGCTGCAAAACCTGATTAAATTCAACGCCCTTTTCCTGTAAACGGCGCTCATTGAGGGCGTAGCCCTGCACCAAAAACTGTCTTAAAACCCCGGTGGCCCACTGGCGAAACTGGGTGGCGCGCTTGGAACTGATGCGGTAGCCGACGGAAATAATGGCGTCCAGGTTGTAGTGCCTTAGGCGGCGTTTTACCTGGCGTTTGCCTTCCCGTTGAACCTTTAAGAAATCCTTACAAGTTGAATCTTCGTCCAATTCCTGTTCTTGAAAAATGTGTTGCAGGTGCATGGTGATGTTTTGCACTTTGACGCCGAATAGCTCGGCCATTTGCGCCTGGGTCAGCCATAAAGTTTCATCATTAAGCGCCACTTGCAGGGAAATTTGCCCGTCTTCGGATTCATAGATGTGGATTTGTTGGTCCATTTTTTAGCCTCATGGGTTTAGTCAGGCCCCATTATTCACAGAACGACCGACCGGCGGCGGACTGGCACGGCCATTGCGGCGCCGGCGGCGTCTGTTTTATTTGGAGCAAACCATGTCCCTAATCAGTTGTCCGGACTGTGGCGGTCAAATTTCCCGCCGGGCCCAAACCTGCCCCCACTGTGGCCGACCCCTGCAGCCCCTGCCCAACCGGCGCTCTAACCCCATGCTCTGGCGCACGGCCCTTATCCTGATTTTGCTGATAGCGCTGCTGTGGGCGCCGCCCGAGGCGCTGGAACATCTGGAAAACAAGCGTTTCCTGATAATTCTGCTGTTGCTGCTGGCCCTTTAGGACGGAGAGAAAACCATAGCCCTGATGAGCTGTCCCGATTGCCGGGGCGCGGTGTCCTCCTTCGCCGAATCCTGCCCCCACTGTGGCCGGCCCCGAACGCTGGAGTGTAGCCAGTGTGGAGAAGCGCTGCCGCCCTTCGCCGAATCCTACCCGGCCTGTGGCGGCGGCGCCCGGCGCTCCCGCTCGAAAAAAAGGCAATCTCCTGAACTGATAGAGGTTATCCAAGGGCTGCTGGTGTTGGTGGCTATGCTGATTTTCCTGCTGGTTCTGCGCCTCTAGGGCCCGCCGGGCCGAAGCGCTTCGCCCCGGCTAGAACAGCCGGTTTTCCAGCGACAGCCGGTAATCCAAGGGCCGCTGGCTGAAAATTTCACGGTAGGGCCGGCCCCAGGCGAAATTGTGGGTGTGCTGGCGGTAGTAGGGGTCATCGAAGCCAACGCCGCGTTCGTTCAGGCGCAGCTGGGCGGTTTGGCCCGGGCCGAGGACAAAGAGCCGCCGGCACCGCCGTTGGCCACCGCGCGGGTCGGTGAAGTCGATAAGAAGCCGGCCGGCGGCGACGCTGAAGGCCAGACCGTTATTGAGCCGGGCCGGCAGCTGGGGCCAGATTTTGACGGTCGGGGCATGGGCGAAGAAATCGGCGTCCGGCGGGGCCGGTTCGCTCCAGTGCTGTTGGTGCCAGCCCGGGGCACCCTCCAGAAGCGCTTCGGGCAGGGGCAGGGCCCGGGGCAGCCGGTTGCGCCGGGTGGCCAGGGGGGCACCCCGCCCGTTTTTCGTCCAGGTAACCGAGAGGGTTTGCAGAATCAACATGGGCCTAGGCCACGATAATTTCCGGCTCGCATTCCACGGGAAAATTCAGCGAATTGGCGATGAAGCAGAGCCGGTGGGCCTCCCGGTGGAGGGCCTGGGCCTGGGCCAGTTTTTCCGCCGCCCTGATGGTTACCCGGGGCCGCAGGGTGGCTCTGAGAAAGCGGCCCGGTGTGGCCGAGTTGCCCTCGTCCATCAGCGCTTCGCTGTTATCCACGTAGGCGGTTACGACGATGCCGGCGTCGGCGCACAGGTGCAAATACCAGAGCTGGTGGCAGGCGGCGATGGCGGCCAGCAGCAGTTCTTCCGGGTTGGTGCGTTGGGGGTCGCCGCGGAAGGCCGGGTCGGCGGAGCCCAGCAGGTCGGCCTTGCCGGCCATTTTGACGGTGTAATCGCGGCCGTAGGCGCCGTAGGCGGAAGTGCCCGTGCCCCGGTTGCCGGTCCATTCGACGGTGGTGTGGTAGCGGTGTGGTTTAGCCATGGTTACTCCTTAATTTGCCGGGGCCAGTTTAGCGCTTAGGCCAGCGCTAGAATGGGTTATTAATTAGGAGGTTCCATGTTCTATCTATTAATCGCCGTCAAGCTGATTCTCGGCTTTCTCGCCCTAGTGCTGGTCATCAACCTGACCGGCAAGGGCAATCTGGCCCCCGCGTCCGCCAGCGACCAGGTGCAAAACTATGTGCTCGGTGGCATCGTCGGCGGGGTGATTTACAACACGGACATCACACTGCCCAAATTCATGCTGATTCTGGCCATCTGGTTCGGGCTGGTGCTGGTGCTGCGCTGGCTGAAAAAGCACAGCCACCTGGTGCGCCGGGCCATGGACGGCGAGCCTAGCACCCTCATCAGCCGGGGGAAACTTGACGTGGCCGCCGTGCGCCGGGCGGGCCTGTCGGCCCACGAGCTGACCTTTAAGCTACGCAGCCTGGGCGTCTACGCGGTCAAGGACGTGAATCGGGCCATTCTCGAACAGAACGGCCAGCTCATCGTCAGCCTGGCCGGCGAGGAAAAGCCCAAGTATCCACTGATTACCGACGGGGTCATTCAGACGGCCACCCTGGAAATGATTGATAGAGATGAGGACTGGCTGCGGGCCGAACTGAAGGCCCAGGGCTACGAGGACATTGGCGCCATATTTCTGGCGGAATACGACCGGGGCCAGCTGAACATCGTCGGCTATTAGGGGCCCACAGATAAAGATGGGGAAGCGCTTCCCCCTTTTTGAAAATCATCGGTCCAGTTATCGCCTGGCCTTTGAAACGACGCGCTCCCCGGCTCGGGCCGGGGCGATATTAAAAAAAGACTTCAGCCCGCCGCGCTCTGGTTTCTCCCGCCGTTCCGAGTGAAGCGCTTCATTCCCGATTCCCCCCATTTTTGACCGGCGTTTTACTGCCGAGGCGGAAGCGCTTCGCCCCCGGAGCCACCGAAGGGGTTACGGGCCCGGCCGTTATTGGCGCTAGCCCCCAGGGAAGCGCTTCGTTGGTGGAAGCCGGGCCCGGGACATCGCCCAAATCGGGACAGAGTGGGGAAGCGCTTCGCTCGGATTGCTTCCCTTCCGGGCTGGAATTAACAGAGCTGCTCTGGCCACAACGCTTCGGTCTGGAAAGCCGGCAATGGCGAAGCGCTTCCGGCGGCGCCGGCCGGGGAACGAAGCGCTTCGGATTATCCCGCCGTTCAGCGGGAAGCGCTTTGGCTACAATGGCGCCCCCATTCCCCCGGAGAAACTATGGAAATTGAAATTCAGGATTTGGACCCGGACGGCGCCGGCGTCGGGCGGCTGGACGGCCGCGTCGTGTTTGTGCCCGGCCTGCTGCCCGGCGAACGGGCCCGCATTCGCCTGACCGAGGAAAAGGCCCGCTATGCCCGGGGCGAAGTGCTGGAACTGCTCCAGACGGCACCGCTGCGGGTGGAACCGCCCTGTCCGGTCTACGGCCGCTGTGGCGGCTGTTCCTGGCAGCACGTGGCGAGCCCTGCGCAAATGACGCTGAAAACGGAAATCTGGCGCCAGCAGCTGCGCCGGCTCGGCCGGGTGGAACCCCGGGAACTGCTGCCGCCGGTGGATTTGAACAGCTGGGGCTATCGCAGTCGCGCCCGGCTGCACTGGGACGGCCGGCACCTCGGCTTCCGCGCCGCCCAGTCCCACACGGTGGTGGCCATCGACGATTGTCTGACGCTGGAACCGGCCCTGGCGGCCCAGCTGCCGGCCATCGCCGCCCTCTGCCGCGACTACGACGGCACCATCACCGCCGTGGACCTGGCCGCCGGCGAGGACATTAATGTGCTGCGCCTGCAGGTGGCCGCCTTCGGCCGGCGGGAACTGCCCCACTGGCCCGGCTGGCAAATCTGGCTGCAGCGGGGTGAGGAAATTCGTCGCGTGCCGGCCGAGGCCCCGGCCCTGAGCCAGAGTCCGGCGCCGGGCATCGCCATTCGCTACGAACCGGATGATTTCACCCAGGTGAACCGGCCGGTCAATCGGGCCCTGGTGCAGCTGGTGCTGGCCGAGCTGGAACCGGCGCCGGGTTTGAAAATCCTCGATTTGTTCTGTGGCCTCGGCAATTTTTCCCTGCCCCTGGCGGCGGCCGGGGCCGAGGTGCTCGGCATCGAGGGGGTGGCGGCCATGGTGCGCCGGGCCGAGGCCGAAGCGCTTCGCCACGGCCTAAAAAATGTACGTTTCCGCCGGGCCGACCTGTTCAAAAAGATTCCCTGGGCCGATTGGGCCGGCCATGAACGTTGGCTCCTTGACCCGCCCCGGGCCGGCGCCCAGGAACTGCTGCGCTCGCTGCCGCCCCGCCAGCGGCCGGAGCGACTGGTTTACGTCTCCTGCAATCCGGCCACCCTGGCCCGGGACGCGGCCCTGCTGGTGGCAGCGGGCTATGATTTTGTCAGCGGCCGCCTGCTGAATATGTTCGCCCAGACCGGCCACGTGGAAAGTCTGGCCGTCTTCCGGCGCCGGTAATTTTTCTTTCTTTAGGCCGGGGAGAATGTCAAAATGCTTAACTTTTTGAGGAAATAGCGTCTTGATTCGCCTCATTTTTTTGTTTTTCTGGCTGTTTTCACCGCCCCTCTTCGCGCGGTCGGCGCTGCACCAGATGCGCTACACGGCGTTGCCCGACCGCGTCCAAATCACCCTGGAAACCGACAGCCTGCCGGTGTTCAGCCATTTCGGCATCGACAATCCGCCCCGGGTGGTCATCGACCTGCAGCAGACGCGCAGCTATACCAACGATTTAAACGTCGGCCAGGGCGAGGTGCAGGGCGTGCGCAGTGGCCCCAAGGGCGACGAGGATTTGCGCCTGGTCATCGACCTGCGCAGTCCGGCGCCGGTCAATGTCTATCCGCGCAACGGCAAAATCACCATCGACATTTTTAATAACCTCGGCAGCCGCCCGGCCCCGAGTCCGCCGGCCGCCACGCCGGTGGCCGGCAGCCAGCCGGCGCCGCTGGGCCCCTGGAACAGCAGTCCGACGCCAAGCCCGCGCGCCTACTCCTACCGGGAGACCATGGGCGGTGGCCCCGGCCCGACCGTGCCGCCCCAGCCCAACCCCAGCCCGGCCCCGCTGGCTTTCAGCCCCACGCCAACGCCGCCGGCCGCTTTCAGTCCGACGCCGACGCCGCGCTCCGGGGCCAATGCCAATGCCTTTGCCGCCATCCAACGGCCCTCGCCGCTGCCCCGGCGCCCCGATGCCAGCAAAACTCTGAAACAGGAGGTGCAGTGGCTGGCCAACAAGCGCGATGTGGTGGTGGTCATCGACCCGGGCCACGGCGGCAAGGACCCGGGCGCCGTCAGCGCCGCCACCGGCATTCGCGAGAAGGACGTGGTGCTGCAGATTGCCCAGCGGCTGAAGCGCAATCTGGACAGCAAGCCCGGCTTCAAGGTCTTCCTCACCCGCGACGCCGATTTCTACATTCCCCTGAAGGAGCGGGTGGAAATTGCCCGGCGCCACAAGGCCGATTTGTTCGTTTCCATTCACGCCGACGCCGCCAACAGCGAATCCAGCGGCTCCTCGGTCTATATGCTGTCCACCAAGGGCGCCTCCTCGGAGCTGGCCAAACAGCTGGAAAACAGCGAAAACGCCGTGGCCCTGCGCTGGGATAGCCCGGGCAAGCGCTATGACAGCGATTTGCAGGAGATGCTGCTGAATCTGCAGCAGGAGGGCACGCTGGAATCCAGCCATCTGCTCGCCGAACGCACCCTGCAATCGCTGGGACAGGTGAACAATCTCAGCCGCCGCGACGTGGAACAGGCGAATTTCGTCGTGCTGCGGGCGCCGGACATTCCCTCCATACTGGTGGAGACGGCCTTCCTCTCCAATCCCAACGAGGCCCAGCTGCTGGCCACGCCGGAATTCCAGCAGAAGCTGGCCGACAGCATTGCGCTGGGTATCGAGCGCTTCTTCCGCGAGCATCTGCCCCAGCATTTGCTGCTGAAGAAATAGGTTGGGACCGGGCCCGAATCATGAACCGCCGGGCCAACGGCAAACGACCGTTTTCACCCCGGGCATCGTCCAACGGCCCCCGGCGGTTTTTCCGCCGCCGCCGAACCTAAGCCGCCGTGGCCTTCTGGCCGAAGCGCTCCCCCTCCAGGCAACGGCCAAAGCCCAGGCAATCCCAGCACCCGCTTCCGGCGCCCCGCCTAAAACCACCGCCCCCGTTGGGGGGCTTTTTTATTGGGCTTTTCCGCCGCAGCGAAGCGCTTCCTCTCTGGCCCGCCGCTGGAACCGAAGCGCTTCAGCCGGGGATATTTCTTAATTCTCTAGATTGGCGGAACGAAGCGCTTGGTTGGAAATGCTCTTCCCAGCCCGAAGCGCTTCCCTCCAAGTGGGCCGGGGTTTGCCGATGACGAAAACCCATTTTGTCGGAACAAAGCGCTTCGCTGCTTTGCGGCTTTTCAGCCGGAAGCACTCCCGCTTGGTGGGCTGGTTAGGGTGGGACTGGTCTTGGCTTCGGCCTGGCCGGTTAAATCGAAGCGCTTCGGTCAGGGAACCCTGGGGGCGGCCGGGCCGGGGGTGATGACTTGGCTAAAAGAGGGAAGCGCTTCGACCCTAAAGTCATCATTGGCCGCCGGCACGGCTTTTAACATCGAAGCGTTTCGCCCGGCGCCAGCAGAAGCAAGCGGCTGGGGATTTATTCAGCGCCATGACCGAGGCGCTTCGTTGGAAACAGTCTTTTTAAAGGGAAGCGCTCCCCTTTGCAGGATTAGCAAAACCGCCGCTGCCGGTGAAGCGCTTCGCGCCGCCGGCGCTGCTTCAGCCCAAAGAATCCGCTTTTTGAGCAAAGCGCTTCGCTGGCTCCCGCTTTTTTAGCTGTCTTCATCTTTTCTGGCTTACCCAACCGAAGCGCTTCGGTAAAAACGACTCCAGCGGCGAGAAGCGCTTACCGGTTTTGTAGATTCCCGGAGTGAAGCGCTTCGATTTAGGAGGAATAGGAACGAAGCGCTGGGGCTTGGCCCCGCCCGTTTTTTATTGGAAGCGCTTCATAGCTGGCGGCGCTTTGGGTTGAAGCGCTTCCTTTTTTTGTGGCTTCCCAAGGCGAAGCGCTCCCCTTTGGCTTTACGGGCCGGTCGAAGCGCTTCCTTCTGAAAGCTCCCCCAGGTCGGTCGTCGTCTTTTTGGGGTGAAGCGCTTCCCTCCCAGCGGGCCGGGGTTGCTGTGATGAAAAGCCGTTCTGTCGGAACGAAGCGCTTCGGTCGGGGAACCCTGGGGGGCGGTCGGCCCGGGTGCGATTGGCCGGGAGGGAAGCGCTTCGGCCCTACGGTCATCATTGGCCGCCGGCACGGCTTTCAACATCGAAGTGCTTTGCCCGGCGCCGGCAGAAACAAACGGGCCGGGAATTTATTCAGCGCCATGACCGAAGCGCTTCGGCTTGGCCCCCGGCCGGTTAAACCGAAGGCTTCATTAGAAAAACCCGGCGGGAAGGAAGCGCTTCCCTTCGGAACGACTGCAAAAGCTGATGCCCCGGCCCGGCGGTCTGAACCGAAGCGCTTCCCCTCCAAATCATCCGAACGAAGCGCTCCCGGGCCGCCCGGCCGCCGGCGCCGCGCTCCCCTTCTAGTTATGCCTCTAGAACAAAGGGTTTGGTTGGGCGGCGGGGATTTTTCCTAAGATGACGGCCATTCCTATTACTCCAAGGACCTCCTCATCATGACGACAAAATTCCTGTGGCTGGCGGCGCTGGCCCTGGGCAGCGTGCGGGCGCAGACGCTGCTCAACGTCTCCTATGACGTGTCGCGCGAACTCTTCGCCCACTACAACCGTCTCTACCAGAGCCAGCATCCCGGCGTCGAGATTAAACAGTCCCACGCCGGCGCCGCCAAGCAGGCCCTGGCCATTCTCCAGGGGCTGCCCGCCGATGTGGTTACCTTCAACCAGGTTTCGGACATCGACCTGCTCGCCCAGCGCGGCCAGCTGCTGCCGTCCCACTGGGCCGACCGGCTGCCGCAGCAATCGTCGCCCTACTATTCCATCAGCGTCTTTCTGGTGCGCCCGGGCAATCCGAAGGCTATCCACGACTGGGACGACCTGATTCGTCCCGATGTGGCCATCGTCCTGCCCAATCCGAAAACCAGCGGCAACGGCCGCTACAGCTATTTGGCCGCCCTGGCCTATGCCCAGCAGCGCTATCCCCAGGACCCGGCCGCCCAGCAGGACTTTCTGCGTCGGCTGCTGGCCCGGGTGGTGGCCCTGGACGGTGGCAGCCGCAGCGCCACCGGCAGTTTCGTCGAACGCCAGCGCGGTGATGTGCTGCTGAGCTTCGAGGCCGAGGCCCTGGCCATTCAGCAGCAGCTGGGCGCCGGCTATGAAATTATCCGGCCGCCGCTGACCATCAAGGCCGAATTCCCGGTGGCCTGGCTCGACGCCAACACCGAGGCCCACGGCACCACCGCCGCCGCCATCGACTATCTGCGCGGCCTCTACCGGCCCGAGGGGCAGCGGCTGCTGGCCCAGCACTTTTTCCGGCCCAGCGACCCGGCCATCCTCGCCGAATTTGGGGAGCGCTTCCCGCCGGTGCAACTGCGCACCGTGGCCGAGGTGGCCGGCAGCTGGACGGCGGCCCTGGGCGACCACTTCGCCCCCGGCGCCCTCCTGGACCAGCTGCAGCGTCGGCCATGAGCTCGCCACTGCCGGGCTTCCGCCTGACCCTGGGCGTGAGTCTGCTCTTCATGGGGGTGATGTTTCTGCTACCGCTGGTGGTGCTGGTGCTGCAGCTGCTGCAACTGTCCTGGGCCGACTACTGGGCCCTCATCAGCGACCGGCGCGTGCTGGCCAGCCTACGCCTGACCTTCGGCTGTGCCCTGGTGGCCTCGGGGGTGAACCTGCTGCTCGGCCTGCTCCTCGCCTGGGTGCTGAGCCGCTACCGTTTTCCCGGCCGGGGCCTGCTGGATTTGCTGATGGATTTGCCCCTGGCCCTGCCCACGGCCGTGGCCGGCATCGCCCTGACCACCCTGCTGGCGCCGACGGGCCTGCTCGGTCGCCCGCTGGCCGCCCTCGGCCTGGAGCTGGCCTACCGGCCGGCCGGCATCGTCATTGCCCTGGTCTTCACGAGCCTGCCGTTCATCGTCCGCGCCCTGCAGCCGGTGCTGACCGCCCTGCCGCCGGCGCCGGAGGAGGCCGCCCGCACCCTGGGGGCCAGTGAATTTCAGATTTTCAGCCGGGTGATTCTGCCGCTGCTGCTGCCGGCCCTGGTCAGCGGCTTCATGCTGTCCCTGGCCCGGTCGCTGGGCGAATTTGGCGCGGTGATTTTCATCGCCGGCAATCAGCCCTATGTGAGCGAGGTGCTGTCCCTGCTGATTTTTTCCGCCGCCAGCGAATATGACCTACCCCGGGCCTGTGCCCTGGCCTCGCTGCTGCTGGCCAGCACGCTGCTGCTGCTGGCCCTGGCCAACCGCTGGCAGCATTTCTTCGTCCGGCGGCTGGGGGCGGGCCTGTGAGCCGCCGGCTGCTGATTGGCACGGCCTGGCTGGCCGCCGCCCTGCTGCTGCTGTTGCCGCTCTATGTGATTGTGGCCGGGGCCCTCAGCGCCGGCTGGGAACACTGCTGGCGCGCCTGGCAGGAGCCGGACACCCGCCACGCCCTGCTGCTGACCTTGACCGTCAGCGCCCTGACCGTGCCGGTGAACCTCCTCTTCGGCCTGGCCCTGGCCTGGCTGCTGACCCGCTTTGAGTTTCGCGGCCGCAGCCTGCTGCTGACCCTGCTCGACGTGCCCTTTGCGGTGTCGCCGGTGATTGCCGGCCTGCTCTATCTGATGCTCTACGGCCGGGAAAGCCCGCTGGGCCGCTTTTTCTTTGCGATTCATCTGCCGCTGGTCTTTTCCCTGGCCGGCATTGTCTTGGTAACCATCTTCGTCACGGCGCCGCTGGTGGCCCGGGAGCTGATTCCCTTCATGCAGCAGCACGGCCGCCGCGAGGAGGAGGCCGCCCTGACCCTGGGCGCCCGGGCCGGGGCCCTGTGGCGGCGGGTTACCCTGCCCACCATTCTCTATCCGCTGCTCTCCGGCATTGCCCTGACCAACGCCCGGGCCGTGGGTGAATTCGGCGCCGTGTCGGTGCTGTCCGGCAATATTCGCGGCCTGACCAACACCCTGGCCCTGCACGTGGAATTGCTCTACCAGGACTATCAGACCGCCGCCGCCTTCGCCAGCGCCCTGCTGTTGCTGCTGCTGGCCCTGCCGCCGCTGCTGTTCAAGGCCTGGTGTCGCCGGCGCCAGCATCAAAGCGCTTCCCGTTGAACGAGGCCCTAGCCATGATAAAAATCCAAGGACTCCACAAAAAATTCGGCGCCGCCGTGGCCCTCCAGCCCACCAGCCTGGCCATCCGCGCGGGTGAAATGATTGCCCTGCTCGGCGCCTCCGGCTCCGGCAAAACCACCCTGCTGCGCCTCATCGCCGGCCTGGAACGGGCCAGCGGCGGCCAAATCTGGCTCCAGGGCCGCGAGGTCAGCGGCCTGGGCGTGCAGGAACGGCAGCTGGGCTTTGTTTTCCAGAATTACGCCCTCTTCAAACATCTCACCGTGGCCGAGAACATCGCCTTCGGCCTCGACATCCTGCCCCGGCGCCGGCGGCCGAGCCGGGGGGCCATTGCCGCCCGGGTGGAACATCTGCTTGAACAGATTCAGATGAGCGCCCTGGCCGACCGCTATCCGGCCCAGCTCTCCGGCGGCCAGCAGCAGCGGGTGGCCCTGGCCCGAGCCCTGGCCACCGAGCCGGCGGTGGTGCTGTTCGACGAGCCCTTCGGGGCCCTGGACATTAGCGTGCGCCGGGATTTGCGCCAGTGGCTGAAACGGCTGCAACGGCAGCTGGGCTTTACCGGCATTTTCGTCAGCCACGACCGGGAGGAGGCCCTGGAGCTGGCCGACCGCATCGTGCTGATGCGCGGCGGGGCCATCGAGCAGGCGGCGCCGGCGGCGGAGCTATTCGCCCAACCGGCCAACGGCTGGGTTTTCCATTTCATGAGCGACAGCCTGCGCTTCCCGGCGGAAATCGCCCGCCAGGTGCTGCACTGCGGCGCCGCCTTTGCCAAGTGTGAATGGCCCCGGGCCGCCGGGCCGGGGGAACTGGCCATTCGGCTGGAGGATTTGGCCTTCAGCAAACACGCCCTCGGTTCGATGCAATTTCCCGTGCGCATCGAGGAGATTGAGCCGCTGGGGGCCAACTACCGGCTGCGGGTGCGGGCCCTGCACTGGGCCGACGAGGGCTCGTTCAGCTTCAATCTGCCGAGCCAGAGCCTGGCCAGCCAGCCGCTGAGCGCCGGCGAACGCTGCTACCTGCGCCCCTACCAGCTCTTCTTTATCCGGCCCGAGGGGGCGGTGGAGGCCCTTTTGAACCCGCTGCTCCGGGGCTAGGCGGCGGACGGGCGTCCTAGCGGCAACCCGGCCCGAGGGAAGCGCTTCCTACCGGGGAGCGCTTCTTTAATTTCTGGCCCGCTGGAACGAAGCACTTTCGCAGGCAACGCAAGCGACACTGTCGCGCAGCAACCGCTTCGCTCTGGTGCTCTGCTGGCAACGAAGCGCTTCGCTTTGGGGCTTGGGCTAGCAACGCCAAAGAAAGGAAGCGCTTCGGTTCGACGGGGGGACTCATGACCCCAGCCACCGCCCCGGCCCGAGGGGAAGCGCTTCCGAGGGGGCGCTTTTTTTATGGAGTGTGGGCACGGCGGCCCCAAAGGGGGAGCGCTTCGATGGGGAGCATCAACCCGCAACCGCTTCGGCTGACTCGGCAGGAGGGAAGCGCTTCGTTCTGGAGGACTGGTGAAGCGCTTCGGTTCAGCCAGAGGGTTTAGCCAGGTGAAGCGCTTCCCGAATTTCTGGCCCGCCGAAACGAAGCGCTTCCAGCTGGGGGGATTATCAACAACGACCAAGAATGAAGCGCTTCGGTTCGACGGTGGGGTTAATAACGGCGCCGCCGCTGGCCCCGGCCCGGGGGGACGCTTCAATTTAGGGAGAAAAGAAGCGCTTCGCTCTGGTGCTCTGCTGGCAACGAAGCGCTTCGATTTTAGGCTGGGGTCTTTTGCGCTGCTTCTGAAGCGGAAGCGCTTCCGGTCGGGGCAGCTGGGGAGCGCTTCCTTAATTTTCTGGGCCGTTGGTAACGAAGCGCTTCAGCTAAATAAAGGGAACGCTTCGGTTCGACGGGGGGACTCATGACCCCAGCTGCCACCCCGGCCCGAGGGGAAGCGCTTCCCTAATTGCTAGCCCGCTGGAACGAAGCGCTCCGGGGGAGCGGTTCGGTTTTGGGCCGGGGCCGTTTGTTCGGCTTTCAAAGTGGAGGCGGTGGCGGCATTTGCTTTACCGGCGGTGGCCGGCTTTCATTCCGCCGCCCATAAAAAAAGCGCCCGGGGGGAGCGCTTTGGTTTGGGGCCGGGGCCTCGCTAAGCGCTTCAGGGAAGCGCTTCCTTAATTTTCTTGTCGTGGGTTGGGGCTACTTGACGATAACCTTGCCGTGCATCATCGAGGCATGGCCGGGATAGGTGCAGTAGAAATCGTAGTCGCCGCCGGCTTTGAATTTGTCGGTGCTGAAGCGAACGCTGTCCGCCTCGCCGCCGCCGAGGATTTTCGTATGGGCGAGCACGTGCGGGTCGCTGGCCGGCACGAAGTTCTGTTCCAGACCGGCATCGGCCCCGGCCCCGGCGATGGCGTCCTTGTCGGCGGCGGCACTGATGACCACGTTATGGCCCATGACGCTGGCGCTCATCTGGCCCTGGTGCTTGAGGTGCACGGTGAATTCCGGGCAGGCGGCCTTGTCCAGGGTGATTTCGGCCAGGTTATAGCTCATGTCATCGCCCACCAGCAGCGTGGCTTCACAGCCGGCGTCGCCCTTGGCCCCATCGGCTTTGGCGTCGGTTTTGGGCTCGGCGGCCTTGGCTTCGCTGGCCGAAGCGCTTCCTTCGTCGGCTTTGGGCTCTTCCTTGGCCTCTTCCTTGGCTTCTTCCCGGGTTTCAGCCTTGGCCTCGTCGGCTTTTTTAGCGTCGGCCTTCGGCTCCTCAGCCTTGGCCTCTTCTCTGGCCTCGGCTTTCTTGGCTTCGTCGGCCGAAGCGCTTCCTTCTTTAGCTTCGGCTTTAGCCTCGGTGGCCGGCTTCTCCTCGGCTTTAGCCTCGGCGGCCTTCTGCTCCTCAGCCTTGGCCTCTTCTTTGGCTTCAGCCTTGGGCTCATCGGCTTTTTTAGCGGCGGCCGACTTCTCTTCGGTCTTGGCGGCTTCTTTCTTCGCCGTGGCCGGCGGGGCCTCGGCTTTGTTATCGGCGGCCGGGGCGGCGTCCTTCACCACCAGCCGGCCCACCGGGGCCAGCAGCGTTTCCTGCTCGGCCGGGGGCAGCTGCGAATGGACATTGCGGTAAAACAACAGCGCCGCCAGCAGAAAGAGGGGGGCGACCAGTAGGGCCAGCCAGGCCGGCAGGCCCGCAGAGGGTTTATTGCTCATGATGGGTTCCTAAAAATACGAGAAAAGTTAATGACCAGAAGGGCTTATTTTAAATTTTTCATGGCCGCCTGTGCCTCTTTAATCAGGGCGTCCCGGTCCAGGGTGGCGAGAATGTCTTTGATGGTTTGCTTGGCACCACGCTCGCCCCAGCTCGCCCCCTGGGCGAAGTAGACCTCGGCGGCCTTGCCAATCAGCGTCGAACCGTAGAAGGCCACGGCCCCCTGGGCGCTGGCGGTGAGCACCGTCGAGAGACCGCCGCTCAGGCCCTTGAGCAGCGACGACAGCAGATGAACGCCGTAGACCGTGCCCATCAGCAGCGCCGTTTGCGTGCCGATGGTTTTGAGCAGGTCGTTGGCCTGGGCCCGGGTGAATTCGACGCCGTAGAGCTTGGAAAGGTGGCCAATCATCGAGGCGTCCACGGCCAGCGCCAGCAAATCCATGGCCGGAATGGGGTTGAGGGCGACGCCGAAGGCCTTGAACAGGGCGTAGCGCTGAATCAGCTGTTCGGCCAAATCCCGGCGCGCCCGCACGATTTCCTCACCGATGCGGGCGGAAATTTCGCCGGCAAAGAGGCTGGCGTTGAGGGCGGCATAGCTGCGGCCGCTCTCCTGGAGCAGCTGCCAGAGCAAATCGCGCAGGGCGTTGATGTCCGGTTCCGGGCGAATGGTGCGCTCGATGGGCCCGGCCGGCGTGTCGATTTCCTCGATGTACTCGTCGGGCAGGGCGCTGGTGGCGACGATGGGAAAACGGTTTTCCGTCAGCCGTTGCAGATGCACCAGCAGCTGGCTGCGCTCCCGGAGGCTGAGCCGGTCCACCTTGTTCAGCACCAGAATCAGCGGCTGCAGCGGATTGGCCAGCCGTTGCAGGGCCTCATATTCCAGCATGGTCATGTCGCCATCGACGACGAACAGCAGCAAATCGGCGGTTTTCGCCACCTGCTGGGCAATGGTTTCGCGCTCGGCGCCGTCGATTTCGTCGATGCCCGGCGTGTCGATGAGGAAGATGCCGCCGCTGTCGTAGCTCTGCCAGAGGCTGTGCTGGCTGTCCTTGGTTTCGCCGTGCAGCACGCTGGTGGCGAAGACCGGCTCGCCGAGCAGGGCGTTGAGCAGCGCCGACTTGCCGACGCTGACCCGGCCGAAGACGGCCACATGAATGTCGCCGCGCTCCAGCTTGTCCAGATAGCGCTCCAGCTGGCGGTATTCCTCGCCGAGCCGCCCCCGGGCCGCCGCGCTCAGCCGGGGGTCATTGACCAGCGCGCTGAGGCTGTCCTTGGCCCGGTCGAGGTTGTCGCCGTCAGGGCTTGAAGGTTTTGAGGAGAATTTTTGCCCGATTTTCCAAATCATGTCCCAGTTCCTGTTCAAACGATGCGAGCACGTGCTCACGGTCATAGGCGCCGGCCTCCAGCGCGTCGATGCAGGCCTTGCCCAGGCTCTCAAAAATCAGCCCGTAGGCCAGCGCGTGGGAGGCGCCGCCCAGCACCGTGCCGATGCCCGGAAAGGCCTTGCAGATATTGCCGGCCAGGGCCAGGGTCAGCGTCCATTTGGTCGAAGCCTTCTGGGTGGCCTGGTCGATGAGCACCTGGGCGTCCATGTCGCGGACGGAAATGTCATAGATGCGGGCCAGGGCCTGGAAGAGATTGACGCCCAGATAGCCCTGGATGATGACGTCCGTCCCCGGCCCCACCGCCGCCACGCCGCCCAGCATGGCCTTGTGGGCCGTGCTTTTAACCAGCGCTTCGGCCTTGGCCCGGCGGAAACTGTGCACCGCCGCCGTCAAATTTTCCTCGGCCAGATGGAGCAGGGCCGCCCGCTGCTTCTGGCTGAGCTGCTCGCGCTGGGCGCTGAACCGTACCAGGGCCTCGAGCAGCTCGCTGACGTCGCCGCCGCCGAGCTTTTCCAGCCATTCCTGGCTGCCGTCGGCCTTGAGTTTGCGCCGCTTCTGCCAGTGCAGGCTGTCGGTGCAGACCAGCGGCACCGTCGGCAGCCGTTCCCGTAGCCGGCCGCGCAGCTGGGCCAGCTCCTCGGCGCTGTAGCGGCTGCTCTTGTTCAGCACCAGCAGCAGCGGCTTATCCAGCGCCTGCAGCTGGTCGAGGGCGTCCCGGTCGGTCTGGGTCATGTCCTGGTCGAGGACGTAGGCGATGAGGTGCACCCGCCGGGCCATGCGCACAATTTCCTCCTCCTGGCCGAGCAGCGCCTCCACCTGCTGGGTGCCGGGCATGTCCAGCAGCACCAAATCCAGATTTTCATCGCGGTATTCGTAGCGCTGGAACTGGCTGGTGCTGCCGCCGATGATGGAGAGATTCACCTCGGCCTCGGGAATCAGGGTTTTAATCAGCGAACTCTTGCCGGTGCTGATTTTGCCGAAGAAGGCCACCTCCAGCTGCAGCGGCGGCGTGGCGACGCTGGCCAGGTCGGCTTCGATGTGGGCCACGTCCAGCCCCTGGGCCTTGGCCGTCTCCACCTTCTGGCGCAGGGCCGCCATCTGGGACGGGTGCGGGGCCGAAGCGCTTCCCCCCGGGGCTCCGGCCGTTGGCTTTTTCTTCCTCTTCGGCCGGCCCACTGTCCAGATTTTCCAGGCCAGCAGGGCCCCGCCGCCGGCAATGATAGCGACGCCGAACAGATAGATGGTCAGGAAAAAGCCGTTGGTGGCGCGCAGCCGTTCCCAGACGCGGAAGGCCACGTCGGTGAACTGGAAGAGCAGGAGAAATATCACCAGCACCACCAGCACCACGGCGGCCACCAGCAGCTTGCGCAGCAGACCGCTATTAGGACTGGGCCGGGCCATGGACGGCGTCCAAAAACGGCTGGGGCAGGGCCAGGATTTTGCGCTGCTGGTAGTCGAAGGCCACCATTTCGCTAAGCGCTTCGGCAATGGGCGTCTCGCCCCGGCTGATGACATAGCTCAGGGTGAAGCGCACCTTCTCCACCTTCGTAATGCGCAGGGCAAAGGTGAGTTCGTCGCCGAGGAAGGCCTCGTTCAGATATTTCACGTTGAGGCTGCGCATGATGAGGCCGGCGCCGAAGAAGTACTGTTCGCTGGCGCCCAGGGCCTGGAGAAAGCGAATGCGGGCCTCGTGCATCAGGGTGATGAGCCGGTCATGGCCCAGGTGGTTGCCATAGTTGATGTCGCCGATGCGCACGGTGAGGGTGGTTAAAAAAGGGTTCATAGAAAGTCTCCGGTTGGGGGTCAAACCACAGAATTACGCAGATAGTTCAGGGGAAGCGCTTCGTTGGGAGCCAGGGCCGGGGGCAGCGGCAGGGCGAAGGCATGCTGGGCTTCGGGCACCAGCATTTGGCCCGGCAGCGGCAGCGGGTAGACCGTGCCCGAACCCACCGCCCATTCGGCGTTCCGGTAGGCCGGGGGCAGCGCTTCGGGCCGGCCGAGCCAGTCCGGCTCTAGACAGCTGCCGTCGGCATCGTAGAGGCCGGCGTAGATTTCCCCCATCTGGGCGTTCAGCACCGCCAGCAGCGGTAGCGGCCCCAGCCGGGCCCGGCCACTGGCGGCGAGCAGGGCCAGCGAGGAGAGCGGATAGAGCGGCCGTTGCAGTGCCGCCGCCAGCCCCGAGGCCATGGCCGCCCCGACGCGCAGGCCGGTGAAGGCGCCGGGACCGCTGGTGCAGATGAGGCCGTCCAGGGCGGTGAGGCCCAGGCCGGCTTCGGCCAGCAGCTCGTCCACCAGTGGCAGCAGCACCCGGCTGTGCTGCCGTTCTTCCAGCTGCAGCCGCTGGTGAATCTGGCCCCGGTGGCACAGGGCCACCGAACAGGCCGGCGTTGAGGTATCAAGGGCGAGGAGGGTTTGGGTCATTGTGGTTCTCATGAAAACGATAGAAGCGCTCCACCACCTCCGGCCGCCGGGTTTGGGTCATGCGCGGCAGGCTGTGGAGAAACGCCGAGCCATAGGACTTGCTGCTCAGCCGGGGGTCGGCCAGCAGCAGCACACCATAGTCTTTCTCGCTGCGAATCAGCCGGCCCACCCCCTGTTTCAGCATCATGATGGCCTGGGGCAGGCTATCGGCGGTGAAGGGGTCAAGGCCGCGCGCCCGCAGCAGTTGATGGCGCAATTTTACAACGGGCCCCGTGGGCACCGCGAAGGGCAATTTGTCGATGACCACGCAGACCAGCGCCGGCCCGGGCACGTCCACGCCCTCCCAGAAGCTGGCCGTGGCCAGCAGCACCGCCCGGGGCAGCGTTTTGAAGCGCTCCAGCAGTTCGTTTTTGCCGGCCTCACCCTGGACGAGCAGCTGGAATTCGTTCAGCGGCCGCAGCCGGTCGGCACAGCGGCGCAGGGCCCCGTGGCTGGTGAAGAGCAGGAAGGCCCGGCCCCGGCTCTGGCGCAGCACCGGCAGCACCACTTCGATGAGGGCCTCCTCATAGCGGGGGTGGTTCGGCGGTGGCAGGCCGTCCGGGTGGTAGAGCAGGGTTTGGCGGCGGTAGTCGAAGGGACTGGGCAGCTGGGCCGTCTGCACCGAGCTCAGGCCGAGATTGCCACAGAAATAGTCGAAATTGCCGTTGGTGCTAAGGGTGGCGGACAGCAGCGTCCAGCTGGCGCCGCTGGTTTTGACCCAGTGGGCGAAGGTGTCCTGAATCTGCACCGGCTCGGCGTGGAGAACGAAGCCGCGCCGGTCGCGGTCGGCCCAGAGCGCTTCCGTATTGACCTCGACCCCGGCCGGCAGCACCAGCGCCTGGTCGATGGCGCTCAGGGCCAGCGCTTTCGTCGGGGCCCAGGCTTCGCCGGCCGCCGGCTGGGTCAGCACGCCGCCGTTCTTCTGCAGCAGACCCTGGCAGTGGTCGAGGCGGTCGGCCAAATCGTCCCAGCGCCGGCCCAGGGTTTCGAGCAGGGCCAGCTGGCGCTGCCGTTCCTCGCGCTCGTCCTCGTCCTCCGGCTCCTCCCTGTCCTCACGCTGGCGCAGGGCCAGGGCGCTGAGCTCGTCGCCGGTCTTGCTGGCCAGCTGGCGCAGTTCGTCGAGCCGGGCCCAGAAATCGACCTTGGCGCGCAGTTCGTCGCCGCTGATTTCGCTCAAATCCTCGCTGCCCGGGCCGAGGGCGGCGGCCAAATCCTTCAGCAGTCGCTTCAATTTTTGCTCGCCGGGCAGTTTATGGCCCTGCTCCTGGGCGCGGTGGGCACTCTGGCTGAACAGCTGTTGCACGCTGGCGCCGCTAATCTGGCGGCCGAGCCTATTGCTGACCAGCTGGGGCAGATGGTGGGCCTCATCGACGATGATGGCCTGGAGCCGGGGGCCGAGCAGGCTCACGACGGCGTCGCTGTTAGGCCGGAAGCGCAGGCTCAAATCGCTGAGCAGCAGGGCATGATTGACCAGCACAATATCGGCGCGCTGGGCCTGGCGGCGGGCGGCCACGGCGAAGCATTTCTCGTAGAGCGGGCAGGAGCGCTTCAGGCACTCCTCGCTGCTGATGGTCAGTTCCCGGCGCAGCGGCGCATTTTCCGGCACACCCCGGAGCAGGGCCAAATCGCCATCGGCGGTCTGGCGGCGGAAGGCGGCCACGGCGTCCAGCTGGCGCTGCTCCTCCCGGTCCAGGGCCAGGCGGCTCTGCAGCTCCTCATATTGGTAGAGGCAGAGATAGTTTTGCCAGCCCTTGAGCAGCACCACTTTCAAATCATTGGGATAGATGCGCTGGCACAGGGGCAAATCCTTCTGATAAATCTGCTCCTGCAGGGTGTGGGTGGCGGTGGAAATCACAATCTGCTCGTCGGGACGGTGTTCCACCAGGGCCGGCAGCAGATAGCTGAGGGTTTTACCGGTGCCGGTGCCAGCTTCCACCAGCAGCACTTCGGGCCGGTGTAGATGGCCCCCGATGCGGACGGCCAGCTTCTGCTGTTCGGGGCGGGCTTGGTAGTTGGGCAGGACACGGCCCAGGGCGTGGAATAGGTCGGAATAGGAACTCATGGCACGGCGCTGTAACAATTCAATCAATTTAAATACCTGGGCCGCCATTCTAGCGGCGGCCGGGGTCGGAGCGGGGCCTAAATCCGCGTGGGGGAAGCGCTTCGGTTGGGAAGGACGGATTAGTAGGGGAGCGCTTCGGCCCGGGGTCCGGCTAAACCGAAGCGCTTCGTTCGGAGTGGCTACCAGGGGAAGCGCTTTAAACCGGAAAGAGGAGAAGCGCTTCGTTGGGGGCGACCAGGGAAATCGGCGGGAAACGCTTCTCTCGTTCTAGACCGAAGCGCTTCGGCCACAGGACTGGCGAAATGGTGAAGCGCTTGGCTATTTCCGGGTTGCCGGGAGGGAAGCGCTTCGTTCTGGGCCAATTGGTCGGAAGCGCTTCGCCAGCGGCCATAAAAAAAGCGCCCCCCGGAGGGAGCGCTTGTTGGACTGAGGTTCCGCTGGGTTTTGCAAACTACAGGGGAACTTCACGCCAGTTAACCCGAACAAAGACGTCGGCGCCGCATTTTTTCGCCTTGATGGCGGCCATCTGCGCACCTTCTTTCTCGGTGGCATAGGACAGCAGCACGGTTTTATCCTTGGGCAGGCACTTCCGCATTTTTTCCAGACCCTTCAGCTTCTCATCATTTTTGATTTTGCCGTCGGCGCCTTTAATGAAGGAGGCCAGCTTACCGCCCTCAAGGCTTTCACCCTGGGCGTTGGTGTTCAGGATGTCGCCCCGACCGCCGGACACTTCCAGCACCCGGGCCGCCGAAGCCAGCGTGGCCGATTTACCCACCACACCCTCGTTGGCACCGAGGCCAGCATTGGAGGCCAGCAGGTCGCGGAAGGCCGAATCGCGTTTATCTGCGTCGGGCACGCCCCCGGTAGCCGCGTTGATGGACATAATCCAGCTGAAACCGGCCGAAGCCACCGATGAGCCAGAGGAGTTACAGGTTTGACCGCTGCCGGCGCTACCGAAGGACTGTTTCTTATAGCCGTACATCCGTGAGGTGATGTAGAAGGTATTGATGAACACGTCGCCCTTGGTGGTAATTTTCTCGGAGCTGCGCGGCTCGGTGGCACTGGCATAGCCTTCACGCAGCACAATCCGCCAGGCCTTGTGCACGTTGGGGTCTAACTTGTTGTTGGTCAGTACCCGTTTGCCGCCGGTTTGGCCGTAGGTAGCCGGCGCCAGTGGGTCGGGCTCATCGCGCAGAATGGTTTGGTCCAGAATGGTGCTGTCGTTGTAGTTCACCGGCGGGGCATTCAGGTCGGTAACCTTGTTGTAAACGCCCATCAGCACCTGACGGTCGGTGTTTTCCTTATCCGCTTCGTAGACATCGGAGCCGGTACCAAAGATGATGACCGCATTGTCGTTATCCACCTTGTAGATGGTGGGAGCTGCGGTAATGGGCTGGCTGGGCTGACCCCGATAGACCAGACGAACGCGGCCGGGCCACTGGCTGGGGTGGGCGCGCAGGTCGAATTTCCACACATTACCCTTGGTATCGCCGGCAAAGGCAAAGTCATAGACGCCGTCCATGTTGTTGTCATAGAGCACCGGTGTGGACAGACCCGCCCCGGCCCCTTCGCCACCCACAGGGATTTTCACGACCAGATGACCGGGCCGGTTGCCGTTGTTGATATTGCCGCTGTTGACATCGGCACCGAAGTTCTGACCGAAAAGGTCATAGACGTAGAGCGTGGCCACCGGGTCATAGGGGGCGTCGCTGTCGGCGGTACCCTTGTAGCCGTTGGCGATGAAGGTGTAGGCGTGAACGTTCAGATCGCGTTTGGCAATGTCATTGGGCTCGAAGTCCATGGCCACCTGGCCGATGGCCGGCGTGCTCAGCGTATAGCCCAGCGCGTTATCTTCACCCTTCTGGGTTTCCCAGAACGGCACGTCGCGGCGCCAGTCGCCGGAGCGCAGACCGATATCGGCATTGGTCGCCCGGCCTTTACCACTGATATTCAGCGCATAGGCACCCCGGCCACCCTGGCCCATGGTGCCCACCAGGGCATATTGCTGTTGCAGACCGCCGGTTTCGGGGGTTTTCACCCAGGCCAGGCCGCCGTTGTTCAGGAACAGGTGTGGGAATTTCTTCTCGTTGGTGCCATAGTCAGACTTGGCAATTTCTTTCACCGCCCGGCCCACGGTCAGCGCGTCCTTGTTGGAAGGGGTTTTCTTGCTTTCACGCTGCATGCCGGCCGGCAGGTAGTTCAGCACCAGATTGTAGGGCGCAGCCGGGTTGTTAGTGGCCCGGAAGATGTAAACCAGACCGTCGTTGGCGGCGGTGATGACAAATTCCTGGGTGGCATTGCTGCCGGTAGTGGTGGTGTTATCCATGGAGACCACCGGTGCGTTAATCACGTCGCCCATCTGCCGGAACAGTTTCCGTTCGGCCTCCTGGCCGGCGGGAGTATTGGCAAAACGGTCGCGGTAGGCAGGCACAACACGGTTGCTCAGGCCAGCCACAGCCGCTTCAATTTCCGTATCGGTGGCGGTGGAACGTTTGTACCAGGGCACAAAACCCCGGGCAAATTCGGCCCGGTTATCGGCATCGTCGCCGAAGCCGAAGTCATCCAGCTGGGAGCTAGTAGCGCTGGCACCGTCCAGGTCATAGACGTCGTTATATGAACTGTCGGTGCGACCGCTATTCACCAGAATGCGACGGGCACCGTCGTAGGTGGCATTAACCGTCTGCGGCGTACCATCGGGGTTGGTCAGCACGCGACCGAAGTCCGGGTTACGGACGCCGGGGCTGGTTTCGGCCTGGGTATTCAGCTTGGCAAACTGCAGGTAGCTACCCCAGATATTGGTATCCAGCCGCAGGGCGGTGGCAGAGCCGGCCACGTTGGAGCCCGCCGAAGCCGGAGTGGAGGGAGCATAAACCTGTTTCTCCTCACCCTTATTCTCATTGCTCACGTGGGTGAAGATTTTGTCAAAGGCCGCCTTCAGAGAGGCCGAGTCGCCGGCTTCAAAATAGCATTTGCCAAGTTTAGCCGAAGGCGGGACCTCTTTACCCCGGCACTCGGCGCCGGTGGCAGCGTTCTGCAGGTAGGACTTACCCCCCTTTGAAAGGCCATTACCAAAACCGATGGTGAAGGTTTCGATATTCTGTTTACGTGGCTTGTTGGCCTGCTCTTCCATACGTCCGCTGCTTTCGTTCAGCAGCCACTGCTTCGGTACGATTTCGTCGAAATCGCCACCCTCGGCGTCGGGGCCACTTTTTAGGTCGGCGTGGTAAAGAATGTGGCTGAAGAGACTCACCCCATTACCCATAAGGCCCAATATATTAGGCTTACTCTCATTTACGTTGGCCAGGTAGTAGCTACCCCGACCGGCCTCATAGGGATAGCGCAGAGGCTTGCCGCTGGGCGGATAGTAGCGCGCTGGGTGTGTGCCGGTTTCTTCAACGCCACTACTACTATTGGCAATGGTGCCAATGTGCTCATAGTAGCCATTGGGAACTCCAGTGATGTTGGCATCACCGTCAGAGAGAAGCACGATGTAGTTCTTCTGGCAGCGGTATTTAATCTGCTGCTTCAGGGCGGTGGCCATGGTCAGATAGCGCGAGGTTGTTGGCGTGGAGCCGGCAATACTCAAACGGTTGGTGTGTTTAAACACCTCAGAGGCATTGGTAAAGAATCTCGGGCTATAGTCCGGATAGGTTGTATATGAGCTGGGTGTTACCCAAACCACACCATTGCGGTCCCAGGTACGCCAGAGCGAACCCAGGCCCCAGTTAATACGATCCCCGTAGGTATCCACCACCTCGTTTACCGCATCGATTACGGTGGTAATCCGGGAGGGTCTTTGGAAATAACCGCCAATGCCCCCGTAGTAGTCAAAATACAACGTCTGCTGAGCTCGCCCCAGGTTGGGGCCGGTGGGCCAGTTAAATTTGGAGGGGTTAACTCGTCCCCAGCCCGGACCACTAGCGGCCCAGTTACCATTTAAATCGCTGGCCATGGAGCCCGAGTCATCGATAAAGAGCAAAACGTTTGGTTTTACGCCAGGGGCACTGGTGATATTGCTTTCGCTGGCCAGGTGCAAGGGCCGGCTGGTGAAGGGGGAAGTGTTGGAAGTGGGCGGGTCTGCCAAAGCGCTTTGGCAAACCAGACTAACCGCCGAGGCGATTACCAGAGGTCTGATTATTTTTCTTGTCATATAACTATTCCTATAGTGGGGGTTATTTGTTGTTGCTAGCAAGCAAAGGCTGTTCCAAAGTCCATTGGAACCGTCTAGTTTCGTCCGGTGTGGCCAAAACCACCGCTGCCCCGGGCGCTGGGCTCAAATTCATCGACGATTTCGAGCGCCGGCCGGAGCACCGGGCAAATCAACAGCTGGGCGATGCGGTCGCCCGACTGAATAAGAAAATCCTCCGTACTGCGGTTGAACAGGGAAATTTTTAATTCGCCCTGATAGTCGCTGTCAATCAGGCCGACGCTGTTGCCGAGAATAATACCGTGTTTATGGCCCAGGCCGGAACGGGGCAGGATAAGGGCGCAGTAGCCGGGGTCGGCCAGGTGAATGGCCAGGCCGGTGCCCACCAGGGCCGTTTGCCGGGGCCCGAGGCGAAGCGCTTCGTCTCCGGGCAGCAGGGCGCGCAAATCCAGGGCAGCACTGCCGGCGGTGGCGTAGCTGGGCAGCGGCCACTGCTGGCCTAGGCGGGGGTCAAGAATTTTAACTTTTAGTTGTTTCATGAGTTTTTATCCTCCTGACGGGCAATGAGGTAGTCCCAGATGTGGCCGGCCAGGGCGATTTTGGACTGGCGCGGGAAATCCTGGCACTGGCCGTTGCTATCGAGCACACTCACGGCGTTGCTGTCGTCGCCGAAAACCGGCTGGCTCACGTCATTGGCAACGATGACGTCCAGCTGCTTATCCTGTAGTTTACGCCGGGCGTTGCTCTGCAGCGCTTCGGTTTCGGCGGAAAAGCCCACACAGAGCCGGGGCCGGGGCGAGCCGGTGGCGATGGTTTTGATGATGTCCGGGTTTTCCACCAGCTCCAGGGTCAGCTGGCCGTGCAGGGCCTTCTTGTGCTTCTGGCGCAGCGGATTTTTCACCCGGTAATCGGCCACGGCGGCGCAGCCGATGAACACATCACAGGGAAGCGCTTCGGTTTCGCAGAGGGCCAGCATTTCCAGCGCACTTTTCACCCGCAGGATTCTGACGTTCTCCGGCTCCGGGGCGCTGGTCTGGCCGGCAATCACCGTAACCTCAGCACCGCGCCGGGCCGCCTCCTGGGCCAGGGCAAAGGCCATTTTGCCGGAGCTGTGGTTGCTGAGATAGCGCACCGGGTCGATGTGCTCGACGGTGGCGCCGGCGGTAATTACCACCCGCTGGCCCCGCAGCGCTTCGCCACTGCGACTGGCCGGCAGGGCTCGGTCGATGGCGGCCAGCAGTTCCTCCGGCTCCACCAGACGCCCCTGACCCTCCTCGCCGCAGGCGTGGTCGCCGTGGTTGGGCTCCAGCACATGATGACGCTGGCGCAATAGCTCAAAATTAGCGCGCACGGCCGAATGCTGCCACATCTGTGGGTTCATGGCCGGCGCCAGCAGCACCGGGGCCGTGGTGGCCAGATAGAGGGTGGTCAGCAGATTATCGCCGAGGCCTTGGGCGAGCTTGGCGGCGGTGTTGGCGCTGAGCGGGGCGAGCAGAAAGACATCGGCCCAGCGGGCCAGTTCAATGTGGGCCATGGCCCCGGCCCGGGTGCCCGGGTCAGCGAGGCCCAGCACCGGCCGGCCACTGAGGGCCTGGAGCACCAGCGGGCTAACAAAATCGGCCGCCGCTGGCGTAAGCACCACCTGCACCCGGTCGCCGCGTTTGGTCAGCAGGCGCAACAGGCTGGGAATTTTGAAGGCAGCGACGCTGCCACAGATACCAATGAGGATATTCTTGGCCATGAAATCGGGAAAAAGCCCTATTTTATCGCTATACTTCCCCTTTTCTATAATTCTAAAAAGAGGGAATTTATGTTAAAAACCGCATTAATCGTCGATGATTCTCGGCTGGCGCGCCTGACTCTGCGCCGATTATTGGTTAAACACAATTTGGAAATTTTTGAAGCCGAAGGGGTGGTCGATGCGGAGGAATGGCTGCAGCGCAACACCCTGCCGGACGTGGTCTTTATGGATATTCTCATGCCGAAGCTGGACGGCTACGAGGGTCTGAAACGCATGCGGGAAAATCCCGAAACCCGCAATATCCCCGTGGTGATGTACTCCGGCGACATTTCCGAAGAGGCCCGTCAGAAGGCCCGGGACGCCGGCGCCACCGGCTATCTGCCGAAGCCCGCCGAGGCCGGCCGGCTGGACCATCTTATCAATGCCCTGAATCAGAAAGTGGCCGCCAAACCCGAACCGGTGGTCGCGCCCACGGAAATCTCCGTCCCCTCCTTTAATAGTTTCTCTCCGGCCGAACCCGGCAAACCCGCCCAGGCCAGCGCCCTGGAAAACTTCAATTTCTCCTCCAGCATGAATCTGGGCAGCACCGGCCCCGAACCCAGCCTGGCCCCCGAACCCACCCCCGCCGCCGCTCCGGAAAACCGGCTCAGCAGCTTTGCCACCCTGGCTAACAACGTCAGCGATGATATCCCCACCCCCAGCCTGGCGCCCCGGCCGCTGCCGGAAACCACCATGAGCTTTGAAACCAGCGAGGGCAATCCCTCCGCCGCCAGCGCCCCGGCCCCGGCCGCCGTTGACAGCGAAGCGCTCAAGGCCCTGGAAAAACGCCTGGCCGCCCTGGAAGAGGCCCTGAAGCAAGTCCCCAGCGCCGGCGCCGCCGACAGCCGCGTCGAACAGCTGGAAGAGAAGCTGCAACAGCGCCTCAACGATTTGGAATTCCGCCTCAACGCGCTGGAACGGAAGCCGGTCAGCGACGGCGCCGCCACCGAGCGCCTGCACCGGGACATCGTCTTCCTGAACCGCCAGGTCAGCGACGTGGAGAAGAAAAGTCGGGTTAATCTGGCCCTGGCCATCATCGCCGGCATTCTGGCGCTGCTGGGGGTGGTGTGGCAGCTGCTGGTCTGATGACCCGACTCATCGCCGCCCACCCCGACTTCCGCCCCGACGCCCACCAACAGGCGTTTATCCGGGCCCTCAACGCGGAATGCCTCCCCTGGCAAGACATTATTCCCACGGCAGAACTTATAGTTCTGCCGTTATTCGTTTGGGACTACAGCCAGCGGCCGGCGGCCTTCCGCGCCTGGCTCGACCGCTGCGAACGGGCCGGCACCCGGCTGGTCAATCCGGCGCCGCTGCTGCGCTGGAATCTGGAAAAAGGCTATCTGGCCACCCTGCCCGGCGCCACGCCCATTCAACGGCTCCACTCCCGCGCCGACTGGGAAGCGCTGACCGGCAACCCGGTGATTAAGCCGCTGATTGGCCAGAGCGGCCGGGGCGTCTGCCGCCACAGCGACGGCCCGCCGGATTTTAGCGCCGGCCAAATCTATCTGGCCCAGCCCTTTATTTCGGCCCAATTCGAGGCCTGTCTGCTCTATCTCAACGGCCAATTCAGCCACGCCGTGCAACGGCGGCTGGCTCCGAACGAATGGCGGGCCAACTCGACCTATGGTGCCACGGTCAGCCCGCTGGCCCCCCGGCCCGAGTGGTTGGCCCTGGCGGAACGGGCCCTGGCGGCGCTGCCCGGCCGGCCCTGCTATGCCCGGGTGGACATGCTCATCGACGGCGACGACCGGGCCCACATCAACGAGCTGGAACTCATCGAACCGGCCCTCTACGGCCAATTCGACCCGGATTTTCCCGCCCGCTTCCGAACGGCCCTACGGGACTATCTCGCCGGAGAAAACCCATGAAAACACTCGCCTTTCTGCTGCTGTGGCCCCTGCTGGCCGCCGCCCGGGCGCCGGCCGCTTTGACCCTCGCCTGCGGCGACCAACACTGGCAACTCCTGTGCCACGACGATGGCTGCCATCAAAGCCGGCTGGAGTTCGGCCCCCCCGAGGGCGACCACTGGCGCGGCACGGCGGCGGTGCCGGCAGAGATGGCGGCGGCCCAATGGTTCCCCCGGGGTCTGGCCTGCCTGACGGCCCCCGACCAGAAAAATTATGTGCTGGTGGCCTATGGCGAAGCGCTTCGGGACGGTGAAGCCCGCCTCTGGTACTACCTCTTTGACGAGCGGGGCCGGGTTCTGAATAAGGCCGAGCCACTCCATAAAAAAGACAGCGCCAACCCTGACGAGCTGGAAGCGCTTCTCCAGCAACTCAAGCTAGACTGGCCGACGGAAATATCATTCCTCCCCGTCCACTAGCGAGCCCCGCGCCCCCAGAAGGGGCGTTTTTTATGGCCCGCGCCCGTGGAATCCGCCCTTCCCCGACTGCCACGCCGAAGCGCTTCGCCTTTGGCCGCCACCCAAAAGGAAGCGCTTCAGGCCGCCGACCGGTTTTAGTTATTGCCAGCTCAGGGCCGTTTTAAACGAAGCGCTTCGCTCCATTGGCTTACTCGGAACGAAGCGCTTCCCTCTTCTCGCTATCCAAAATAAAAACGGCCGGGGGCTGAGACCGAAGCGCTTCGGACAGGGCGCCGAATATATTCCCGGCCATTTGCTTCTGCTGGCGCTGGGCGAAGCGCTTCGTTCCAAAAGTCTGCGAACGGGGGTAGCGCTTCCCTCGCGCTGGCCAGATTGAATCGTTTTGGCGAAGCGCTTCGGTGTCAAAGGCCCGGCCGGGGCGGCTTCAATTCCTGAACGGTTCTCACCCGGCGCTTCCCTCCGAAAAAGGCTGGGGGCATTGCCGCCGGCCAACTTGTTAAGGGTTTCCGGGGCGAAGCGCTTCCCTTCTCGCCAGTCCAAAACCGGCGGGAGCCGGGGCCGAAGCACTTCGGCGTCCTGAATGGCCGGCGGCCGGGCCCAACGCGCCCACGGCTGAACCGGGGCTAATCCCATGAATCGGCCACCAGAGGAAGCGCTTCCTTCCTCTGGCCGTTTTAAACGAAGCGCTTCGTTCTGGAACGCCAGATTTTCCGGCGAAGCGCTTCCCTAGGAACCAATCAGGCCGGGGCCGCCAACGACGCTAAGACCGAAGCGCTTCGTTCCGACAGAACGGCTTTTCATCACAGCAACCCCGGCCTGCTGGCCAATCAAAACGCAGCGCTTCAACCGGCCCGTAAGGCCAGAGGGGGAGCGCTTCGCCTTGGGAAGCCACAAAAAAAGGAAGCGCTTCAATCCAAAGAGCCGCCGGCCATGAGGCGCTTCCCGCTTCCAGCCAAGTCATCGCCGCCGGCCCGGCCACCACCGATTCCCCGACCGAAGCGCTTCAATCCCCCCGCCCAGCCAGGCCAGCCGAAGCGCTTCGGTTTCGATGGCTAGGGTTTTCCGGGCCGAAGTTCAGGGGGAAGCGCTTCCCCCCGGAAAGGCTCTGGCTACCCGGCGACCTTTAGGCCGGCCAGAGCGCTTCGCCCCGGCCTTCGGGACAGCGGCGCTTGGCTCGAAGTAAAAAACGGGCCGGGCCGCCGCTAGAAAATCAGCCGAGCCCGAAGCGCTTCGCCGGGCAACCCGCCCCGGGGAACTCCGGGGGCCGGTGCTAAAATTTCCCCTTTTCTCCGAGGCCCCCATGACGCCCTTTATCCACCTCCACTGCCACAGCGAATACAGCCTCAGCGATAGCATTCTGCGCGTGCCCCAGCTCGGCCAGTTCGCCCAGAGCCAGGCCATGCCGGCCATTGCCCTCACCGACCGCAACAATCTTTTCGCCGCCCTCAAGTTCTACCAGAGCGCCCGCAAGCTGGGGGTGAAGCCCATCATCGGCTGCGACCTCAGCGTCCGCGACGAGGACGGCCACATTAGCCAGCTGGTGCTGCTGGTACAGAACCACGAGGGCTTCCGCCATCTCTGCCAGCTGCTCAGCCATCTCTATCTGGACGACCAGCGCCGCCATGAGCTGGCCGTGAATATGGACCGGCTGACCCCGGCGAGCTGTGCCGGCCTGATTGCCCTGTCCGGCGGCACCCAGGGGGATTTGGCCGCCCGGCTCCAGCGCAACGACCCGGCCGGGGCCGAAGCCCGGCTGCGCCACTGGCTGGGGGTTTTCGGCGACCGCTACTATCTCCAGGCCACCCGCCTCGGCCTACCCCGGGAGGAGGCCCTGCTCGCCCAGTATTACCAGTGGGGCCAGCGCTTCGGCGTCGCCAGCGTCGCCACCAACCAGGCCTGTTTCCGCCGGCCGGAGGAATTCGAGGTGCACGAAATCCGCGTCTGCATCGACGCCGGCACCACCGTGGCCGCCGCCAACCGGCCCCGGCGGCACACGCCGGCCTTCCATCTGCGCACGGCCGAGGAAATGGCCCGTCTCTTCCCGCCCACCCTGCTGGCCAACAGCCTGGCCATTGCCGAGCGCTGCAATCTGGAGCTGGAGCTGGGCCGCATCTGCCTGCCCGACTGTCCGGTGCCGGCCGGGTGCACGGCCAATGAGGAGCTGGTGCGGCTGAGCCGGGACGGGCTGGAGGAACGGCTGCTCGCCCTGTTCCCAAGCGCCGAGGCCCGGGCCGAGCAGGCGGAGCGCTACCGGGAGCGCCTGGAAATGGAGCTGGCGGTGATTCAGAAGATGGGCTTCGCCGGCTATTTCCTCATCGTCAGCGACTTCATCCGCTGGGCGAAAAAACAGGACATTCCCGTCGGCCCGGGCCGGGGCTCCGGTGCCGGCTCGCTGGTGGCCTTTGCCCTGCAGATTACGAACATCGACCCGCTGCCCTATGACCTGCTCTTCGAGCGCTTCCTCAACCCCGAGCGCGTCTCCATGCCGGATTTCGATATAGATTTCTGTGGCATTCGCCGGGACGAGGTCATTCGCTATGTCAGCGACACCTACGGCCATGACAGCGTCGCCCAGATTGCCACCCACGGCACCATGGCGGCCAAGGCGGTGATTCGCGACGTGGCCCGGGTGCAGGGCATGGCCTATGGCGACGCCGACCGCATCGCCAAGATGATTTCCAAGGCCATCGGCGTAACCCTGGACGACGCCCTGGGCCGCAGTGCCCGGGTGCAGGCCGCCCGCACGGTGCCGCCGGACGAGGACGAGATGAAGCGCAAGGAGCGGGAAAAGGTGCTGGAGCTGGAATCGCCGGAGCTGCAGCGCGAGTACGCCGAGAACGAGGAGGTGCGCTCGCTGCTCGACCACTGTTTGCAGCTGGAGGGCCTGACCAAGAGCGTCGGCAAGCACGCCGCCGGCGTGGTCATCGCCCCCAGCGCCCTGACGGATTTTTCCGCCCTCTACGCCGAGGAGGCCGGCAAGCCCGCCGCCACCCAGTTTGACAAGGACGACATCGAAAAGATGGGCCTGGTCAAATTCGACTTCCTCGGCCTGAAGACGCTGACCATCATCGACGACACGGTCAAGCTGCTGAAGCGGCGCGGCATCGACATCGGCGACATTAACCTAATTGATTTGGAAGATAAAAAAGTCTACGAGGCCATCGCCAGCGGCCAGACCACCGCCGTGTTCCAGCTGGAATCCAACGGCATGAAAAAGCTGGTGCGGGCCATGAAACCGGACAACTTCGAGGACATCATTTCTCTGCTCGCCCTCTTCCGCCCCGGCCCGCTGGGCTCGAAGCTGGACGTGCAGTTTGTGGAGTGCAAACACGGCCAGCGCGCCATCATCTACCCCCACCCCAGCCTGGAGCCCATTCTTAAGCCCACCTACGGCACCATGATTTATCAGGAGCAAATCATGCAGATTTCCCAGGTGCTGGCCGGCTACACCCTCGGCGGCGCCGACGAGCTGCGCCGGGCCATGGGCAAGAAGAAGAAGGAGGAAATGGCCCGCCACCGGGAAATCTTCGTAGCCGGGGCGCAGAAAAACGGCGTGGCCGAGGATTTGGCCCGGGACATCTTCGCCATGATGGAGAAGTTCGCCGAATACGGCTTCAACAAGTCCCACTCGGCGGCCTATGCCCTGCTCTCCTACCAGACCGCCTGGCTCAAGTACTACCACCCGGCCGAGTTCATGGCCTCGGTGCTGACCTCGGAAATGGAGCATACGGAGAAAGTGGTGCGCAATCTGGACGAGGCGCGCCAGCTCGGTTTGCGCGTGCTGCCGCCGAGCATCAACGGCTCCCACCATGCCTTCGGCGTCAATGGGGACGGTGCCATCGTCTTCGGCCTCGGCGGCGTCAAGGGCGTGGGCGCGGCGGCGGTGTCCCTTATCGTCGGCGAACGCGACCGGGGCGGGCCCTTCCGTTCGCTGGAGGATTTCTGCGCCCGGCTCGATTTGAAGAAACTCAACCGTAAAACCCTGGAAACCCTGATAAAAAGCGGCTGCTTCGACGAGCTGGAACCGAACCGGGGCGGCCTGCTGGAGGTGCTGCCCCAGGCCATGAAGCTGTCGGAAATCAGCCACCAGAACCAGCAGCACCGCCAGGAGGACATGTTCGGCCTCTTTGGCGGCGAAGAGGCCGGCCCGGCCAGCACGCTGCAAATCCGCCCGGAAAGCGCCTGGACGGCGGCGGAGCTGTCGCGCCAGGAGAAGGAAACCCTCGGCCTCTATCTCACCAGCCACCCCATCGCCGCCGTGGCCGCCGAGGTCAAGGCCCTGACCGGCGGCTATCGCCTCGCCGACCTCAGCGCCGACATGGCCGAATGGGACGAGGAAAAGAACCACGAGGTGGCCATTGCCGGATTAATTATGGACATCTATCGCGGCGCCAATAAACGCACGCAAAAACCGCTAATGGATTTCACCCTGGACGATGGCAGCGACCGCCATAAAGTTTCGCTTAGCGGCAAATGGCTGGAACAATTCGAAGCGCTTATCCGGGAGGACGAGATTATTTTTCTGCGCGGCTATTGTCGCTTTAATAGCTATTTCGGTCGCTGGCAAATACAGCCCACGGAAATTATCAGCATTGGCCAGCACAAATATGAGCTGATTAAAAATCTGACTTTGCGGATTAAACACAGCAGCGCCATTGACTATCCGCTAATATTGCAACGTCTGCTGGTACCGGCGCCCGGGGCCGAGGGCTGCACCATTCATCTGGCTATTGTCGCCGATGATGTGGGCCTGTCCGGCCGGCTAACGCTGGCCCATTCTTTTCGAATTAATGAAGCGCTTCTGGCAGAATTGCAGCAATTATTCGGCGGTGAAAATATCGCCCTGACCTATTAGGAGTTTTCAATGCAAATTTATGAGTTCTCAGACGATTATCAGGAAATGCCAGAAATTATTGACCGTCTATTTACCGAGCTGGTGGAATCCCTTTTCTGGAAAGATGAAATTAATCTGGTGATTTCTACGAAAGTGGACGCGGAATTCTTTGCCTATCTGGCCGAATTGGCCATTGATTGGTCGCGGGTCTATATCCACCTGTTCGGCCCGGAGGAGGAGGGCGGCCCCTATCCCTATCCAAATCTGGTCTTTCTGGAGGGCTTTCCCGAACCGGACCTCATGCTGCTAAAACGGGACGATGAGGCCGCTCTACGCCAGCAGGAGGAGTTCAGCCAAATCAGCCTGCCTGCCCCTTACAACCTATTGATTTTTAGATAAGATAAGGCGTTTTTTAACGCTAGGAACCGCAGAAAATGTTTCAGAAAACCATGACCATTGCTGGCTTTGATGACGATTTGGCCAGCGCCATTCAGCTGGAAAGCCAACGGCAGGAAGACCACATCGAACTCATCGCCTCGGAAAACTACACCAGCCCGCGCGTGATGGAGGCCCAGGGCAGTTGCCTGACCAATAAATATGCCGAGGGCTATCCCGGCAAGCGCTTCTACGGCGGCTGTGAATATGTGGATTTGGTCGAAAGTCTGGCCATTGAGCGCGCCAAAACCCTGTTCGGCGCCGACTATGCCAACGTTCAGCCCCATTCCGGCTCCCAGGCCAACGGGGCGGTTTTTCTGGCCCTGCTGCAGCCCGGCGACACCTTCATGGGCATGGATTTGGGCCACGGCGGCCACCTGACCCACGGTTCACCGGTGAATTTCTCCGGTCGCCAGTACAAATGCATTCCCTATAAATTGGATTTGAAAACCGGCCTGGTGGACTATGACGAGGTGCAGCGCCTGGCCCTGGAACACAAGCCGAAGATGATTGTGGCCGGCTTCTCCGCCTACTCCCAGCTCCTGGATTTCGAGCGCTTCCGGGCCATTGCCGACAGCATCGGCGCCTATCTGATGGTGGACATGGCCCACGTGGCCGGTCTGGTGGCCGCCGGCCTCTATCCGAACCCGGTGCCCTTTGCCGATGTGGTTACCACCACCACCCACAAAACCCTGCGCGGCCCGCGCGGCGGTCTGATTCTGGCCAAGGCCAATCCGGAACTGGAGAAGAAACTAAATTCGGCCGTCTTCCCCGGCATTCAGGGCGGCCCGCTGATGCACGTCATCGCCGCCAAGGCCGTGGCCTTCAAGGAGGCGCTGGAGCCGTCCTTCCAACGCTATCAGGAGCAGGTGCTGGACAACGCCAAAACCATGGCCCGCACCTTCATTTCGCGCGGCTATGACATCGTTTCCGGCGGCACCCAGAACCACCTGATGTTGATTAATCTGGTCAGCAAGGGCCTGACCGGCAAGGCCGCCGATGCTGCCCTGGGCCGGGCCCACATCACCGTTAATAAGAACGCCGTGCCCGATGACCCGCAGTCGCCGTTTATCACCAGCGGGGTGCGCATTGGCACGCCGGCCATCACCACGCGCGGCTTCAAGGAAAACGAGGCGCGCCAGGTGGCCAACTGGATTTGCGATATCCTCGATGACATCGACAACGAGGACAAAATCATCGAAATTCGGGGGAAAGTGGTGCAGCTGTGTAAGGAGTTTCCAGTCTATAGCTAACGCTATAAACCTTGCCCTTCGGGTCCAGTCTATTCCTAACGTCATAGCTTGGCTCTTCGGAGCCCGGCCAATATCCAGAGCTAGAACGAAGCGCTTCCGCCGGGGAGCGCTTCTTTTTTTGCCGGTTTTCAGACCGAAGCGCTTCACTCTTAGTGTCCAGCAAAACGAAGCGCTTCATTTCTAACGGGCCATTGCTAACGAAGCGCTTCTCCTGGGCTTCGGGCGGCGGAATTAAAACCGGCTTCCCGAGCCGAAGCGCTTCGGTAAAACCGGGCCGGGGTGGAATTTCAAAGGGGGAAGCGCTTCGGTTTTAGTCCTGGCCGGGTTGGAGCGCTTCCCTCTGATGGGCTGAGCAGAACGAAGCGCTTCGCCGTCTTGCCTCTCCGGGGGAAGCGCTTCCCTTTTATTCAAAGCCTAGAGCGCTTCATTCTGGCCGCGCCGGAGAAATCAAAACCCGACAGGTGAAGCGCTTCGGTCGAGCTAGGGTTTTAGAGAAAGCGCTTCGCTCCCGGCGCCCAGCAAAACGAAGCGCTCCCCCTTTTTTATTTCTTCAGAACGAAGCGCTTCATTTTGGCCGCACCGGAGAAATTAAAATCCGCCGGCCGAAGCGCTTCGTTAGGAACAGGCCGGCCGGAGGGAAGCGCTTCCCCCGCCTAAAAAAAAAACTGCCCCGCTGGGGGCAGTGTTTTTTAACGAGAAGGTCGGGCTATTTGCCGTTGTAGATGCCGTAGAGGGTCAGGCCGTGCTCTTCCAGCTCAAAATCGTATTTCTTCGCCACTTCGCGCAGGTATTCCTTCAGCTTATCATCTTGAAATTCCACCATTTTTCCAGTTTTAACGCACATCAAATGGTTGTGGTGGTCGCCGTTGTCGATTTCAAAAACGCTGTGGTTGCCCTCGAAATTGTGGCGCTTGAGCAGGCCGGCCTGCTCGAACTGGGTCAGCACCCGGTAGACCGTGGCCAGGCCGATGTCCTCGTCGGCCCGCAGCAGAATCTTATAGACGTCCTCGGCGCTCAGGTGAACGTCGTTGGCGCTGGTTTCCCGCTCCATGATTTCCAGGATTTTCATCCGGGGGCCCGTTACCTTCAAACCGGCCTTCCTAATGGGGTGGCTCATATTTTTTCCTTTGTTTTCAGTCATATTTAATGAACGAGATGAGATTTTAATTGCTTCATCGCCGAGGCTTCGATTTGACGAATGCGCTCGGCCGACACCTGATATTCATCGGCCAGCGCCTGCAGCGTAACCTTGCTGTCATCGTCGCTGAGCCAGCGGGCCTCAACGATGGCCCGGCTGCGGGCGTCCAGACTGTTCAGACCCTCGGCAAGGCGGGTGCGCATGAATTGGCTTTCCTCGTCCCGTTCGGCATGGCGGGCCGGGTCGGCGTTTTCGTCGCTGAGCCACATTTCCGGATTGTAGCTGTCTTCGTCCTCGTCGTCATGGGCGTTGAAGGCCATGTCCTGGCTGCTGATGCGCTGTTCCATCTCGTAGACGTCCTTCAGCGGCACCTCCAGTTCGTCGGCGATGTGCTGGGCCTCCTGGTGGCTGAGCCAGTTCAGGCTTTTCTTCATGGAGCGCAGGTTGAAAAACAGCTTGCGCTGGGCTTTGGTGGTGGCGATTTTCACCAGCCGCCAGTTTTTAATAACGAATTCATGGATTTCACTTTTAATCCAGTGCACGGCGAAGGAAACCAGGCGCACGCCCCGGTTCGGTTCGAAGCGCTTCACCGCCTTCATCAGGCCGATATTGCCCTCCTGAATCAGGTCGCCGAGGTAGAGGCCGTAGCCGTTGAAACTGCGGGCAATGTGCACCACAAATTTAAGGTGATGAATGATGAGCTGCTGGGCGGCGGCCAGGTCGTTGTCGTCGTGGAATTTTTTGGCCAGCTCGTATTCCTGTTCGGCGTCCAGCACGGGAATTTGGCGCACTTTGGCGAGGTAGTGGTCGAGGTCAAGGCTGGGGCTCAGCCATTGGGGGCTGGCCATCAGCTCATTGCTCGGGCTTGCGATTAAATTATTTTCTAACATTTACTTACTTCCTTTTATTTTTTCAATCATTATACAGCAGCGCCCGCACAAAAGCACTGCCGTTGAATTCCTTCAGGTCCTCGCGGCCCTCGCCGACGCCGATGAAGCGAATGGGCACGCCGAGCCGGGCGGCGATGGCAAAGACTATGCCGCCCTTGGCGGTGCCGTCGAGCTTGGTCAGGACGATGCCGTCCAGGCCGAGCGCTTCGTGGAACTGTTCGGCCTGGCGCAGGGCGTTCTGGCCATTGCCGGCGTCGATGACCAGCAGCGTTTCCTGGGGCAGGGCCGGATTCTGCCGCCCCAGCACCCGCTTGATTTTCTTCAGCTCGTCCATGAGGTGGCTCTGGGTGTGGAGGCGGCCGGCGGTGTCCACCAGCAGAATATCCATGCCCCGGGCCGTGGCCGCCTGCAGGGCGTCGAAGGCCACCGAAGCGCTGTCGGCCCCGGTGGCCTGGGCGATGACCGGCACCCGATTGCGCTCGCCCCAGGCCTGAAGCTGCTCCACGGCGGCGGCCCGGAAGGTATCGCCGGCGGCCAGCATGACCTTCTTGCCCTGGGCCTGGAAGTGGGCGGCCAGCTTGCCGATGCTGGTGGTTTTGCCGGCGCCATTGATGCCCACCAGCAGAATCACATGGGGGGAAGCGCTTCGTTCCGGCTGCTCCGTGGGGGGCAGCAGGGCGGCCAGCTGGTCGGCCAGGGCACTGCGCACGGCCTCGCTGTCGCCCAGCTCCTTACGGCTGACCCGGGCGCTGACCTCATTCATCAGGCGCTGGGTCAGCTCCAGGCCCACATCGGCGGTGAGCAGTAGCGTTTCCAGCTCGTCTAGCAGCTCCTGGTCAATCTGTTTGCGGCCGAGGAAGAGATTGGCGAGGCCGTCGCGGGTTTTGCTCAGCCCCTGGCGCAGCCGGGCCAGATAGCCGCCCCGGTCGGGGGGAAGCGCTTCGGTCTCGGAAGGAAGCGCTTCGCTGGGGGGAGATTCCTCCGGAGCCTCGGCCTTTTTCTTGTCGCGTTTGAGCCAGTTAAACATAGAGTCCTCCAACTATAAAAATGGTAAAGGATGCGGAAAGGGGCTGATTATAGAGCGCTTCCCGGCGGCTTGAGTTGGCCGTCGTGGCCAAATGGGGTGTGCTATATTTTTGCATCTGAACTTTATAGGAAAAATCGCCCGATGTTAAAACATCTGTTTCTGTCCACCCTTATCTTTATTTTCCCCTTTGCTTCGGCCGCCGACGACCTGAGCCCCACCGCCCAGCAGAAGGACGCCTACCGCATCACCACGGGCATGTTGGCCCAGTTCCACTACCATAAACTCAACTACGACCAGGTCAGCGCCGAGGTGCACCGTGACTACCTCGAAGCGCTGGACCCCTGGCATGTCTATTTCCTACAGAGCGACATCGACAATTTCCGCCAGTTTGAGCACACGCTCCAGAACTTCAAAAACAACGATTTGAGCGTGCCCTTTCTGATTTACAAGGTCTACCGCCAGCGGGCCGAAGCGCTTAACGACTGGTCCATCGAACGGCTGCAACGGCCCTTTAACCTCGACGGCCACGATAGCGTTACCTATCCCGATTTTCGCGATAAAACCACCCAGCGCCCCTATTTCGCCACCCTGGAGGAGGTACACCAGTTCCAGGAAAAACGGCTGACCGACCAGATTATCCGCATGGTCATTCGCGGCAAGAGCGAGGCCGAGGCGCGTAAGCTGCTCAGCGACCGCTACAAGAGCACGCGCAAGGGTCTGGACCAGCAGGAGGCCCAGGACATCTTTGGCATTTATATGAATGCCATTGCCAACCGCTTTGACCCGCACACCGACTACCTGTCGCCCCGGCTGAGCAAGGATTTTGACATCGGCATGAGCCTGTCCCTGCAGGGCATCGGCGCCGTGCTCACCAGCCGCGACGATGAAATCAGCATCCGCGAGCTCATCAAGGGCGGCCCGGCCGAACGCAGCGGCAAATTGAAAGTGGGCGATAAGCTGCTGGCCGTGGGCCAGGGCAAGGACGGCGAGATGGTGGACATCGTCGGCTGGCGGCTGGATAAGGCCGTGGACTTGGTGCGCGGTAAGAAGGGTTCCACCGTGCGGCTGAAGGTGGAAACCCGGGCCGGCGACATCAAGGAAGTTACGCTGGTGCGCGACGAGGTCAAGATGGAGGACAGCGCCATTTCCTACACCATCGAAAAAATCAACGGCAAGAAAATCGGCGTGGTTGATATTCCCTCCTTCTATATGGACTTTGAGGCCGCCCACAAACGCCGCTCCGGCTATACCAGCACCTCGGTGGATTTGGAAAAGGCCCTCAAGGAGATGCAGAAGAACAAGATTGACGGCGTTCTCATTGACCTGCGCAACAACGGCGGCGGCGCCCTGGAGGAGGCCATTAAAACCGTCGGTCTGCTCATCAAGGAGGGGCCGGTGGTGATGGTCAGCGATGGTAAGCAAAACGTCATCTATGAGGATGGGGACAATGGCAAAATTAGCTACGAAGGCCCGCTGGCCGTGCTGATTAATCGCGGTTCGGCCAGCGCTTCGGAGATTTTCGCGGCGGCCATTCAGGACTACCATCGCGGCATCATTCTCGGCAGCAACAGCTTCGGCAAGGGGACGGTGCAATCCATGCTCGACCTGTCCCGCTTCAGCGGCGACAGTGCCCCGCTGGGGTCGGTGAAATACACCACCTCCACCTATCACCGGGTTACCGGCGCCAGCACCCAGCTGGCCGGGGTGAAGCCCGATGTGCCGCTGCCGGAAATCGTCGACGAGGAGGACATCAGCGAACGGGCGAGCAAATACGCCCTGCCGGCGGTGGAAATCCCGGCGGCCCACTACCAGAGCTACAAATTCACCAACGATGCCCTGCGCCAGCGGCTGGAGAATCTGCACAAGAAGCGCTTCACCAACACCGAACACCTGAAGCGCTATGAGCAGTGGGTGGCCGAGATGAAGGAGCAGCTGCAGCAGCGGGAGTGGTCGCTGAATCTGGCCGAGCGTAAAAAACAGTACGAGCAGGAAAAGCACGAACGAAAAGCCTACGAAAGCGCCATGCGCCAGGCCATTCCCTCGTTCAAGCTCGACGACAAACGCAAGGAAAAACTGGAACAGGCCAATCTATTTGTGGATGAAAAGGCCGGCGAGGAGGTCCAGGATTTCGTTCCCGATGTGGAACTCTATGAAAGCCTGAATATTTTTACCGACTATCTCAATGCAATTAAATGAGGAAGAATCATGAGTAACTACCAACTAATCGCCGGGGCCATTCGCACACTGGCCATGGACGGGGTGCAGAAGGCCAATTCCGGCCACCCGGGCGCCCCGCTGGGCATGGCCGAGATGGGCGCCGTGCTCTGGCGCGGCCATCTGCGCGTTAATCCGAAGAATCCGCGCTGGTTCAACCGCGACCGCTTCGTGCTCTCCAACGGCCATGCCTCCATGTTCCAGTATGCCCTGCTGCACCTCACCGGCTTTGATGTCAGCCTGGACGATTTGAAACATTTCCGCCAGCTGCACAGCAAAACCCCGGGCCACCCGGAATTCGGCGACGTGCCCGGCGTAGAAACCACCACCGGCCCGCTGGGCCAGGGCATCGCCAATGCCGTCGGTCTGGCCTTGGCCGAAGCCCACCTGGCCGCCCGCTACAACCGTCCGGATTTTCCCCTCATTGACCACCATACCTACGTCATTCTCGGCGACGGCTGCCTGATGGAGGGCGTTTCCGCCGAGGCCAGCGCCCTGGCCGGCACCTGGGGCCTGGGCAAACTGATTTGCCTCTACGACAGCAACGGCATTTCCATCGATGGTGAAGTGGAACCCTACTTCGCCGAGGACGTGGCCAAGCGCTACGAGGCCTACGGCTGGCAGGTGATTCGCGACATCGACGGCCACAACGTCCAGGCCCTGAATCAGGCCATCAGCAACGCCAAGGCCGAAACCAAAAAGCCGACCCTCATCGTCTGTAAAACCAAGATTGGCTTCGGTTCACCCAGCTTCCAGGGCTCGGAGAAATGCCACGGCGCCCCGCTGGGGGCCGAGGAAATCGCCAAAACCAAGGCCGCCCTCGGTCTGCCCGCCGGCGATTTTGAACTGCCCACCGGCGCCCGGGGCGAGGCCGATTTGACTGCCCTCGGCGAACAGTGGGAAGGCGCCTGGCTCAAGCTGTTTGAACGCTACGCCGAGGCCTATCCGGCCGAGGCCGCCGAACTGAACCGGGTCATGGCCGGCAGCCTGCCCGCCGAGCTCGACAGCCTGATTGCGGCCCAGCTCCAGGCCTATAACGACGCCGGCGGCAGCGTGGCCACGCGCAAGGCCTCGGAAAATGTGCTCAATCTGCTGGCGCCCCAGCTGCCGGAACTCATCGGCGGTTCGGCCGATTTAACCGGCTCCAATCTGACCTGGGCCAAGAGCGCTTCGGTTTCCATCAAGCCGGGCGATTTCGCCGGCAACTACATTCACTATGGCGTGCGCGAATTTGCCATGGCTGCCATCATGAACGGCCTCAGCCTGCACGGCGGCCTGCGCGCCTATGGCGGCACCTTCCTGGTCTTCTCCGACTATATGCGCAACGGCATGCGCATGTCGGCGCTGATGAAACAGCCGGTGGTCTACGTGCTCACCCACGATTCCATCGGCCTCGGCGAGGACGGCCCCACCCACCAGCCCATCGAACAGGTCAGTTCGCTGCGCCTTATTCCCAATTTGAACGTCTGGCGCCCCTGCGACCAGCAGGAAACCCTGGTGGCCTGGCACAGCGCCCTGAACCACGAAACCCCCAGCGCCCTGGCCCTGAGCCGGCAGAACCTGCCCGAGCAGAAGCGCGACGCTGCCACCCAGGCCGACATCCGGCGCGGCGGCTACGTGCTGGAGGCGGCCAGCCAGCCGGACATCGTCCTGCTCGCCACCGGCTCCGAAGTGGCGCTGATTGTGGGCGCCGCCGAAGTGCTGCGTAGCCAGGGCAAAAAGGTGCAGGTGGTTTCCGTGCCCTGTCTGGACCTGTTCCTTCAACAGGACGAGGACTATCGCCGCCGGGTGCTGGGGGGCGATGCGCCAAAACTGGCGGTGGAAGCCGGCGTAACTTCCCCCTGGTACCAGCTGGTGGGCAGCCGCGGCGCGGTGCTGGGCCTGGACCAGTTCGGTGCTTCCGCTCCGGCCGGCGAGCTGTTCAAACTGTTTGGTTTCACCGTGGCCAATGTGGTGAGCCGCGCCCTGGCCCTCTCCTAATGAGGAGCCAATATGAGTAGATATCTGATTACCTTCGATACGGAGTGTTTACAGAACAACTACCGTGTGGATTCATACAATAATGCCTATCGGGACATTGAGCGCGTGATGAAGAAATACGATTTTCATCGCCTGCAGGGTAGCGTTTATCTGGGCACCGAAGCGGTTAGCGAAGCTCACGGAACCCTTGCACTGCAGGAACTAACCCTACAGTTTAAGTGGTTTTCCCCCTGCATTTCCAACATTAAGTTCTATCGTCTGGAAAGTGATTTGGACGCACAATTTATCGTTGATGGAGTTGAGAAAGCTAAACGGGCCTTCATGCAACGGCTAGAGGAATTGCGCCAAAATCTATTGGCGGCCGGGCTAAGCGAGGAGCAGATCCAGCAAATTCTGGCCAAACAGGAACTTCAGTTACCAAATCCTAAGTAAGAGGTGTGTTTTATGAAAAAAATGTCTGACTTTGATCTGAAAAATAAGCGCGTGCTCATGCGTTTGGATTTCAACGTGCCGGTGAAAGATGGCGTGGTCACCAATGATGTGCGCATCAAGGCCGCCCTGCCCACCATCAGAAAGGCGCTGGAACAGAACGCCGCCGTGCTGATTCTGGCGCACCTGGGCCGGCCGGAAGAGGGTGTCTATGACGAGGCCTTTTCCCTAGCGCCGGTGGCCAAGCGCCTGGGCGAACTGCTCGGCCAGAATGTGCGGCTGGTCAAGGACTATCTGGACAAGGCCCCCGAGGTGAAAAACGGCGAAGTGGTGCTGCTGGAAAACTGCCGCTTCAACAAGGGCGAGAAGAAAAACAATCCCGAGCTGGCGCAGAAATACGCCGACCTCTGCGATGTCTTCGTTAGCGACGGCTTCGGCGTGGTGCACCGGGCCCAGGCCTCCACCCACGGCGTTGCCGAGAAGGCCAAGGCCGCCTGTGCCGGCCTGCTGATTGAACAGGAAATTGGCGCCCTGGAAAAGGTGGTGAAATCACCGGAACGGCCGCTGCTGGCCATCGTGGGCGGTTCCAAGGTTTCCACCAAGCTGCTGGTGCTGCAATCGCTGCTGGAAAAGGTGGACGTGCTCATTCCCGGCGGTGGCATTGCTAACACCTTCCTGGCCGCTTCCGGTCACAAGGTTTACCTGTCCCTCTATGAGGAAGACCTCATTCCGGCGGCCAAGGAGATGATGGAGAAGGCCAAGCAGCGGGGCGTCAAGCTCTACATGCCGGTGGACGTAACCGTAGCCAAGGAATTCAAGGCCGACGCGCCCACCCGCATTGCCAAGGTGAGCGATATTCAGCCCGATGAAATGATTCTGGACATTGGCCCCGAGACCGCCAAGATTTACGCCGACGTGATTAAGGACGTGAAAACCATCGTCTGGAACGGCCCGGTGGGCGTCTTTGAAATGCCAGCCTTCGAGAAGGGCACCAAGGCCATCACCGAAGCCATTGCCAACAGCGCCGCCTATAGCTTCGCCGGCGGTGGCGATACCATCGCCGCCATCGACCAGTTCGGCGCCGCCGACCGCATCAACTACATCTCCACCGGCGGTGGTTCGATGCTGGAATACCTGGAAGGTAAAGAACTGCCCGGCGTGGCCATTCTCAACTAGACCCTACCCCGGTCGCAGCGCTTCCCTCCGGGGGAGCGCTTTTTTTTGGAGCTAACTATGAAACTGTACAGCAGCCACACTTCCCCCTATGCCCGCATCATCATGCTGGCCGCCCTGGCCGCCGGCAAGGACGAAATCGAACTGGCCTGGGCCGACCCCTGGCTGACGCCGCCGGAGCTGACCGCCATCAACCCCCTGTCCCAGGTGCCGGCCCTGCTCACCGACGACGGCGTCATCATCGCCAACAGCCCCTTCATCATCGACTATCTCTTCGACCACCCCCTACGCGGCGCCCGGGCCACGGCCCTGGCCGGCTATGGCTTTGCCCTGCTCGACCAGGTGGTGAAGGCCTATTCGCTCAACCGCTTCAAACCCGGCACCGGCCCGGAACACCCGCACATCGAGCGCGCCCGTCAGGCCGTGGTGCGCGGGGCCAAGGCGGCGCCCCAGCTGGACGCCCAGAGCACTGCAATTGGCCATCTGGCCCTGGGCCTGGCCTTCTCCTATCTGCAGCTGCGCCTGCCCGACCTCTATCCCAGCCTGAGCGACGCCAACCGGGCCGCCTTTGAACGGTTCCAGCAACGGCCGGACGTGCGCGCCGTAGCCATCGCCAATCTGGAAAAACACCCGGCCACCATCGGCGCCCTGCGCGCCTTCTTCTAGGGCCACAAAAAAGCGCTTCCCAAGGGAAGCGCTTCGTTTTTGGGGTTTTCTATGGGGATTCTGCCCCGGCCGGCATCTGCACCAGCTGTTTGGGCAGGTCGTATTTCGGCGGCCAGGCTTCCGAGAACATATCGCCGGGGCCGATAACCAGCTCCCGCACCTGCCAGACGCCGTCCTTGTCCTTCTGTAGCAGGGCCATCACCGCATCGGAGATGTGGTCCTGCAGCGCGGCCCGATTGGTTTTGCTGTAGTCAAAGCGCGCCTGACCCGGCGCCGGCTGCAGGCGGCCGTGGAAATAGAGCCAATCGCCGACCTTATTCATCCATTCCGCCTTGACCGGGGCCGCCAATCCCAAATCGGCTTTAATCCGGGGGGCCAGCGCCGCCAGCACCGCTTTTTCTTCCGACCTGGGAACCGGAACCACGGCCGCCGGGGCCGTCGGGCGGGGCTGGGCCCATGTCGGGCCGCCTAGGGCGAGCAGCAGGGCCAGCAGGGGGATTTTTATTTTTTTCATCGTATTTCTCCTAGTCATGGGGCCGAAGCCCGGGGCCATTATGACGCGGCGGCCGGGCCGGCGCCAGCATCAAAAGCAACCCAGTTTATTGGGATAAAACAAATTTAGGGAAAATTTAAGTTACCCTATTGCCGAATTTCATTACTTGCTAACAAAGGATAACCATGCAAAACCCTGCCAAACAAAATAGCCAACGCTATTTCACCCTCTGGCGCTGGCATTTCTACGCTGGCATTTTCGTCGCCCCGCTGCTGATGGTGCTCGCCGCCACCGGCCTGGCCATGATTTTCTTCGCCCACACCGTCGGCAAGGACGGCGACCTGCAAACGGTGCCGGTGAGTGGCTCGCCACTGCCCCTGAGCGTCCAGAGCGCGAAGGTGCTGGAACAGGTGGACCCGGCCGGAAAATTAGTCCAATACTTCAAGCCGCGGGCGGCGGACAAGGTGGCCATTTTCCGGGTGGATAAGAGCGACGGCGCCGCAGTTATGGCCGCCCTCGACCCCTACCGCGGCCAGGTGCTGAAAGTTTCCCCGCGCAATAAAAGCGCCTATCACCTGATGGACGAAATCCACGGCGACCTGCTACTGGGCCCCGTCGGCGATTACCTGCTGGAAACGGCGGCGGCGCTAACCGTGCTGCTCATTCTCACCGGCTACTACCTGTGGTGGGCCAGCCGCCAGCGGCGGGTCAGCCAAATGTTTAGCAGCGGCGGCCTGGAGCGCGGTCGCAACGGCTGGCGCAAATTGCACGGCCTCTGCGGCACCTACATTTCCCTGATGCTGCTGCTCTTCTGCCTGTCGGGCATGGCCTGGGCCGGCATTTGGGGCGGCAAAATGGTGCAGTCCTGGAGCCAGTTCCCCAGCGGTAAATGGGGGGTGGAGCCCATGCCCACCTCGCAGCCGCGCACCCACGGCGATTTGAACGACGGCAAAACCAAGGAATTGCCCTGGGCGCTGGAACTGACCGCCCTGCCCCAGTCGGGCAGCGGCGAAGGTCAGGCCGGCATTAAGGAAGGTAAGGAAATTAATCTGGAAAATATCGACCGGCTGGCCCAGGATTTGGGCTTTAAAGACCGCTACCAGATTTATTTTCCCAAGGGTGAAACGGGCATTTGGACCATTAACCAGGATTCCATGAGCTACGACAGCCCCAGCCCCACTGCCGACCGCACCGTGCACATCGACCGCTATTCCGGTAAGGTGCTGGCGGACATTTCCTTCAGTGATTACAACTGGTTCGGTAAATTCATGGCCGCCTCCATCGCCTTCCACATGGGCACCATGGGCGTTTGGAGTGTGGCCCTGAACGTGGTCTTCTGCCTAGCGGTCATTTTCATCTGCATCAGCGGCTACGTGATGTGGTGGCAGCGGCGGCCGCGGGGCGCGGGACTGGGGGCGCCGAGCCTGGGTGAAGCTCTGCCGGCCTGGCCCAAGGCGGCGGTTTTTCTGTTAATCATCGCCGCCATCTTCCCCACGGCGCTGGTGGCCATCGGGCTGGTGCTACTGCTGGATTGGCTACTGCTGAAGCGCTTTAAGTTCTTCCGGCGGCTGTTGCAGTAGCCTCTCCGATTGGCTACTGCTGAAGCGTTTTAAGTTCTTCCGGCGGCTATTGCAGTAGCCTCTTCGATTGGCTACTGCTGTCCCGATTCAGGTTCTTTCAACGGCTGTTGCAGTAGCCATCTGCGATTGACCACCGCGTTGCAGTAGCCTCTCCGATTGACGCCCGCTTCGCTGTCGCCTCTGCGATGGGCTACTGCTGAAGCGCTTTAAATTCTTCCGACGGCTGTTGCCGTAGCCGTTTACCAACGGTCGGACTCGACCAATGGCCGTCTCCCCGATTAAATCTCCTCCAAACCGCGCCGCTGGACACCGCCGGGGCTAGGCCGCCAGCCGTTGGAGCCACAAAGCCGCTTCCCTGTTGCCGGCGCGGGCCTGCTCCTGCAGGGCTTCCCGCCAGCCGTCGGCCTCTTCCGCCGGCAGCAGAACGCTGGCCAGCGCCAGGGCCGGGGCCGGCGGCGCATCGCTACCCAGAGCCCAGGACAGTTGCAGCCGTAGCCAATTGTCCTCGGCCGGGCCCCAGCGCCCGTCCAGGGCCAGCCGCAGCACCTCCCAGGCGGCCGCCCCATCGCCACTCTGGGCCGCCGTGGCCAGCTGGGCCCGACGCTTCGCCAAATTAGCCCCAACCGGCGGCGCCGGCACCCGGTCAAGCCAGCCCCGGGCCTCCCAATCGGCCAGCCGGGCCCGCAACGCCTTCATGGGAATCAGAAAGGTGCCCGCGTCGTCGTCGCTGGCCGGAACGGCCGGGTCAAGCAGGCCCTGACTATCCCAGTCGTCCAGCATCCGTTGCACCTCCGCCGAAGCCTCGGCGGCGTTCACCTGCTCCTCGGGCGGGGTCGTCAGAGTCTCCCACTGGGAAAACAGCAGGCCGGCCTCCAGCAGCTCATTCAGAGCCTCACTGCCGGCCGGTTCGGCCTCTCGGGCAATGCCGGCGTCCAGAAAGGCATCGACGGCCCGCCCCCAATCCAACGGCTGGCCCAGCCGCCCATCGCGGTAGATTTCACCGAGACGGTAGTAGGCCGGGCCGGAACCGGCGGCGGCGGCCCGTTCATAGAGGCGCAGCGCTTCGGCCGGGTGGCCGGCGGCCTCGGCGGCCCGGGCGGCGGCGTAGTGGCGGCGGGCCGGGTGCAAACGCTTGAAAAAATCAGCTAGGGACATGGTTTCTCCTGGGTAAAGCAAAATTTAGAAAACGCCCATTCTAACGGACGGGCCGAAGCGCTTCGGTTTATCCGGACTTGCAGAACGAAGCGCTTCATTCGTTTGGCTAGGCATTGATTGGCTGACCCCGGCCCGAGCAGAGCGAAGCGCTTCAAACTAGGAAGACCGTTTCCAACAAAGCGCTTCCTTTTTCAGGTAGAAAATCCAGCCGTTCAGCCGACAGAATCTTTTCTTCCAGAGCGAAGCGCTTCGTTGCTGAGCTCGCTAGAAGCGCTTCCCCTTTGCTGGCGTTGGATTGAAGCGCTTCGGTGTGGGCTTTCAGCTTCGCCCCGGCCCGACCAGAAACGCCATTCGTCAGGATTAGGACGTTTCCCATTGGGCTATCAATCGGAAGCGCTTCCCTAGTCCCCAGCCGAAGCGCTTCGACCCAAAGGCAATGAAAAAACGGTTCGGCCCGTTAGCACCGCCCGCCGGGATTGCCAGCCCTGGGGGAGCGCTTCGGTTTGCTTTCTATCTCCAGAAGCCGAAGCGCTTCGATTTCAGAACGAGCTTTGCACCGGATTTCCGGGGGCAGCGCTTTTTTCTTTTGAGTTAGGCCGTGGGCGGGCCGATGGGAAACAGAATGAAGCACTTCACCGGCCGAACTTTCTATTCCCAACTCGAAGCGCTTTCTCATCTGGTTGTCCATGGCTCGGGCCGGGGTGGACTCTTTCCCTCCACTCCGAAGCGCTCCCCCTTTTGGGCCGGTGCTTGGATTGAAGCGCTTCGGCGTTAAGGCCCAGAGGGGAGCGCTTCGGCTCGGATAGCTTTTCTTTCTAGCTCTAAAAGCTGAAGCGCTTCACCGACTGGGCTTGTCGGAAGCGCTTCATCAAAAACCGTCTTTTGGAGCGGGCTAGTCTGACTCAAACAGGCAAAGGGAAGCGCTTCGCCCGGCAGTCCCGGGAAATGTCTTCTTGCCAAGGGAAACGGGGTTTATTAGCCAGCCGGAAGCGCTCCCCTTTTTATCTTCTGGCCAGCTCAGACGTAAAGAGACCGAACGCTCCCTCGCCGCCCGGGCGGACATAAAAAAAACCGAGCTCGGCTCGGTTATGGGGGGAAGCGCTTCGGCTCTGGGCGCCGGCCGGAAGCGCTTCGCCGGCTGGCCATTAGTAGGTGTCGAAGTGCAACCGCTGTTCTTCCTGCAGGCGCTGGTATTCCGCCGCCCCCAGCAGTTCCACCAGCACCTGGCCGCAGCCGGAACCCAGCCGCTGGCTGCTGCCGCAGATGTAGATATGGGCGCCGGCGGCCAGCAGTGTTCGCAGCTCGTCGCCATTGGCCGCCAGCAGCTGCTGCACGTAGCGCCGGTCGCCGCCCCGGCTGAAGCAGCGGTCGAGGCGGCCGATGACGCCGGCGGCCTGGAGTTCTGCCAGCGGCTCCCCATAGATGTTGTCCCGCTCCGGCGACCGTTCACCGAAGATAAGCCAATGTTTCAGCCGGTGTTTTTGCGCCGGGAAGCGCCGCTCCATCTTTTCTAAAACCCCCAGCAGGCCGGCCAGACCGCTGCCACTGGCCAGCAGAATCAGCGGCACCGGCTCCACTGGAAGGGCCGCCACCGGGTGTTCCAACGGCAGCAGGGGCAGGGTGTCGCCGAGCTGCCAGTGCTGCGTCAGATAGGTGGAAGCCAGGCCGCCGCTGCCGTCCGGCCGCCGCTGCCAGCGCACCAGCAGATGCAGATTGGCCGCCCCATTTAGACCGAAGCCGGCCACCGAATACTGTCGCCCCACCGGCCCGGCCGGCCCCGGCACCCGCAGTTCCACCAGGGCACAGTCGGCGGGCAGCTCGCAGCTGAGGCCCAGGTAGTAGAGGGGGAATTCGCTGCCGGGATTCAACAGCCGCCGCTCCAGCAGCGTCGCCGGCCGCGTTTCCGGCAGCAGACCGGCCAATTCCTGATTCAGAGCAGTGGCCAGCTGGGCCTGCCAGCGCTGTAGCGTCTCCTCATTAAGGTTATCCACCAGAGTCAGCGGACTGGCCGGTAGGGCCCCGTTCATCTGGAGCGCCTCGTCCAGCATCTTGCCGAAGTGGCAGAAGTCCTCGTAGCGCCGGTCGCCCAGGGCCAGCAGGTGGTAGCGGGTGCCGGCCAAATCCACCAGCTGCCGCAGCCGCGCGATGAATTTGCGGCCGTTGTCCGGCGGGTCGCCGGTGCCGGTGGTGCTGGCGATGATAATCAGCTGGCGGCCCTGGAGCTGTTCCAGCTGGCCCGCCAGCTCGTCCAGGCCGTGGCAGGGGAAGGCCAGGGTCTTCGCCAGTTTTTCGGCGATGTGGCGCCCCTGGCCGCTCTGGCTGGCGTAGAGAATGAAGCTGGGGCCGGCCAGCGCGCGGCGCCCCCAGCGGCGGTGAAAATAGTAGAGCCAGGCCAGCAGTTGCAGGCCCAGCAGTAGCAATGCCCAGAATTTAGCCATCAGTAGTGGATACCGTAGAGAATGAGAAATAGGGGAATGGTCAGGCCGCTGCTGAGCCACAGCCAGGTGCTGGGCCGGCCGCGGCGGTAGTAAACCAGCAGCACCAGGCCGCTGGCCGTAACCACCAGGGTGAGCAGAGCGACGATGTCCATGAAGCGGGCCCAGGCCGGCGACACGTGGCGGCCCTTGTGCAGATTATTCATAAAGGTGATAAGCCCCTCCCGCTGGCTCTGGTATTCCACCGCGCGGCTTTCGCTGTCGATGACCAGGGTGGCTTCGCTGCCCGGCCCCTTATATTCCAGAATAATTTCCGGGTAATTCACCTTCATCTGGTAGCTGCTCAGGGGGTAATCGCTGTGCGCCGCCAGCCAGGCGGTCAAATCCTTGGCCAGGGCCGGCACCGGCGCGTTCGGGTCGTCGCTCAGGGCCGGCAGCGGCAGGGTCGCCGGCACTTCTCCCGCCCATTCCTTCTTCACTGGCTCCTCCTTGAACCAGCCGTGATTCATCACCAGGCCGGTGAAGGCGAAAAAACTCAGCACCAACAAAAGAAAAGCGCCCAGAACCCAGTGGGCCAGGCGCATAAAGCCGTAGAAACGCTCCATCAGAGGGGCAGCACTTCCAGAGCGGTGGTGTAGGTGTAATGGGCGTCGATGGGTTCGCCGAGCACCGGCGATTTATCCTTGTGGGACAGGCCCAGCCAGTAGAGGCCCGGCCCCGGCCACTGGATTTTCACCAGCCCGTCGCCGTCGCTGGTGAATTTAATGAAGTTATTTTCCCGGTAGCGCATGGGGTCGCGGGCGATTTCCACCTCCGCATTCGCCAGCGGCTTGCCGTTGTAGAGCACGCGGAATTCCGCCTCTTCGCCGCTGTAGAGCTCGTTGGGGTGGGTTATGAACTCCAAATCCAGGCCCTGCTCCGCCGGTTTCAGCTGCTCCTGGGTTGGTTCCCCCAGGGTGGCGAAGGTTTCCACCTGGAAGTAGCGGTGGGTTAATTTCTTGCGCTCCTTATCCTTCAGGGGCTCTTCTTTTTTGAATTTTTCCGTGCTGTCGCGCCAGCGTTTCTCCTCGCCGTTCTCGTCGTAGTTGAACTGGATTTCGTCGGTGATGTCGCTGAAGCGGTAGGTGCCCTTCTCCTTCAGCGGCATCTCGTAGCTGGTGCGCAGCTTGCCGGCCACCAGATTTTCCTTCTCCAGCTCTTTGCCGCTGGGGCTGTAGGCGTGCAGGTTTTCCGGCTTGCGGCCCCGGTGGTTTACGTCAAAGGGGAAATCGGCGGCACCGTGGTCGATGAGAATGATGTCCTCGTCGCCGGCGAACTGGGTGGAGCTGGGCCGCACCCAGATGTTATGGGCTGATGCGCCAAGGCTGAACAGCAGGGCCAGGGGCAGTAATTTTTTCATGGGTTCCTCCAATTAGGGCTTGATGGTCAGGCTAATGTCGCCCAGTTCGCTTTTGCCGGCGGCCTTGGCGCTGGTTTCCCCGCTCAGGGGCAGCTTGAAGGGAATGGACACCCGCTCGGTGCCGCCCTCTTCCCGGGTGGCTTCAATTTGCAGGGTGTAATCGCCCTCCTTCAGCTTGGCCAGCTGTTCGGCCTTGATTTCGATGCTGTGGCTGCCGGGCTTCCGGGTGGCGCCGGAAACAGCGTCGGGAATGGGGTCAAGGCTGCGGCCGCCCTTACGCCACCAGTTGCGCAAATCCTTGAGCCACTTCAGGCCGCGCTTGGGATTTTCCGCGTTGCCCTTCACGTTGTACCAGACGAAGAGATGTTCCACCAGCTTGCGGTCGCTGCCCTCAATCCAGCCGGCCACGTAGGGCCGGTGATAGTCGGCAATTTTGAGCTCCGGCAGGGTCAGGTCGATTTTCATTTCCAGGGCGCCGGCGCTGGCGCTGGCGAGCAGGAGGCCGATTAGTAGTTTCTTCATGGGTTTTCCTTGTTATGAAATGGCGGCCAATACTAGTTTATTTGCGAAGCGTTCGCAATTAACACCGACGCTATACTGGCCGCTTTTTCACCGAGGATTGCAATGAAACGAATTTTTCTCCTGCTCGGCCTGCTGGCAACGCGGGCCCGGGCCGACGAAAGCCGCTATCAAATCGACGACCTCTATCCCGGCCTGAGTCTGGACCAGGCCCGCGACCGGCTCGAGAGTCGCTATCCCGAGCTACGGTGGCAGGCGCTGGATTTGGAAAAAAGCCGGCTCATTGTGGTAACGGCGCCGGGCATGGCCCCGGAGGAGCGGTTTTATCTGGTGCTGCGCCGCCACCCCATCGACGGGCGCCAGCTCAGCGAATTTATCAGCGTGGTGCGCTGGGAACGGGCCGATGACAGCAGCGCCTTCCGAACACTGGAAAGCTACGCCCGGGAACGGTTCGGCGAACCCAGCTTTCAGGAGGCCGACCGGCTGAGCTGGTGTGCCCAGCCCATCGGCTCCGCCTGCCGCTGGCCGGGGGTGGTGGCCCAGCTGGAACGGGGCCCGGGCCTGCTCGGCCCGGAACGGCGGGTGGCCCTGGAGGTGAGCCGCCTCGACTATGACTATCACGCCGAGGTCGCCGCCGTCCGGAAAAGTCAGTCGGGGCTATTCCGGAGCGGCCGCTAGGGGGAAGCGCTTCGTTTCACGGGGTGCAGAAAGGGGAAGCGCTTCCCCTCTGGTGGGCCGGTGATGATTGGGCGGCCGGGGGGAAGCGCTTCGGTTTTTAGGCCGGCGGTGATTTTCGGCAAAGGGGAGCGCTTCGCCGCGAGCCTTTAGGTTCTGGAGCGAAGCGCTTCGTTTTATCGGGTCTCAGGGAATGAAGCGCTTCCTTCCGGGAGGCAAAAAAGCCGGGCATTAAACCTGGCTTTGGCGATGGGCAGGAACGGCCTAGGCCAGCCGGCCGCCGTTGAGCAGATATTGAATTTCCGCCGAGGTGCTGGGGCGGCCGAGCAGGGCGTTACGCTGGGGATAGCGGCCGAAGCGCTCGATGATGGCCCGGTGGCTGTCGGCCAGGGCTAGGATTTTATCGGTCGTCCACTCCTGGAACAGCGGCCGGGCCTGCTGGTGTAGCCACAGGCTTTCGCTGTGCATCAGCGGCAACAGCAGAAACTGGCGCTCGTGGACGCTGAGGGCGGCAATGCCGGGCTGGCGCAGGGCCTCCTGGGTCAGCACCACCGCCATGCCGTCCTGGCTGAAGGCCTGGGCACTGCCCCGGTGCAGATGGCGGGAGAACTGGTCGAGCAGAATGATTTCCGCCCGCCGGCCGCTGAGGCTGGAACGCCAGTGGCTGAGCTCGGCCCGGGCGGCCTGCTGCCAGATGGTGTGGAAGCGTTGGCGGATTTCGGCGTCAAAATCGGCGCTCGGGTGAAACCAGTAGCTCTGGCTATTCGGGTCGAACCAGAAATTGAGAATCTGTTCGGGCGTCATGGGCGCTCCTGGACGAAGCGGAGCAGATAGCCGTCCGGGTCCTCCAGCATGAACTGGCGGCGGTGGCAGGGAAGCGCTTCCCCGCTGGGCACCAGCGACGCCCCCAGCGGCGGCGGCGTCGGGTCGGCACAGTGGGCCCAGCCTGGGCTTTCGGTTTCCAGGGCCTGATGGAGCTGGGGCCGGTCGGCACAGCGGCGGTAGAGCGTGTCCAGGTCGGCGACGGCGATTTCCAGCACCAGCCCCCGGCCACAGGGATAGGTCGCCGGGGCGGCCGGGTCGCAGCGCAGTTGCAGCCGGGCTCCCTCGCGCCGGAGCCGGGCGGCCTGGCCGTCGGCGCGCAGGGCCTGCAGCCGGAAGCCACAGAGATAGCAGTAGAAATCCAGGCTGATGGCCAGGTCGCTGACCAGCAGTTCGGGGAGAATATGGGTCATGTTTTTATCCAAAAGCGCTAGTGTAGCCGCCGGCCCAGATACATCAACAGCATGCCCAGCATGGCCACCAGACCGCCGCCGATGAGGCTGGGGTGCAGATGCTCGCCGAGGAACAGATAGGCCAGTAGCACGCCGGCCAGCGGTTCCAAAGTCAGATAGCCGGCGGTGGTGCCGGCGCCGAGCAGGCGCACGCCCTCGAAATACCAGGCATAGGCCAGCGAGGTGGAACCCCAGGTCAGGGCCAGCAGAGCAGCCCAGACCGCCGGCGACGCCGCCAGCAGGGCCCCATAGCCGGCCGTGCCCTCCACCAGCAGGCTCACCGGCAGCAGCAGCAGGGCGCCGAGCAGCAGCGTAGCCACGGTGGTGGTGAGGGCGTCCATGCCGCCGAGGATTTTGCGGCCGATGAGGGTGTAGGTGGTCCAGCAGACGATGCAGCCGGCCACCAGCGCTTCTCCCGGCCCGAGGCCGCCGCGCAGCAGGCTCAGCGGCTGGCCCTGGGAGACCACGACGATGGAACCGACCACCGCCAGCAGCATGCCGCCGAGAATGAGGCCATTCAGCCGTTCGCGGAAGATGAGGGCGGCCATGAACAGGGTCAGCACCGGATTGAGGGCGAAGAGCACGGCGGCGCGGCTGGCGTCGATGTAACGCATGCCGTACATGAAGCAGATGGTGTAGATGACGATGCCGCTCAGGGCCGCCAGGGCCAGGCCGCCCCACTGGCGCCAGTTCAGCTTCAGCAGATTGCGCACCCGGCGCAGATGGTGAAGCCAGAGGAGCAGGGCCCCGGCGGCGAGGAAAAAGCGCAGACAGGCGGCGCTGATGGGCGGCAGGGCGGTGCTGACGATTTTCGCCCAGGAATAGGAGGCGCCCCAGAGGGCCACCATGCCGACGATGCGGCCGTAGACGCCCCAGCCCGGGGCGAGATTTGTGCTGTTCATAGGGTGTCCTTTGGCGGAAAAGGGCTATTTTCCCCCAGATGGGCGCTTCCTTTGGTGGACAATGGCCTTTTTCACCGGGAGAACCCATGCCAACACGCTTTAGCCATAAAACCCTACTCATCACCGGCGCCAGCAGCGGCATTGGCCGGGCCGGCGCCCGCCGTCTCATTCAGGAGGGGGCCCGGCTCATCATCACCGGCCGCACCGCCAGCCGGCTGGAAGCAACCGCCGCCGAGCTGGGCCCCAACGCCACCGCCGTGCTGGACGATGTCAGCGATGGCCGCAGCGTGGAACGGCTGTTGCCGCTGGTGGAGCGCTTCGGCCCCCTGGACGGCCTGTGGCTGAATGCGGCGGTGGCTGCCGGCGCGCCCCTGGAAAGTACCGATAGAAAAATGATTGGGGAAATGCTGGAAATCAATGTGGTGGCGCCCATGATCCAGATGGCGGCTTTATCCTCCCACCTGCGACCGGGCGCCTCGGTGCTGGTAACCTCCTCCAGCGCCGTCTACGAAGGGCAGCCAAACGTGGCCCTCTACGCGGCGAGCAAGGCGGCCCTGTTGGCGGCGGCGCGCAGCTGGGCGGCGGAACTGGCCCCGCGGCGCATTCGCGTGAATGCGCTGGTGCCCGGGCCCATCACCAGCAATCTGCGCTCGGTGTTGCCGGCGGAACTACGTTCTCAGTTTGAAGAACAGCTGGCGGAAATCGTACCGCTAAAGCGGGTCGGCGCCGCGGAGGAGGCGGCGGCGGTGGCGCTATTTCTACTGTCCGACGACGCCAGCTATGTAACCGGCAGCGCCTACGGCGTCGATGGCGGCCTGCTGAAGCGCTAGCACATACAAATATGGAAGCGCTTCTGCTGTATGTATTTAGGCCTTAAGAAACGTTCCAATTAATCAACTCCGCCGCCGGCCGCCGTAGGGTCGGGTGGCCCGGCTGCGCCGCCTTGCCGATGGCGATTAGCAGCAGCTCGTCGTAGTTCGCCGGCAAGTTCAACCATTGCCGCAGTTCCCCGTGTTTAAAGCCGCCCATGGGCACCGTGTCCCAGCCGGCGGCCCGCGCCGCGAGCATGAAGGCCATGGCCCACAGGCCGATGTCCAGGCCCTGGGTGTGGGCAATTCCCAGGTCGTCCAGAGCGTCGCGGTAGAAGGCAGCGCCCCGCTCGATGAGAAAATCCCGCGTCGCCGCGTCGTAGCGGCCATTTTCGTACTGGGCCTGGTGAATACGCCGCAGATTATCCACGCCGTAGGCGTCCCGGTCGGCGCAGACGAGCACCAGCGCGGCGGCGCTGAGCACCTGTTGCTGGCCGTAGGCAATGGGCAGCAGCTGCGCCCGCAGCGGCTGGTCGGTGATGACGTGAAAACGCCAGGGCTGGCTGTTATTGCTGCTTGGCGCCCGGTTGGCCGTGTCGATGAGGGCAGTTAGGGTGGCGCGGTCGATGGTTACAGCCGGGTCAAATTGGCGTACGGAACGGCGCTGGGCCATTAATTCGTTGAAATCCATGTAAATCCTTGGTTTAGGAAAAATAGCCAGTATAGTTCGCGCTAATAATTTGAAAAGTAAGTAACTTATCGGTGTCTAAGGCACCGATTGGTAAGTTTTTAACCGTAACGACCGATTTAAATGAAAAAAATTTCCGCCATTGACCTGGCCATGCAGCTGGTGGGTGGCAAGTACAAGTGCCTGATTATCTACCACCTGAGCGGCGGCCCGAAGCGTACCCGCGACCTGCTGGCGCTGCTGGAAGGCATTAGCGCTAAGGTGCTGAACGGGCAGCTGCGCCAGCTGGCGGCAGCCGGGCTCATCGAGCGTACTGCCTACGCCGAAGTGCCGCCGCGGGTGGAATATCAGCTGACTGAGGAAAGCGCGGCCCTGCTGCCCATACTGCACGCCCTCTGCGACTGGGGCCGGGACTACGCCGCCCGCCACGGCAGTCCGGTGCGCCCCTGCCGGGAACGGAAGCATTAATTTACAAACGGTAGAAGCGCCCCCATGTATGTTTAATGGCCGTAAACCGTCGATTAATCCCGGTAGAGCTGACACTTTTCCGCGACCTTATCTAAAGATTTTTAGATTTATTAATATCATTCGATGGATTGAATTTTTTCTTGCAATAATTTTTGCAATTCTTCCAATTTAGATAGACCTTTTTTATTAACTAGGAAACTAATGATCTCAAGAATTCTTTCTGCGCCGCCGTCTTTTATTAGACTAAAAAATACTGCTCTATTTAAGGTGTTTTTAACCCAATTAATCATAAAATTAATAAATTTTTTTCGGGGTTTACAACCATATTTCAGAAAATCTAATTCACGGAATATCTCGTCATATAAATTTTCTTCTTTAACTTCTTCCCATTTTGAAATCCTTAGCTCTTTAAAATACGGAGTGAATAATCCTTTAATTTTTTCATCTGATATTTGATAAATCGGTAGAAAAAACTTCTGTAAAAAATATCTTTTTGTTTCATTACTATTTTGAGAATAATAGTCGAGGGAAGATAGTGCTTTTTCCACTAATTCTTTATTAGAATATGGCGTGCCAATTACTTGAGAGTACTGATAAATCGGCATAAATACATCATTTATATTTCGGTAATAAGGCGCTCGGAATTTATCTGAAATAAATCCTAGTAATACAACATCAATAAACGACAGGAAGTTAGGATTATTTGTTTTGTATAACTCCCATTGGATGTAAATATGATTAATCGTGGCATGTATAAAGTCGTAGTTAATAAAAGAGCTTAAGTATATGGATTTTATTAATTCTATAAAATTATTTAGCTCAGATTCTTCCCATTTAATTAGTCCTATAATTATTATTAAATTTTGAAACGACCTTGAAATCGTATTTTCAATAATAGAACTATATTCTTTAAATAACTCTGATAGATTGTTAAACGTATCCTTTATATATTTTTTTATATCACCAGATAAAAATATAATCTTATCCCCAGTTCCTTCTCGAGATTCATCTTCAACAGAAGTTAAAATATCATTATTAATAGTGGTAGATAATTCATTAAACTTCACATATTTTATAAGAACAAATAAATCATATTTCGTTAGTTGAAATTCTTTCCTTACTTTGTGGATTTTAATTTTTCCCAAAATATATGACTTCATTAGATTTTGGAATTCAGAATAAGCATCTAGCGCTATATCATTATTTGCACAGAAACGTAAAATTTGAACCAATCTAGCATTGGAGCGCTGTCCATCATCATTAATCCCAAAGCTAAATCCACCATTTTTTCTATTTTCTTCTGAATTTAATAATTCTGCATTATCAATAACTAAGTCATAATAATATTTATATATAGATTTAAAATTTAGTATGTCTACTAGGGGTTTAAGATGTTCTTTATAGGCATATGGATAGTTATTATTAATTAATTCATTTGTAAAATCATTAATATATTCCTCAAAAAATTTCTTATGCTGCTCGTGATTATTTATATTACTGTCAGCTAATTTTCTCGCAATAACAGATTTATTAAACTTACAAATCATAGCAGATAAATATTGTTTTTTAGTTAAATTGGAAGTTATTTCCAATGATATCTGCTCAAAAAATTCTACGTTTTTATTTAAATTTTCTTTCCTCTTTTGTTCATTATTATAATCCTCGAAATCGCCCTTATATACCAGGAATTTAAATAAATTTTTTGACATATCTCTAGAAAAAGAGATGAAATTATAAAAATATTTTTCTGATGTTTTATGGAAATCTAGTATGTCTTCTGGGAGAAATTTTTCAGTATTAACTGTGTAACCATCGTTTGTTATATAAGATATGCCAGCAGAGTAAAAACAGCTAAATATATAACCTAATTCTTTAGAAAATTGCTTCGCATCTTTATCATTTTTAATAATATTAAAGAAATTACTATATAATTTTCTTACATCAGGATCATAGTCCACAGTAAGTAGAGTTTTTTGAAAAGCTAGTCCAAAGCCATTTGAATGATATTCAATAGTACAGTTTGAAAATAAATTGGTAATTTGTTCTGGAAATAGGCACTTTAATTCAGACAATCCAATTAATTTTTTATAAAAATAATTTATTATTTCTTTTTTTATCTTCTCTTTTTCTTCGTTATTTTCTTTATAATTATTTAAGGCATGTTCTCCTTTTGTTGTTATTTCTATGGAATCAAATAATTTTTTATATAATTTTTCAAATTTATTATGTGGCTCTTTATATACTTCATTATATATTTCTTCAAATTTTAGTTTTTTAAATAGCTCTTTAAATTCTGCTTCTTTATAAGAATTTATAATTCTAATGCCGTGATTTTTAAAATAGCTGTTTTGTGAAAAGCTACTGTCTTTCAATACTAAAAATCTTGGCGGGGATATTTTCGAATTTTTTTCTATCCACTTAACAATTTGTTTTAGATCGGTATCGCTATATGAATAGCCTAAGAATAAAACAGTGGTTGTGGATAAAATGTGCTTCAGTAAATTATCAAATAATGGATTATTTAAACTGTAATTTAAATAATCATCTTCCTTAAACACAATATTATGGGCGTCAAAATCACTATGAACCTTGATTAATTTTCTGGGTAGAATTGATTTAACTAAGTCGGCCTCATTTTTAATGACATCATAAAAAAGGCCATTATTGGCAATAGTCTTTTCTAGGAGATTGTCCCAATTAGTTGTAATTAAATATTTGTGGTTTAGAGCTTGGAATAATCGAAGATGAAATTCTGATGGTTCTGCGTGTAAAGGTATAAATTCTTTTATTTTTTTATAGAGACGATGTTCACCGAATTCAAGATAATATAATTGTGCAATTTTAAGAAAATCTGTTTCTTCAGTATTTAAATCACTTTTTAAATTTTCTATTAGTTCACCCCATGAAGGAAATTTTATTGTTTCTGTTTCCGCAAATTTAGAAAATCCAGCACCAACAAAAACAGTTAAATTATCGTTTTCTATGGCAGAAACAATGGCGTCAATATTTGCCTGATTAAATTCCATTTAATTACCTCTTATTCAAAAATTTAAGCCCAATTGTGAGCATTTGTTTTCAATTTATATGCAATTTAAACGCCCGCTTGTTGTTCATTAGGTTTTAGGATTCTGAATCGGCCCGTTGCGCGGCGATGCGGTCGGCGTACGAGAGCCAGTGGCCCCGGCGGAAAAGGGCTTCGGCCTGAACTAAATCCCGGGGCAGCCCCGACCCGCCTTTTTCATAGAGCAGACCAATGCGGCCGTAGCTGTAGTAGTCGCCGGTGGCCGCCAATTTTGTGAACCAATCCCTGGCGGCGGCGTAGTTTTGTGCCAGGCCCGGGCC
>CAUSKK010000012.1:0-72826 GCA_963532425.1 uncultured Cardiobacteriaceae bacterium
TCTACGAGAAGGGCCAGGGCCTGACGAAGGACTACGGCCAGGCGCGCCAGTGGTATGAGCAGGCCGCCGAGGCCGGCAGCCTCATTGGTCAAACCAATCTGGGCCGTTTCTACCGCGATGGGCTGGGCGGCGAACAGGACTACGCTAAAGCCCGCCAGTGGTTCGAGAAAGCCGCCGCCGCCGGCCACCCCCCGGCCCAATTCCATCTGGGTGCGCTCTACGAGAAGGGCCAGGGCCTGACGAAGGACTACGGCCAGGCGCGCCAGTGGTACGAAAAGGCGGCTGAAGCCGGGCTGGCCAAGGCCCAGTACAGCCTGGGCAGTCTCTATGAGGACGGCCTCGGCGTCGCCGCTGACCCGGCCAAGGCCCGGGAGTGGTACGAGAAGGCCGCCGCCCAGGGCCATGAAAACGCCCGGGAAGCGCTTCGTCGTCTCCCGGCCCAGAACTAGGAGGAAGCCCATGTTGAAACGCTCCGGCCTGCTGCTCCTGCTGCTGACCGGCAACGCCTCGGCCCTAGAGCGTCGGCACATTCCACCCGCCGACCTCCAGGCGCCGGCGGCGGTAAAAGCCGAGGCCGGGCCTCTAGCGGAGGCCTTCGCCGCCTACTACTGCGGCGATTACGGCCGGGCGGCGCAAATCTGGCAACCGCTGGCCGAGGCCGGCAACGGCGAGGCCCAGTTCAATCTGGCCTATCTCTATCAGAAGGGCCTGGGGGTCGAGCGCTTCCCGTCCAAAGCCCAGGCGCTCTATGAGCCGCTGGCCAGCGCCGGCAACGCCAGAGCCCAAAACAATCTGGCGGCTTCCTACTACCGGGACTGGCCGCAGGACTCTAATCTGGCCAAGGCCCGGGCACTCTATGAGCAGGCCGCCGCCGCCGGCGACCCCAAGGCCCAATTCAATCTGGCCGAACTCCATGCGGGCGGCTGGCTGGGGGGCCGCGACTACGCCCAGGCCCTAGCGCTCTATGAACGGGCGGCCGCCGGCGGCCATGTCCGCGCCCCGGGCCGATTGAGTGATTTCTATGACCCGGACTCTGGCCTTGAAAAGGACGCGGCCAAAGCCCGGGAATGGAACGAAAAGTATGAAAAGGCCAAGGCCGCCGACCGCCGGGGCGATGAGGAGACCAAGAAAGCGCTTTGTTCCGCCCCCCAACCCACCCCTAATTGATTTCTGGAGGAATCCCATGTTTCACAAATCTACCCTGCTGTTGCTGGCGCTGCTGGCCCCGCTGGCCCCGGCCACCGCGCCGGAGAACGCCAGTCCAACCGTGGCCGCCGCCGCCCCGGACGAGGCCGCCCGGCTCGATGAGGCCGAGGCGGCCTACGAGCGCAAGGACTACGCCCAGGTTCTGGAAATCGTCCAGCCCCTGGCCGAGGCCGGCAACGGCCGGGCGCAAAACTATCTGGGTCTGCTCTATGACCAGGGCCAGGCCGTTAAAAAGGACCCGAACCGGGCGCGGGAATGGTTCCAGAAGGCCGCCGAAGCCGGCAATGCCGTGGCCCAATACAATCTGGGTCTGATTTATATGGGCGGCCCGCCGGCCGAACGGGACTACATCGAGGCGCGGCAATGGTTTGAAAAAGCCGCTAAAGTTGATGTGGCCGCCGCCAAAACCAATCTGGGCGTGCTCTATGCCCAGGGGCTGGGGGTAAGACAGGACTACGCCCAGGCCCGCCGCTGGTATGAACGGGCCGCCGCCGACGGTGATGCCAGCGCCCAGAACAATCTGGGTTCTCTCTATGTCCAGGGACAGGGGGTCAAGCAGGACTATGACAAGGCCCGCCGCTGGTTCGAGCAGGCCGGCAATGCCGAGGCCCAGAACAATCTGGGCGTGCTCTACGAACAGGGCTGGGGCGTTGCCAGGGACGAGGCCAAGGCCCGAAAACTTTATGAGCAGGCCGCCGCCGCCGGCGAAAGCAATGCCCAGGCAAATCTGGCCCGACTTCAGCGGGCCGAGGCGCAAGATACTGAAGACGAGGCCATCGCCGCCTATAACCGCCAGGATTACGCCAAGGCCCGGGAGCTCTGGCAACCGCAGGCCGAAGCCGCCGGCGCCGACAACGCCATCGCCCAATTCAATATGGGCATTCTCTATTACGCCGGCCAGGGGGTGGAAAAAGACCCTGAAAAAGCCCGCTACTGGTGGGAAAAGGCCGCCGCCGCCGGCCATCGGGAGGCCCGGCAGAGTCTGGCGCTGCTGGAAGAGCAGCCGCCGGCGCCGGCCGCCACGAAGATGCCAAACTATTCCCCCGAGCAGCTGTCGGCGCTGATGCAAGTTATTTCGGCCATCGACAGCCACCAGCACGCCGCCAGCGTTAGAAAGGATTTACGGGAGATGGCCGACCAGGCCAACGCCGAGGTGCGGGGGGACGAACAGATTCGGGAAATATCGGCCCAGGCCGCCGCCGGCGATGCCAAAGCCCAATACCTTTTGGCCATGCTCCATTACAGCGGCCGGGGAGTGAAACAGGACTATGGGGAAGCCTACCGCCTGCTGGAAAAAGCCAGCGTTACCCGCTCTGAGGATGCGGGGGTGGCCCTGATTCACCTGCGAACCGACCTGGGAAACCAAGTGGTCGCCGCCCGCAAGCGCCAAGATTACGCCTATGCCCGGAAAATTCTGCAGATATTGGTCGAAGCTGACGACGACCGGGCCCAAAATAATCTGGCCTATCTTTACCAGCACGGCCTGGGCGGCGAGAAGGACTACGTGAAGGCGCGGGAGCTCTACGAAAAAGCCATCGCCAACGGCCATATGGCGGCCCGGATTAATCTGGGACAGCTCTACGAGCAGGGGCAGGGCGTGCCGCCGGACTACGCCCGGGCCCGGGAACTCTATGAACAGGCGGCCGCCGACGGCTGGAACCTGGCCAAATTCCGGCTGGGTCGCCTCTACGAACAGGGCCTCAGCGTGCCCCAGGACTACGCCAAGGCGCGGAAGCTCTATGAAGAATCCGTCGACATGAGCGCCGATTCGCAAAATGCCCTGGGCCAGCTCTACGAACGGGGCCTGGGCGTGCCCCAGGACTACGCCAAGGCCCGGGAGTGGTACGAAATGGCGGCTGAGTCCAAGGTGCCCCTGGCGCTGGTCAATCTGGGCCATCTCTATGAGCAGGGCCTGGGCGTGGCAAAGGACGAGGCCAAGGCCAAGGAACTCTACCAAAGGGCCACGGAACTGAACGACGAGGAAGCCCAGCAGGCCCTCCAGCGGCGGCGCGGCCCATCAAAATAAATCCACGGCCCCGGTTACGGCGCCGGGGCTTTTATTGGCAGCTTCGGCCCGAACGAAACCGCAGCGCTTCCGGCCGGGAAGCGCTTTTATCCCCCTGAATTTTTGGAGACTGATTATGAAAAGAACGAAATTTTTCCCCGCTTTGCTGTTGGCCCTGCTGCTGGCCGGCGGGCCGGTGGTGGCGGCCCCGGCCGAGGAGCAGCTGCCGGAGGAATTCAAGGCCGCCTTGGCCAAGCGGGACTACGTTAAAAGCCGGGAAATCCTGCAGCCGCTGGCCGAGGCTGGCAATGCCCAGGCCCAGTACAATCTGGGCATTTTCTATGGCGAAGGGCTGGGCGTTCCGCAGGACTACGCCAAGGCCCGGGAACTCTACGAGCAGGCCGCCGAGGCTGGCAATGCCGACGCCCAATTTAATCTGGCCTATCTCTATCGACATGGGCTGGGAGTGAAACAGGACTACGCCAAGGCCCGGCAACTCTACGAGCAGGCCGCCGAGGCCGGCGATGCCGAAGCCCAAGTTAAACTGGGCGTGCTCTATGAGTACGGCAGGGGTGGCCCCCGGGACTACGCCAAGGCCCGGGAACTCTACGAGCAGGCCGCCGAGGCTGGCAGTGCTGTAGCCCAAAAAAATCTGGGCTATCTCTACGATAAGGGGCTGGGCGTTCCGCAGGACTACGCCAAAGCCCGGGAACTCTACGAGCAGGCCGCCGAGGCTGGCAATGCCGACGCCCAATTTAATCTGGCCTATCTCTATTGGCAGGGGCTGGGAGTTAAACAGGACTACGCCAAGGCCCGGGAACTCTACGAGCAGCTCGCCGAGGCTGGCGATGCCGAGGCCCAAGTTAATCTGGCCTATCTCTATTGGCATGGGCATGGAGTTAAACAGGACTACGCCAAGGCCCGGGAACTCTACGAGCAGGCCGCCGAGGCTGACAATGCCGACGCCCAATTTAATCTGGGCTATCTCTATCAGCAGGGGCTGGGAGTTAAACAGGACTACGCCAAGGCCCGCCACTGGTTTGAGAAAGCTGCTGCCCAGAATGAAAATCCGTGGGTTAAAGCCGTCGCCCAAACAGTCCTCCGCATACTCAACGACCAAAACTAACTCCCCTGCCGAAGCGCTTCCTGCTCCAGAGCCCGTTTCCAGAACGAAGCGCTTCGGTAGTTGAGCCCAGGGGAGCGCTTCGTTTCCAGCAGGTGCGAAAGGGGGAAGCGCTTCAGGCCGGGGGAAATCCTTCTCGGCGAAGCGCTTTGACTTTTATCCCGTATGCTCTTTGAATCCCTCAATCTTTGGAGAACAAGCATGAATCCATGGCTCACCCTAACCCTGACCCTACTGCTGGCCGGCTGTGGCGCTGCCACCCCCCGCCCGACGCCGGAGGAAGCGCTTCTGGACGAGGCCCGGGCCGCCCTCCAGCGCGGCGACGATGCCAAGGCCCGGGAAATCTGGCAGCCGCTGGCCGAGGCCGGCAACGGCGAGGCGCAAAACAATCTCGGCCTGCTCTTCGACCAGCGGCAGGACTACGCCAAGGCCCTTCAGTGGTACGAGAAGGCCGCCGCCCAGGGCCGGGCCAGCGCCCAATTTAATCTGGGCGTTTACTATGAAAACGGCCGGGGCGTGCCCCGGGACGAGGCTAAGGCGCGGGAATTCTACGAGCAGGCCGCTGCCCAGGGCGATGACAGCGCCCAAAATAATCTGGCCGTGCTCTACGAAGACGGCCGGGGCGGCCCCCGGGACATCACCAAGGCCCGAGAACTCTATGAACAGGCCGCCGCCCAGGGCCATGAGTTGGCCCGAAAATCGCTGCAACGGCTGAAGAATTAATCCTCTAACTTCTGGAGAAAATCATGATGAAACGTCTATTGCTGCTGCTGCTCACCCTGCCCCCGCTGGCCGGGGCCGATCTGGTTCAGAAAGATACGCCAGCACTCTTAGCAGAAGCCGATGCGGCCTATGACCGCAAGGATTACGCCAAGGCCTTAAAAATAGTGCAACCCCTGGCCGAAGCCGGCAATGCCGTAGCTCAATTCAGGCTGGGCTATCTCTATACCCAAGGGCAGGGAGTTAAACAGGACTATGCCAAGGCCCGGGAACTCTTTGAAAAAGCCGCCGCCCAGGGCCATGCCGGCGCCCAATACAATCTGGGCTATCTCTATCAGCAGGGGCAGGGAGTTAAACGGGACTATGCCAAGGCCCGGGAACTCTTTGAGAAAGCCGCCGCCCAGGGCGATGCCGGCGCCCAAAATAATCTGGGCTATCTCTATGGGCAGGGGCAGGGAGTTAAACAGGACTACACCAAGGCCCGGGAATGGTATGAAAAGGCCGCCGCCCAGGGCAATGCCAGCGCCCAATACAATCTGGGCTATCTCTACGATGAGGGCCTGGGCGTTACCAAAGACTATGCCAAAGCTCGCCAGTGGTACGAAAAGGCCGCCGCCCAGGGCAATGACGGCGCCCAAAATAATCTGGGCTATCTCTATGAGCATGGGCAGGGAGTTAAACGGGACTATGCTAAGGCCCGGGAACTCTTTGAAAAAGCCGCCGCCCAGGGCCTAGCCGACGCCCAAAATAATCTGGGCTATCTCTATCAGCATGGGCAGGGAGTTAAACAGGACTACACCAAGGCCTGGGAACTCTACGAGCAGGCCGCCGAGGCTGGCAATGCCAGCGCCCAAAATAATCTGGCCTATCTCTATCAGCATGGGCAGGGAGTTAAACGGGACTATGCCAAGGCCCGGGAACTCTACGAGCAGGCCGCCGAGGCTGGCAATGCCGGCGCCCAAAATAGTCTGGGCTATCTCTATCAGCATGGGCTGGGAGTTAAACAGGACTACGCCAAGGCCCGGGAACTCTATGAAAAGGCCGCCGCCCAGGGCGATGACAGCGCCCAAAATAATCTGGGCTATCTCTATGAGCATGGGCACGGAGTCAAACAGGACTATGCCAAGGCCCGGGAACTCTATGAAAAGGCCGCCGCCCAGGGCGATGACAGCGCCCAAAATAATCTGGGCTATCTCTATCAGCATGGGCAGGGAGTTAAACGGGACTATGCTAAGGCCCGGGAACTCTTTGAAAAAGCCGCCGCCCAGGGCAATGACAGCGCCCAAAATAATCTGGGCTATCTCTACGATGAGGGGCTGGGCGTTCCGCAGGACTACGCCAAAGCCCGGCAACTCTACGAGCAGGCCGCCGAGGCTGGCAATGCCAGCGCCCAATACAATCTGGGCTATCTCTATCAGCATGGGCAGGGAGTTAAACAGGACTACGCCAAGGCCCGGGAATGGTATGAGAAGGCCGCCGAGGCTGGCGATGACAGCGCCCAAAAAAATCTGGGCTATCTCTATCATCAGGGGCAGGGAGTTAAACGGGACTACGCCAGGGCCCGGGAACTCTTTGAAAAGGCCGCCGAGGCTGGCAATGCCGGCGCCCAAAAAAATCTGGGCTATCTCTATGAGAAGGGGCAGGGAGTTAAACAGGACTACGCCAAGGCCCGGGAACTCTATGAAAAGGCGGCCGCCGCCGGTAATGCCGATGCCCAAAACAATCTGGGCTATCTCTACGATGAGGGGCTGGGCGTTCCGCAGGACTACGCCAAAGCCCGGCAACTCTACGAGCAGGCCGCCGAGGCTGGCAATGCCAGCGCCCAATACAATCTGGGCTATCTCTATCAGCATGGGCAGGGAGTTAAACAGGACTACGCCAAGGCCCGGGAGTGGTACGAGAAAGCCGCCGCCCAGAATGAAAATCAGGAGGCTAAAGCCGTCGCCCAAGAAGCCCTCCGCATACTCAACGACCAAAACTAATCACCTGCCGAAGCGCTTGGCTCTAGCTCCGACCCCGCCGAGCGCTTCCCGCCGCCGCGCCTTATCCCGTAATAACTGGAAACCCCCTTTTGGAGAGCAACCATGACCAGAACCCAATCCCTTCCCCCGGCCGCCGCCGGAAGAAACCCTGGCGGCCGGGGAGCGAAGACCAGGCCAAGGCTCGGGGGCCAAGCGCTTCGAGCCGAAGCGCTTCCTTCCCAAACCGCCCCCAATGGCAAAGCACCCCCACCGGCGGTCTTATCCCGTAATCCCTAATTGAAGGCCCTTTTCCCGGGGCCCCAACCCTTAATCCCAACGGAGAATATTTATGAAAAAAGATATTTTTGCTCAGCTCAAGGAACCCAGCGGCGACCCCCGCTCCAGCTACTTCGTCCAGGCCCTCCATTTCATGCTGGAGGACGCCCGCATTCGCCAGCGCTTTGAACGGGACATCGCGGCGGCGAACAGGGAAGCCCCTAGAACCAGAGTGCCCTACTTTGAATTCATTCCCCGGGCCGCCGCCGGCCAGGAGCGCCAGAGTGAAATCAGCTACTACAGCACCGATAGAAACCTTATCGTCAGCTATGAGGAGAGAAGCGCGCCGCCGGGTAAGATTCGCTGTGAACTGAGAGTGGAGGAAGGCGTGGAGGCGGTTAGACAGCTGCTTGCCAACCGCGAAGTGGAACTGTGCTTCGCCGACCAACCGAGCCATTGGGTTAAGTTTGACGAGGAGGGCACAGCCGTCATCTATCTGCCCAAGCCCACATCGGAGGAGAACCCGGACTGGCTGAAGCTGATACTTAGACTTCACCTCTGATGGCCGACATTACGATGGCGGACAGCCCAACGCCGCAGAAGCCCCCCAGGCCGCCGCCGGAGGTGCTGGTGCCGCTGGTAAGCGGCGACAAAACGGGTCGATTGCAAGAAGTTACCTTTTTTCCCAGCCAACTCCGGCCCGTCCGTTGGCGAAGCTGGTCGGTGAGTCAGAACTCGGACCGGGACTTCAGCGAACAGCTGAAACCCATCGGCTACTGGGACGCCGGCATAGTGGCTCGCAACGCCTATTGCACCCTGATGGAGCGCTGGCGCCGCCGCTCGCCTCCCCTGCTCCGGCCGCTGCTGGCCGCCCCGCCGGCGGTGAAGCTGGAGGTCAATCATCATAATTTCGGCTATATCCAGGGCGCCGAGAACCGGAGTAGCCAGCTGGGTTTGCTGCTGGGCCTGCTGGCCAGCCGGGGCCAGCTGCCGTTCTGGGCCATCTATGCCAGCGGCGAGCTGGCCATTGACGGCGACGACGTCCGGGTCAAAGCCGTGGGCCAGCTGGAGACAAAGTTCCGGGCCATCATCGCCCGCATCCAACGGGACAAGCCCACCGGGCCGGTGCTGGTGGCGGTGCCGCGCCTGCTGGAAAACGGCTCCCCCAGCGAAGCCCAGCTGGGCCCGCTCTGGGCGGCCTTCCGGGCGGAGCCGGACTATCGACACCTGCAGCTGGAACTCCTCTACGGCGACCGGCTGGAGGAGGAGTTGGCCGCCCGCTGGCCCCGGGTGCGCCGCTACCGCCACTGGCGGCCCGGACTGCTGGCCCTGCCGCTGCTGGCCCTGGCCGGAAGCTACTTTTTTATCCCGTAGTCCCTAATAGAAGGCCCCTGATAGGGCCCCTAACCCTCAACCCTAACGGAGAATATTTATGAAAAAAGACATTTTTGCCCTGCTCAAGGAACCCAGCGGCGACCCCCGCTCCAGCTACTTCGTCCAGGCCCTCCATTTCATGCTGGAGGACGCCCGCATTCGCCAGCGCTTTGAACGGGACATCGCGGCGGCGAACAGGGAAGCCCCTAGAACCAGAGTGCCCTACTTTGAATTCATTCCCCGGGCCGCCGCCGGCCAGGAGCGCCAGAGTGAAATCAGCTACTACAGCACCGATAGAAACCTTATCGTCAGCTATGAGGAGAGAAGCGCGCCGCCGGGTAAGATTCGCTGTGAACTGAGAGTGGAGGAAGGCGTGGAGGCGGTTAGACAGCTGCTTGCCAACCGCGAAGTGGAACTGTGCTTCGCCGACCAACCGAGCCATTGGGTTAAGTTTGACGAGGAGGGCACAGCCGTCATCTATCTGCCCAAGCCCACATCGGAGGAGAACCCGGACTGGCTGAAGCTGATACTTAGACTTCACCTCTGATGGCCGACATTACGATGGCGGACAGCCCAACGCCGCAGAAGCCCCCCAGGCCGCCGCCGGAGGTGCTGGTGCCGCTGGTAAGCGGCGACAAAACGGGTCGATTGCAAGAAGTTACCTTTTTTCCCAGCCAACTCCGGCCCGTCCGTTGGCGAAGCTGGTCGGTGAGTCAGAACTCGGACCGGGACTTCAGCGAACAGCTGAAACCCATCGGCTACTGGGACGCCGGCATAGTGGCTCGCAACGCCTATTGCACCCTGATGGAGCGCTGGCGCCGCCGCTCGCCTCCCCTGCTCCGGCCGCTGCTGGCCGCCCCGCCGGCGGTGAAGCTGGAGGTCAATCATCATAATTTCGGCTATATCCAGAGCGCCGAGAACCGGAGTAGCCAGCTGGGTTTGCTGCTGGGCCTGCTGGCCGCCCGGGGCCATCTGCCGTTCCAGACCATCTACGCCAGCGGCGAGCTGGCCATTGACGGCGATGACGTCTGGGTCAAAGCCGTGGGCCAGCTGGAGGAAAAGTTCCGGGCCATCATCGACCGCATCCGGCAGGACAAGCCCACCGGGCCGGTGCTGGTGGCGGTGCCGCACCTGCTGGAGGACGGCTCCTCCAGCAAAGACCAGCTGGGCCCACTCTGGACGGCCTTCCGGGCGGAGCCGGACTATCAGCACCTGAAGCTGGAAATCCTCTATTGCGACCGGCTGGAGGAGAAGTTGGCCGGCTGCTGGCCCCGGGTACGCCGCTACCGCCACTGGCGGCCCACGCTGCTGGCCCTGCCCCCGCTGCTGGGCCTGCTGTTTGGCCTGCTCTGGGCCCAGCACCGCCAGCCGCTCTATCTCAACTGGCGCGCCGCCGATGCCAGCGGCCCCAACCAGCCCCTTTTCACCCGGGCCAACGGCGACGGTCTCCGGGTGTTGGCCCCGCCCTGTGGCCAGTCCCAGCCCGGCGAGCCGGTCTACCAGCAGGGCGATTGGCTCACCGCCCGGGTCCATATCGACGACTACAGCTGGTGGCGCGGCCGGCTGGCCTATAAAACGGCCCTGGTCAGCGTTGGCGAAAACGGCGGCATTCGCGTGGAGAACATCGAGCCGGTGCCGGGCCGGCCCTATTTCCAGACGGCCTACGCCCTGGCGCCGCCCTCGGAACGGCAGCTGCTCATGGTCATCGCCCGGCGCAGCTACGGCTGGGGCGACCGGGGCATCGACAAGGGCCGGCTGGCGCTGGAGCTGAAGGAAAAACTCCAGCCGCTCCAGGGTATCGACCGGCTGTCCGCCGCCGCCGGCTATCTGGAGGCCCGCTACAGCGGGGCTTTGCAGTACCGCTTCCGCACGGTGGACCGCTGCACCGAGTCCGATTCCGAACCCTAGGCTATGATGGGCGCCTTTGTTATTTGGCTTCCGCCGAGGAAAAAAATCATGATTCGCGCCCTTCTCCTTTGCATTGGCCTGGCCCTGAGCGGCGCCGGCCGGGCCCAGTGGCAGCTGGAATTTGACGGCCCCGACCTGGTCGACAATGCCGCCAATGCCGCCATTCTGCAGCGGCTCCGCGCCATTCTCCCTTTCTACAAAAACAACCCCTACATCGGCCTCCGCTTCGCCTTCCACAGCGACGACCAGCGCGACGAACGCTGGCGCCGCCTTATGAAAAAGCTACCGGCCCTGGCCTCGCTGGACCGGCGCCGCTCCTCGGTGGAGGTCTTCAAACAGCCCCGGCCCGAGCGGCTCGACATCAGCCTGATGCCCCTGGCCAACGGCCATTGCCCCACCACGCTGACCATTCAGGACGAGGCCCTGCCCCTGCCGCCCGATGGTCTGCGGCTAACGGCCCCGGCCCGGCTGGCCCTGTCGCCCAATGGCACCGTGAGCATCGCCGCCGCCGGTGCCCCGCTGCTGCTCGGCCTGCGCGACGGCCAGAAGCTCACGCCACCGCTGGGCCAGCTCTTTGCGCCACTGGCCGGGGCAAAGCGCTTCCGCCTCGGCGTCCAGAATCCGGGCAAAAATCGCCAGCGGGCCGAAGCCCAGCTGCTGGAACAGCTGCAGAGCCCCGCCGACGATAAGGGTCTGAGCTTCGGGCCGGTGCCGGCCACCGAGGCGGCCAGCGTAGCCCGCGACCGGTGCCTTTTCGATTTCTACCCGCTTTAAGCGCTTCCGCCGGAAGTGCTCAGCAAGGGCATTGCCCGAGTCGCACCGGTTGCTACGCCACTAGGTGGCTTGCTGCGCTCGGCGCGCCGTTGGCGCTGGAGCGCTTCACCGGAGCGCTCAGCGAGGGCATTGCCCGAGTCGAACCGGTTGCTACGCCACTAGGTGGCTTGCTGCGCTCGGCGCGCCGTTGGCGCTGGAGCGCTTCACCGGAGCGCTCAGCGAGGGCATTGCCCGAGTCGAACCGGTTGCTACGCCACTAGGTGGCTTGCTGCGCTCGGCGCGCCGGTGGCGCTGGAGCGCTTCACCGGAGCGCTCAGCAAGGCCAACGGCCGAGTCGAACCGGTTGCTGCGCCACTAGGTGTCTCGCTGCGCTCTTATGCGCCGGTGGCGCTTGAGCGGTTGCTGCGCCACTAGGTGGCTTGCTGCGCTCGGCGCGCCGGTGGCGCTGGAGCGCTTCCCCCGGAAGTGCTTTTTTTATCCCGTACATCTTGGGTGAATCCCTTTAGGAGAAACCCATGAAAACCATCAAAACCCTGCTCTTCAGCCTGCTGCTGGCCGGCTGTGCGCCGCCCCGGCCATCGCTGCCGCCAACAACGCCCACGCCCAGCCCCAGCACCCGGCCGACGCCGCCGACGCTGGAAGGTCAGCTGCACGCCCTGGAAAACCCGGGCAGCCTCGCCGACTTTGGCATCAGCCTGCGCCCCAGCCGCGACCGGCTGCCGCTGGGGGAGCGCTTCACCCTGGAGCTCTACAGCTCCCGGGAAGCCTACTGGCATCTCTATCTGTTCCAGAGCAGCGGCGCCGTCCTCACCCTGCTGGAAAATCAGCCGGCCCGGGCCGGGGAACGGCGCCTCTATCCGACACCGCCCGGGGGCCTCCGCGCCCGGCCGCCGCTGGGGGCTAGCCATCTGCTGCTGCTGGCCACCCGCCGCCCGCTCATCGGCACCGTCCTCGGCAATTACCAGCCCCTCAGCGCCCCCGGGGCCCTCGCCCCCAACGCCCCGGCCGCCCTGCAGCGCCTGGACGCGGTGCTGAAGCCCCTGCCGCCGGCGGAATGGCGCGCCGTCTGGCACCGCATCGAGGTGGTGCCCTAGGGGTTGCTCTGGCCGGGCCCTAGCCTTCCACAGTCCGGGAAGCGCTTCGTTCCCGCCAGCTTTACCCACCGGGCGAAGCGCTTCGTTCTGAAAAGCCACGTTCGACAATCTGCAGGCTGAAGCGCTTCGTTCTGGCAAAGCTCGTTCACCGGCCTTCAGGCCGAAGCGCTTCCCTCTTGCCGGCCTTTTCCGTGATGAATTTAGAAGGCTCCCCGGGACGAAGCGCTTCCCTTTTGCTAAGCCCGTTTAACCGAAGCGCTTCGCTCTTGCCGGCCTTTCCCGTGATGAATTTGGAAGGCTCTCCGAGGTGAAGCGCTTCGTTCTGGAAAGCCGCGTTCGATAGTTTGACGGGGGGAGCGCTTCGACTTCGCCGGGTACTGACGACCGAAGCGCTTCCCTCTGGAAGAACCTAAGCCAGCATTCCAGCAAAAGAAGCGCTTCGCGCCGGCCGGGCTTGTTCTGCTGTGAACTTCGCTAACTACCCTCAGTCTTGTTCGACGCTCTGCCGGCTGAAGCGCTTCGTTCTCGCCAACTGCTAATCGGCGTTCCGAAGAGAAGCGCTTCCCTACCGTCGGCCTCGGCCTGCCCTAGCCCTGCCGACCGAAGCGCTTTGTTCTGGAAGACTCTAAACCAGCGTTTCAATCGGGGGGGAGCGCTTCGCTCTGGCTGGGATTTGTTCGTGATGAGTTGGGAAGGCTCTTCAGGGTGAAGCACTTCGTTCTCGCCGGGTGCTACCGACCGAAGCGCTTCCCTCTGGAAAGCCGCGTTCGACGGCCTGCCAACGAAGCGCTTCGTTCTGGAAAGCCACGTTCGACGGTCGGCTCACCGAAGCGCTTCCTTCCCGCCGGCCTCGTCCTGCCGTAGCCCTGCCGACCGAAGCGCTTCGCTCTAGAAAGCCACGTTCAACAATCTGCAGGCCGAAGCGCTTCGATTTAGCCAGGTACTGCCGGGGAAGCGCTTCGCTCTGGCTAGATTGTGAAAAATAAAAAAGCGGCAGGTGCTGCCACCCGCCGCCGCTCTTTATCAATGAATCAAAATGGATTAAGGGCCAATGTCAATCACCACTTCAGCCGCATCCCAGCCCTCGTGTTCCGGGCGAGCGAACTCCACGGATATGTCTTTCGAAATTAGCTCGACAGGGGCATCGCTGGCCGGGAAGAAATCGTCGCTGAAGCTGGCCGCGCTCTTGCCGTAAATACTGCTAGGCGACTGGCTAAAGAAGGCCTTGATGAGCTCCTTGCCCTGGGGCCCATTCACACGAAAAACAAAAGTGTCTTTGCCATGAACCGGGAAGTGCACGGTCTGGCCGGCCCGAATGAAATTGTCCCGCTTTTCCGCGTTGGGCAGCAGTTGGATAGTTTTTCCGCTGCTGCCTTTGCTGATAAGCGTCAAATAACCATCCTTTGTCGCACGTGCACTGATGACAATTTCGCTGCCGACCGGGTAGACGCGGTTTTTCCGGTCGACCCAGATTTTGACGGCCGGCGGCTGGGCAGAGCTTCGGGGCGGCCGAGTGTTGATAAGGGCCACCTGCTCGACGCTGATGTCCTTCATCAGCAGCGCGGCGCTCGTGTCCTCGGCGACGTCGGCCCGGGCCTGGAAGCTAGCCAGAGCCAGCAGGGCGGTGGTTAACAATAATTTCTTCATAAAATTTCTCCGAAGTGGCTTGGGAATCTAGAGCGGTTCGACTCGGTTTTTAGCCTCGCTGAGCGCTCCTGTATAGAGATGACGGGATAAAAATTCTCACCGTGCCGCGACGGTTAAAAATCTTCGCTGCCAAGAACATTCAACAGCGGCGCCACCTCTTCGATGGGGCCCAAAAGAATAAACTTCGCGCCGCTCCGAGCTTGAACTTCAACGCGTACCGTGGCCTTGCTTGCCTTGGTAGTGTCGCACTGGTGGGCGTCAATCGCTTGCACTTGCCGCTCTGCCGGCTCAGCGGTCGTGTCAACGACCAGCGTCGCCCGGGCACTGAAACTGGTCAAAGCCAGCAAAACGATAGACAACATCTTGATTTTATTCATAAATACTCCAGTTGGGGGGTTCAAAATTGAGGCGTCCACGGGTGTGGGTGCCTCGCTACAGCTAACTACGGAACAACTCGTAATTTCCGCCGAAACGCTTCAGGCAACACCGACACGAGGGGGCGGCCTAGGCGCCTCTGGCCTTGTCTACGGGATAAGTCCGTCGCAACTCCTGCCGGCTGCCGAAGCGCTCAAGCGCCACCGGCGCATAGAGCGCAGCGAGCCACGTAGTGGCGCAGCAACCGGTTCGACTCGGCCGCTGGCCTCACTGAGCGCTTCCGAGGGAAGCGGTTCGACTCGGCCGCTGGCCGCGCCGGGCGCTCCAGTAGAGCGGTTCCCTCCTGCCGACCTTTTCTCGTGATGGGTTTGGAAAGCCTGGTTCGGCATTCCCATTTCAGCTAGGGAAGTACTCGGACCGGGGGCTTTATCGGGTGCCTCTACTGCCCTCTACGGGATAAGTCCACGGCAACTCCTGCCGGGCCGTTGCCCACCAACTACAACCAACGTTCCAACCAAGGAAGCGCTTCAGATTTCGCCGGTCTTGTTTTGCTGTGCGGTCTGCTCCGCTGGCGCGGTTCGACTCGGCCGCCGGCCTCGCCGGGCGCTTCTAACGAAGCGGTTTTCTCCTGACCACTTTGTCCCGTAGGCACTCCAGAAGGCCCACTGGCTCGGCCGGCCGGGGCTTTCTCTGTTTATCCCGAAAGGGTGAATGGAAAGGCCAAAACGCCGATTCCGCTTTTATTTCCATAAAACAGGAGAAATCCATGAAAAAAATCGTTCTGATGCTGGCCCTGGCCCGGGTGGCCGGTGCCGAAGAGATGCCGGTGGACAAGGGCTTCGTGCCCGACCCGAGCCCGACGCCCCCGGCCATTCCGGCCGTGGCCGTGGGCACCGCCGTGGTGCGGCCCGGCGTAGTGGTGAATTGGGCCCCCGGTGCTCTGGCCCGCGGCCCGGTGGTGGTGGAAACGCCGGCGGCGGCCGTTCAAAAAACCCCGGCCGTGGCCGAAACGCCGGCGGCGGCCGCTCAAAAAACCCCGGCCGGCGACCCGGCCATCAAAACCCTGCTCAGCGACCTGCTCCGGCCCTGGCCCGGGGTGGATTTGCGCGAATGGCCGCCCCTGCCGGCCCAGCACTGGCCCAATCCGGCCACCCGGCCCACGGCCCCCGGTGCCGGCTCCGGCCGCCGGCTGCATTTCAGCATCGAGCCCGGCCCCAAGGGCAGCCGCTATCTGACCCTGCAGCTGCTACAGGTGGGCCACCCGGCCGACGCCGCCGAGCTGGCCACGCCCCTGGCCCAGCGCCGTTTCACCCTAGACGCGCGCCGGCCCGAGGCCAGCCGCGCCGAAATCCAACAGTTCTTAGAAACGAACCTCGGCCCAGCAACGGCCGCCGCCGGCCGGCCCAGCCTGCAGCTGTGGACCGAACCCCAGTCCCTGCGCGCCGGCCAGCCGCTGCAAATTCACTTTCAGACCGACCGGGACGCCTATTTGCACCTCTTCCAGCTGCGCGACGACGGCAGCCTGAGCCGGCTCGTGCCCGGGCCGCTGGCGTCGGATAACTATCTGCGCGCCGGCCAGCTCTACCGTCTGCCCAGCACGGACTATCGGCTCCGGGCCGAGGGCCGGGCGGTCAAGCTGCGCGCCATTCTGACCCTGACCCCCAGCGGCCCCGCCCCCGCCGGCGGCGTGCAGCCGCGTCAGGCGCCGCTGGTCGTGATTCCCAGCAACCCGCCCCTCTTTGGCCGTGCCGACCTGAGCCATTTTTTCCCACTGCCGGCCGCCGAATGGAACGTTCAGGAGTTCAGCTATGAAGTTCAGCCCTAAACCCCTCGCCCTGGCCCTGCTTCTGGCCGGAAGCGCTGCGGCCGACGAGTTCGAGCCCCTCCTCATGCCCAGCAACGGCAGCGACAAAATCGTCCTGGAGCTGGCCGACGGCCGCGACAGCGTTCGCATCGACGACACCGTCTCCTTCTGTGCCAGCATCGGCGAGAGTGGCTACCTGTCCCTCTGGAATCTCGGCAGTTCCGGCGCCGTTCAGCGTATTTATCCCCACCTCAAACAGGCCCTGGACACCAGCCAGCCGGTGGCCGCCGGCCAGCGCGTCTGTGTGGGCGGGAGCGACCGGCTGCGTGTGCTCGGCCCGGCCGGCCGGGAGAGCGTGGTGGCCCTGTGGACGAAAAATCGCCAGGACCAGCTGCGCGCCGTGCAATTCACTTCCGGCCGGGATTTCGTCAGGCGCGGTCTGGTCGGCGGCCTGAAGAAGATTTTCGGGAAGCGCTCCAGCTGGGCCACGGCGGCGGCCAGCTTCGCCGTCATTCCCGCCGCTGGCCCGACCGAACCGGCGCCGGCGCTGGACATCGCCCGCACCCACGGGCCGTTTCAGAAGGTCATCATCGTCGCCTTCGGCTCCAATGTGGGCCAGCTGAAGATGACTAACGCCGACGCCCAACTTTTCGCCGACACCCTGCAGGCCAGCTTCAACGTACCGGCCGAGCGGGTGCGCGTCTACGCGGATGCCAGCCGGGCCGACATCGAGGCCGGCACCGACTGGGCCCGGCGCCTGGCCGATGAGCATTCGTTGGTGCTCTGGTTCTTCTCCGGACATGGCTCAAGGCTGCTCGACGATGGCAACGGCGACGAGGACTGGGACGAGGCCATCGTTCCCTATGACCTGGCCACCGCACCGGACTGGCGCCTGGAGACGGACAAATTCATTCGCGACGACGAGCTGCGCACCTGGATTGACCGCATTCCCGGCACCAAGCTGCTGGCCGTGGACGCCTGCTTCTCCGGCGGCCTCTTCAAGGGCGGCGGTCTCAGCGGCGAAGCCACGTTGCTGAATGCGCGGAGCAAGTATTTCGATGCCAGCGCCGCCCAGGACAGCACGGCCCTGCTGCGCGCCAAGGACTTTGCTCCAGCCCGGGAGGACAACGACCTGCTCGACGGCCTCGCCGGCCAGCAGCCCGGCCGGGTGGTGCTGCTCGGGGCGGCCCAGCGTCATGAGCTGGCGTCTGAGTTGCCGGGCCGCGGCGGCCTGTTCACCGTCGCCCTGCATGAAAATCTTAGCCAGCGCCCCGAGGCCAGCCACTGGGGCGAGCTGCTGGAACAGCTGAAACACAATGTCCGCCGCTACACCTCCGGACAGCAGACGCCGGTGGTGGAAGACCCGGAGGGCATTCTCCAGCAGCTACGTTTCTAGCAACCTAGCCCGAGTCGAAGCGCTTCCCCCGGCAGTACCCGGCGAAGTCGAAGCGCTTCCCTCGTCAAACTATCGAACGCGGCCTTCCGGAGCGAAGCGCTTCGCGACGAGCTACAGCAGATTTATTCCGTAGAAGACCGTAGAGGCGCCCAGACGTTTGCTGGCTTACTCACCTTCGGTAGAGACGGCGATGTTTAACCCGTATTAACTGATGACAAGGCCGTTCCCGCCTCAATTTTAAAACCAACTGGAGTATTTTATGAATAAAATCAAAATGTTATCCCTCATGCTGGCTCTGGCCAGCTTCCAGGCCCGGGCTGATGTCGTTGAAGACACGAGCATCGTCGAAGAGTTGGCCGCTGCGCCCACTCTGGAATTCAAAGACCTGATTCCGGAACAACGCGTGATTGCTGAGGTTTTGCCAACTCGTCCCCGCGACCCCAAAAATCCGGGAGTGCGCATCTGGCTTGACCATCGCAACAACGTCTACCACATTGGCGAGGAAGCCGAGATTAGCGTTAAGGCCGAGCGCAGCGGCTATCTTCACATCATCAGCGTGGGCACATCGGGTCGTGTCATTAGACTCTTCCCCAACAAATACGAGTCTAATAATTACGTCCGAAAGGGGCAAATCATAAAAATTCCAGGAAAATCATATAATTACAAATATACAGTCTATGGCCCAGCCGGCTACGAATTATTAAAAGCATTTATCACGGACTCCAACGCTCCCATTTGGGGCAAGAGCGCTGAAACCTTTAGTGATGACAATTTCCCGGTCAATTCCTCAACACCAGAGTTGATAGCTAAAGATTTGATGATAGAAGAAAAAAAACCCGAACACCGGAATATGGACACCTTCGAGAAGGTTTTTGAAATACGCTAATAAGTCGCTAAAATTAATTTGTGGCAGATGCATGCGTATGCATCTGCCCCACTTTAAATTTAAATTTAAGGAAAATCTCCCCCATGAGTAACAACAACAAAACTCCTAAAATTATCAGGAGTTTAGGTTTCTATCTCTACTATCTCATCCACGGCCTCAGCAGTGAGGACGACCCAAATCTCGAGGGAAAAAAAACCTTTGTGCTCGACGCTCTTTGCATTAAGAGAACATTGATATGGCTGTTGAGCGGGGGTAGGTCCAACGGGGACCCCGATTGGAAGCCTAGTGATAGGGACAATCCCAACGACTACCTATTGCCTGATAAACATCAGTTGGATACCTACTATCTCAACAGCTTATTAAGTTCACTAATGGCCCGGGACAATCCTCAAAAGGCCGCCGAAGATTATTTCGATATGGTTATAGGTCATCTCTTCTGGAAGACAAAAAGTGATGAAGGTCCCTACATCGTTCGATTTCAGGAGAGTCTACGCGAACGCTGCATGAACGAAGAGAAACGCCATGAAGAGATTATTTTTCCCGCGAGCATCTGGAGCGTTATTCAACGGGGCAGCCAGCCTGAGCCCGTCGAATACCGCTCTTTCACCCAAGACAGTTTAGAAAAGCAGCTGGAAGTCAAAAATCTAGTTATAGACACCCTTAGCGGTGCTAATCGTCTGTATGAGGAGCTAAGACGTCTCCGTGTTTATCCCTTGGATTTCCGGGGTCGCATTAATCTGAATCAGAGCCGAGAGCTGTTTAAGTTGCTAGACAACGCCTGGAAACTGGCCCAAGAGGAGGAAACCATCGAGAACCCAACCCGGGCCGAGAGAAGGAGTATCGACAATATCGGCAAGAGCCTAATGGCAGCTTACCCCAACAGCTGGGAGCGATGCCTAAAACGGGCCTGGCAAAACAAACCGCTGAAGTGGATTGGCGATGATAAGGGCGAGGGTAGATACTACGGCGAGGAATTTAGCGACTTTATTAAACATGAAGTTATTCAGGAAATACTTAAAACCGCCCCCCAGCCCATTTCAAACCCCTATGACGATGAAATCGGCTATGAGGAAAACGATGATTTCGGCTATGAGGGCAACGATGAGTCCAGCTATGAGGACAGCGAAGAGTCCGGCTATGAGGGCGACAATTTTCAGAATGACCCACTAAACGCCTGTATAAATGAGGAAGAACGGGAGCAGAGAATAAGAGAGCGAGAACAAAAGGAGCAAGAAAAAATGCAACAGAAGGCAAGGGAAAAGCAGCAGCTGGATTGGTTTGTGGTCTATTTTTTCAAGGCCATACAACGGTTGCTCTCCGAAGATAATGACCTGAAGCCAGCGCAACGGTCTCGGCTCCGTGCCATAGTAAATAGCAAGAAAATTCCTAATATGCCGGAGGCTAAGGACGAGGAAACGGACCAGGTCTTACGTGAAATAGGAGAACTAATCTATAAAAAATATTGGTACGACATCTTTAAAACGGCCTTCAATATTTATGTTGAAGAACAGGAAGCGCCAGAGGTAAAAAATGCCTGTCGTCGGTTGGCGGATTGGCTCCTAACCGACCCGGCCGAGCGGGAGGAACTCAGCCAAGCGGAGCAGGACGACCTACGCAAAGCACTCAGCGGGGACGAATTCTTTAGTGTGCTAGCAGTGCAATTCAACAAATTCCGTGATTATTCACCCGAGAAGCGGGCCAAGGGACTCCTATACTGTTTTTCTGATTAAAAAACCCCACCCCGGCCCCCGGGGTTTTTTATTTCAGATGCCAGAGCGTTCCGGCCGGCCCATTGCGTTTATTTTTATCCCGTAAACCGTAGCGAACCCTAATTTTGGAGAAGCCATGAAGCTACGTTTTACCCCGCTACTGCTCACCCTAACCCTGACCGGCTGCGCCGGCTGGCTGCCGCCCAGCGTTACCTTCACCCAGACGCCGCTCAAAGCCATCGACGACGCCGAGGTGCGCGACCTGTCCGCCGAAGCCCTGCTCTGGCACGGCGAAAATCGCGACCTGCTCTACAGCTTCGATGGGGAAAGCCAGGGCGTGCAACCCCGGGGCGTCCGCCGCCACGAGGGCGGCCCCGAGGCCAACGGCGGCACCGAGGGCAGCCTCTTCTGCCTCAGCACCGCCAGCCAGGCCCCCTGCGACAACTTCGGCCTCACCAATAAAGAAATCTTCAACATTCGCGGCCTCGGCGGTCTCACCGGCTACACCCCCGAGTACAACCCGGCCCCGGCCCAGACCCTGGCCATTCTGGAAAATCACCTCCTCGCCCACTATGCCGAGGTGCGCCATCAACCGGAGGCCCTGCTCGCCTTTCTGGAGCAGTACCGGGCCGTCGGCGAGCACCCGCTGCTGGCCAGGGACGTGGCCCGCGCCTATAACCAGCTCGGCGACCGCAGCGCCAAGGCGGCGGCCGAGGGCTATCTGGTCAATCGCCGGCTGGTGAAACTGCAGAGCGGCGAGCTGAAGGCCGGCGGCGACCGCCAGCGCCGCCAGACGACCCTGCTCGATTCCAACGCTGCCAACGTGCGCAGCTACCACCAGACGCTGACGGTGGCCCTGAACCAGGACGCCGGCGTGCCGGTGCAGTTCAATCGCTACCGGCTCAAAATCAAATCCACCTTCCAGCTCAACTACACCAACCGAAAACCCCAGACCCTGGAGCAGGAAAACGAGGTGCTCCTGACGCCGGCCAACCACTACCGGGAAAAAATCACCGTCCGCCTCGATGACGTCGCCACCGCCGGCTGGGTCAAGCCCGTGGGCCTCGGTCTGCTCGCCAATCTGGCCGCCGGCGCGGCCGAGGCCTTCGGCGGGGCCAAGGGCCAGGAGGACGCCAAGGAGATGCGCAAACTCAAGGACGGCTACCCCTTCAAGCTGGAGCACATCACGCCGGAGCATGAGATTTTGAGTCTGGAGGTGGCCCCATGAGAGCGGGATTAGTGCTGCTGCTGCCGCTGCTGGCCGGGGCCCAGCAGGTGGATTTGGAACGCTACGCCGCCGCCCAGAGCGCCAGCGAACCGGAAACCAGCGGAACGACGGTGGAAATTTCCCACGAGGACCAGCAGCAGGCCCTGCGCTCGACCCGGGGGCTGGAGCACCATTCCCTGCTGACCCAGGGCGCCCGGGCCGTGGCCGAGGAGCTGGCCCGCGACCATCGCCAGCTGGACAATGGCCGGGGCGGGGCCGCCCTGAGCTTCGACTGTGGCGTCGGCTGCAGCCTGCACGGCGTGAGTCTGGAGGTGCCGGAGCAGGTGCAGAGCAAGGAAAGCGGCAGCCGCGACCCGAAAGGCGGCCGGCGTGAATTCCATTTGAGCGGCTCCCCAGACATCGCCGGCGAATATCACTATTCCCTGAGCCTGACCCGCCGGGGCAATTTGCTCAACTGGACGGACGAGCCCGAGCGTTGCTCGGGTAGCTTTACGCTCGGCGACCGGGGCACCCGCTTCCGGGTTTGGCTGTCCCCCGGCTGCCGGGCCCGGCTGGAGAATCTGCCCTAGTGCGCCGCTGTTCTTTTATCCCGCCAATCCCCAAAAATCACCCTAAATTGGAGAATCCCCATGCTTAAAAAAACCGCCCTGCTCACCGCCCTGTTGGCCAGCGCCGGCGCCTCGGCCCGCTGGCACGCCCTGGTGATTGGAATCAACCGGTATGAGCAGTTCTCGTCCCTGCCCGGCCCCATCAACGACGCCCGGCTTCTCGACCAAAGTCTACGGCGCCAGGGAGTCAAGGCCACGGTGCTGCTCGACCAACAGGCCCGCTATGCCACCATCAAAGACTGGTGGGCCCAGGCCATCAGGGAGGCCGGCCCCGACGATACGATTTTCTTCGCGTTCGCCGGCCACGGCGCCCAAGAAGCGGAGCACTTCCCCGGCAGCGAGGCCGCCAACGCCCGGGCCGATGGCCAGACGGAGCGGCGCGATGGCCGGCCCAGCGAAGAGGACGTTCTGGACGAAACCCTGCTGCTGGGGGGCTACCACGACCAGGGCCGCGCGTCGGCCGAACGCCTGGTGGACCAGGAGCTCCTCGGCTGGGCCCAGCAGGCCACAGCCAAGGGGGCCCGGGTGTTTATTGCAACCGACGCCTGCTATAGCGGCGGCATGACCCGTTCGGCCGCCTCGGGCCGCGACTACGGCGACCGGCTAATGGCGCGCCGCCTGGCCACTCCCTCCCAGCTTAAGCCGGAGGACCGCAGCCCCCGGGGCACGGCCGAATCGGCCCGGCTGCGGGCCAGCGATGGCCCGGCCTTCCACAATCGCCTCTTCTTCGCCACGCCCTTCGCCCAGGAAACGGATTTGGTCAATGAAATCGTCGTGAATGGCAAACATCACGGCCTGTTGTCGGTGCTCGTCGCCCAGGCCCTGGACGGCTCGGCCCGCAGCCCCGAGGGCCAGCCGGTGCGCAGCTGGAAGGAATTGCGCGGCTATTTGAAGTATCAAACCCAGATTAAAAGCGACGCGCCCCAAACCCCCGAGCTGACCGGAGTCAATGGCCAGAACGGCAACGACTTCTTCCGCCCCGGCGGTCAGAAGGCCCCCAGCGCCCGCCCCCCGGCCGAGGCCGTGCCGAGTCTCTACGCGGCGGCCGACTGCCCCCGGCTGAACGAGAACCCCGGCCTCTTCCGGCGGGTGGCGGAGGAGAAGACGGCCGATTTCCGCTGGCAGTGCGACAGCGGCATCGTCCTGGCCAGCGGCATCGGCGTGGTGGCCTATGACATTAATAGTGCTCTGGAGCTGGAGCGCTTCCTCGCCCAGCAGGCCCGGCTGCGGGCCATTCGCGCCCTGAAACTGCCGCGTTTCCAGGGGGCGGTGCTGGGCAGCGATGACGTCGCCCATGCGGTCTATGAAATCGGCGAACAGGTAACCCTCGAACAGGAGAAGCCGGCCGGCTATGACCAGCTGCTGGCCATCAATCTGCCGGCCGCCGGCGGTCTGCAGCCCATTGGTGCCCAGCCCCTGGCCCATCTGGCCCACCGGCCGGCGGTGAACGGCCAGCCGCGCTTCTTCATCGGCGAGGCCCGCATTACTACGCCGGTGGGCAATGACCAGCTGCTGCTGCTGGCCCTGAAAAAGGACGCCCTCAAGCGGCGGCCGCTGCTGGCCCAGCTGGCCGAGGGCAAGGCCCTGGACGAGGGCGGCAACGGCGATGCCCTGCTGCTGGATTTGCAATCGCTGACCGCCCCGGAGGCGGCCCTGGCGCTGGTGCCCTTTGCCACCGTCGACCCCAATAAACCTACCCAGTAGGCCGGTGGCTGGCCCAGAACCCCCACCGCTGCCGGCGAACCCGAGAATGAAGCCAATCCAACCGAAGCGCTTCGTTCCACGGCGCCGGTGGCGGGGCTAGGCCCCGGCCCCCTATTGCCCAACCCGTAATAGATGCCAGCGGCGGGAATGAGCCCGTCGCCCGAATCCAGGAGATAAACATGACCCTTCCCCCTACAGGCCGCCGCCCGAAGCGCTTCCTCCCCCTGGCCCTGCTGCTGGCCCTGCCGGCCGGCGCCGTGGAAAAGGTGCTGGGCGGCTTTAAGGTCGCCAACGAGCAGCTCTACCCCTTCCAACTGCGCCTGCTGATTGACCGGCCCGACCAGCAGGCCCAGTGCGGCGGCACCCTGATTGCGCCGAACTGGGTGCTCACCGCCGCCCACTGTCTGGAGCGCGTGCCCGGCGGCGAGGACTATGTGGCGCCGGAGAAAATCAGCGTGGCCGGCGGCAGCGTGCACGTGAACCGGCTCCCGAAGCTCACCCGGGTGGAGCGCTTCCACATCGCCCCCGACCGGCAGCCGGGTCGGAAGACTCCCCTTGGCGATTTGGCCCTGCTCCGGCTGTCGAAGCCCCTACCGTTGGAGCCCATCGCCCTGGCCGCCGCCGACAGCCAGTGGGAACGCAGTGCCCACAGCGAACTCAAGGTGCTGGGCTGGGGGGCCGAGAGCGAGGGCGGGCCTCCGGTTCAGCAGCTGCAGATTGCCAGCCTGCCGCTGCAGCCCGACGGCAGCGGCTGTGGCCGGGATTTTGACCCGGAAAAACAAATCTGCGCCGGGGTGCTGGCGGGCGGCCGGGACAGCTGTCGCGGCGACAGCGGCGGGCCCCTGTTCCGGGGCCTGGGCCTGCTCGATGCGGCGCCGGTGCAATACGGCGTCGTCGCGGCGGGCCGGGGCTGTGGCCGGCCGGGCCAGGCGGGCTTCTACACCCGGGTGGCCTACTACATTCCCTGGATTCAGGAAATGATGGGGGCCGAGGCCTCGGCGCTGCGCCTCCAGCGCGAGGAGGACGCCCCGGCGCCGGATTTACCCCGAGCGGCCCCGGGCGACCGGGCCCTGCTCATCGGCGTGGGCAGCTACTATCTGAACCGGCTCAATCTGGACGGCCCAGCCCAGGACGTGGCCCAGATGGAGCGCTTCCTCGTCGCCAAAATGGGTTTCGCGCCGGAGCAGATACTCAGCCTGACCGACGCGGCCGCCACCCGCCAGCACATTGAAAACGCCATCAATGACTGGCTCATCGGCCAGAGCACGCCCGGCAGCCGGGTGTGGCTCTACTTCAGCGGCCACGGCAGCTATATGCCCGACTGGGACGGCGACGAGACCAAGGACCGGCTCGATGACCGGGTGGGCGTGGCCGTGGACGAGACCCTGCTCCCCTATGACACCGAGCTACTCTCCATCGCCCAGCTCGGCAGGAAGAAACGGCCGTTGCCCCTGACCGGCAACCACATCAGCGACGACGATGTCTATGGCTGGCTCCAGCGCCTGGCCGACCGCCAAGTTACGGTGCTCCTCGATTCCTGCCACGCCGGCACGGCCACCCGGGCCCCGGGCGGCCAGAGCAAATCGGCGGTGAGCACGCTGCTGGCGGCGGTGCCCGGTGTGGAGACGGTGAAGGTGCGCTACCCGCTGCGCGTGCCGCAGAAGCCGCTGCTGAAAAAACCGCTGCCCCAGGTCATCAGCTGGAGCGCCGTCCGCTCCCACCAGCTCGCCATTAGCCTGCCGCCGGGCCTGTTCACCAGCGCCTTCATCGCGGGCGCCGAGGGGGCCGCCGATGCCAATGGCGACGGCGACATCAGCCACGCCGAATTGCACGCCTACATCGCCGACTATTACCGCCAACAGGGCTTCAACATCGAACCGGTGCTGGAAATGGCCGCCGGCCGCGAGGGCCAGAGCCTCTTCACCCGCACCCCGCTAAGCGGGCCCAGCGCCACTTTGGCCACGGCCCTGGCCCCGGAAAATCCCCACGGCCTGCGGTTGGCCGTCGTCGATGAGCACGGCGCGCCGGTGGCCGAGCCGCCCTACTGTGCCCAGGCGCCCTGCCCCAAATATCAGGTGCAGCTGGAGAGTGAGAAGGACGGCCTGCTGCTGGTCTATCTGCTCGACGACGACGGCCACAATAGCCAGCTGTTCCCCAATCCCCTGTTCAAACAGCTTCCGGCCGAGCTCAGGGCCGGCGAGCGCCGCATACTGCCAATAAATTTTGAACTGTCGTCGCCGGCCCCGGGCCTGCTGCTGGCTATCCTGCTCGACCCGGCCGAGGCCGACAACCACCGGCGCCTGGCCGAGCGCTTCGGCCGAGGCCGCGATTTCCACGCTCTGGATTTGCGGGCGGCGGTCAGTAATCGCGACGGCATCCTGCTCGACGGCGGCCAGGACACCCGGGCCTCCATCGTTCAAATTCCCCTGTTGCAAAAGGAAAAACCATGATGAAACCCAGCCTTTCTCCCCTGCTGCTGGCGGCCCTGCTGGCCCCGGCGCTAGGCGCCTACGGCCCGACCCCGGCCCGGAACGACGAAGCGCTTCGCTCTAGCCAACCCACAACGGTGGCGACAACCAACGAAGCGCTTCCCTCCAGCCAACCCACGCCGGCGGCAAAACCAGCCCGGAACAACGAAGCGCTTCAATCCCATTCAGCCCATTCAACGGCGCCCCCGGCCCGGAATGGTGAAGCGCTTCGCTCCAGCCAACCCACGCCGGCGGCAAAACCAGCCTGGAACGGCGAAGCGCTTCCCTCTGGCTCAGCCGGCCCGATGGTTCAGAACAACGAAGCGCTTCACTCTGGCCAAGCCGTGGCGACAGTAAACCCAGCCCGAAAAGACGAAGCGCTTCGGTCTAGCCAACCCCAGCCGCCGGCAGTAGCAACGAACCCGGTGGCACCACACGGCCCGTCGGCGCAGCAAGCCCAAGCGCTTCAGTTCAACGGCCGGGCGGGGGCCACGCCGACGGCAGTAACGAACGAAGCGCTTCCCTCTGGCTCAGCCGGCCCAATGGTTCAGAACAACGAAGCGCTTCACTCTGGCCAAGCAATAAGTAACGAAGCGCTTCACTCTGGCCAAGCCGCGCCGGCCGCCCCGGCCATTCCCACCAGCGCCGAACTGCCCTTCGGCACCCTGGCCGACCGTATCCGGGCCGCCCAGCACCGCCAGGCCGAAAGTGCCGCCCACAACGTGGCCGTGCTGGAAAGCGGCGCCGTGCCGATGCTGAATCAGGCCAGCGACCGGCTGCTGGAACGGCTGGCCGCCGCTAAAACGGAAAACCCCGTGGTCAGCGGGCCGGGGGTGGCGCTGCTGCTGCAGCAGGTGGCCGACGGGGCCCGGGGCCCGAGCCAGACGGAAATCCAGCGCTGGCTGGCGGTAAAAAACCAGCCGTCGGCCCGGCTCGAAGGGCTGCTCGCCCAGCAGGATTCGGCCCTGCAACAGGCCGGGGCCCTGCTGATTCCCCGGGCCGAGGCGGTGCTGCCGGACTACCGCGCCGGGCTGGAACGGGCCGGTTTTGTGCTGGCCGCCGACGTGGCGGAGCTGAACCAGCGGGTGGCCGCCCTCAGCCACCAGCAAATCCCCCGGCTGCTGGAGCGCCTCGACCCGGGGGTCAGTCTGGTGCTGGTGCACGGTCTGCACTTCGCCGCCCCCTGGGCCGAACCCTTCGACCCGGCCCGCACCCAGCCCCGGCCCTTCCGGCCGCTGCAGGGGAGCAAAATCACGGTGCCGATGATGGAAAAAACGCTGAATCTGCGCCGGCTGGACGACCGCCACGCCCGGCTCCAGGCCGTGGCCCTGCCCTTCGCCGGCGACTATGTGCTGCTGCTGGCCCGGCCCGACCAACCCAGCACCGCCAGCCTTCGCGACGCCGGCCGCTGGCTGAGCCAGCACCAGGCCGAGCTGCTGAACGCCGAACCGCGCCCGCTGAAGCTGGGCCTGCCGCGCTGGCAGCTGCGCCGGGAAAATCCGCTGGTGGCGACGCTCCAGGCCGAGGGCATTCGCACCGTCTTTGGCATCAAGGCCGACCTGGGCGGCATCGGTCCGGATTTGCGCGTCGGCGATGTGCGCCAGACGCTGAGCCTGAGCATCGACGAACAGGGCGGCCGCGCCGACGTGGCCACGGTGACGGAAATCGTCCCGCGCAGTGCCAGCCTGGCGCCGCCGCCGGAACTCTGGCTGGACCGGCCCTTTGTCTATGCGCTGGTGGCCCAGTCCAACGGCCTGACCCTGCTCAAGGGCCAGCTGCACCGGCCCGTGGGAGTCCAGCCATGAAGCGGCTCATTCTGGGGCTGGCCCTGGCCGGGCCGCTGGGGGCCGCCGACTGCCCGGCCCTGCTGGCGCAGCTGGAACGGCAACGGGACGAGCCGGCGGCGGCGCTGGCCACCTACCGTCAGGCCGATGAGGAGCTGTGTTTCAGCAGTCCCAGCATGGCGGACAGCCAGCGGCGGGCGCTGCTGGCCCGCTGGGAGGAACGGCTTTTCCGCCACATCTTCGCCGGCGCGGCCATCGACATGGAAGAACCCCAGAGCCGGCGCCTGCTGGCGGTGCAGGCGGAAATTCGCCAGGGCGCCTCGTTTGTGAGCGGTTCCGAGGACTGGCCCATGCTGCTGCTGCTGGCCCTGCTGGACGTCAACACCAGGTACAAAGATTTCACCGGTGAGGAGATGCAACAGCGCCTGGACAGCGTCATCGCCGGCTATCTGCGCGATGCCGAGGCCGACCAGCTGCCGGACCATATCCCCGGCCGGCTGGGGGAGTTTCTACTAATCCTTCGTCAAACCCAGCTGCTGCTGATTAAAGAGGAGCAGTACCAGCGGCTAAAGCACAAACGCGGCGGCGGCGACAGTGAACTGACCCGACTCGCCCTGCTGCTGATGAAAAACCGGCGCGGCGGCGTGCTCAGCAGTTCCGAGGAGCAGCCGGCCGGCCTTATCAATAAAACGCCCATTCGTTTCAAATATGACAGCGTCGAGCTCAACCCGCAGGGCGAGGCCGAATACCGGGAGAATCTGCCCATCATGCGCGCCAACAGCACCGAGCGGATTTTCCTCGTTGGCCACACGGACACCAGCGGGACGGCCGAATATAACTGCTGGCTGTCCCAGTGCCGGGTTGAGGCCCTGCGCAAGCGGCTGGTGGCCGACGGGGTGCCGGCGGAGCAGATTTCGGTGGACTGGGCCGGCGAAAACATTCCCCTGGACTTTGGCATCGCCCAGGCCTTTCTCCGCGACATTGCGGTGGAGAGCAAGAACGGCGAGGCGGCCCGACGGCGGGTGGAATACGAGACCAACGGCGACCTACTGCGCCAGAAATACGAGGGCCGGCTCTGTCCCCACACCCCGGCCCCCGAGGGGCGCCAGTGCCCCCACTAGGCCGGGAGGCCGGCGGGCCTTTTGATTGGGAGCGCTTCGTTCTGCCCAAATGCCGAAGCGCTTCCTTTTCCCCGCCCTCGTTCCTGCGAAGCGCTTCGCGCCCAGAAAGGACAAAGCGCTTCAAGCTGGAGAAATGGATTCAGACGAAGCGCTTCGGGGTTAGCACGGCCAACGTTAAAGCGAGGCCGTTCTTCGTTTTGCCCGGCCCAATGGGGGGAGCGCTTCGTTCTCGTCCTTCAGGCTTTTACTTCCAGTGAAGCGCTTCGGCCGGGAGGAATCGTTCTGACCGAAGCGCTTCGTTCTGTTTTGGAGGGAAGCGCTTCCTTCCGCCCACTCCCGTCGCGTGATGAACCTCTGCCGGGTCGGGCAAGAAGGCCAAATCCCACTGTCTGCCAATGCCGAAGCGCTTCGTTCCCGGAAAAGGTGAAACGATAAAGCGCTTCCCGTCAGGCTAAGACCAAATTCTGCCGCCGCTGAAACCGAAGCGCTTCGTTCCAACGAAAAAGGAGGAAGCGCTTCCTTTTTGTCGCCGTTTTCCCAACCGAAGCGCTTCCTTCCAAAGGACGGGCTTTAAACCCGCCGGGGCCGGGGCCGTCCGAAGGGGAAGCGCTTCACTGCTAAGACGATTCTCGGCGCCCCGGCCCGTTTTCATTTCAAACCGTCAAAAAGGGGGAGCGCTTCGTTCTCGTCCTTCAGACTTTTACTTCCAATGAAGCGCTTCGGCCGGGGGAAATTGTTTCGGTCGAAGCGCTTCCGACTGAAAAGGCTATCTCCAATGAAGCGCTTCGGTAGTTGAGCCAAGAGGAAGCGCTTCGGACAGATGAAAACCGTAAAACGCTGCCGGCCGGAAAAGTCGTTCTCGACGAAGCGCTTCGTTCCCAGAAAAGGCGAAACGAAGAAGCGCTTCAATCGGGAACTCGGCTTCAAAAGAGAAGCGCTTCCTTCTGGTGGTTCAGAGTGAAGTGCTTCGTTCCGTTTTGGAGGGAAGCGCTTCGGGCTGGAGAAATCGTTCCAACCGAAGCGCTTCGGGGTTAGCACGGCCAACGTTAAAGCAAGGCCATTCTTTGTTTTGCCCGGCCCAATGGGGGGAGCGCTTCGTTCTGTTTTAGAGGGGAGCGCTTCGTTCTCGTCCCCAGAACTTTTACTTCCAGTGAAGCGCTTCGGGCTGAGGCAGTCGCTCCAACCGAAGCGCTTCGGTCGCACCCGCTGGATTTTTAAATGAAGCGCTTCCTTCCCAAAGATGACCAAACAACAAAGCACTTCCATCAGTTAAAAGGGGAGCGCTTCGGCCCGGGGAAAATCGCTCCAACCGAAGCGCTTCGGGGCCAGCGGCTATTGGCAGCGCTGGCCGGGCCCGAAGGGGAAGTGCTTCTCTCCGGGCTGGGGCGGAAGACCAAATCCCGCCGCCCGCTGATGTCGAAGTGCTTCCAACTGAAAAGGCTGTCTCCAACGAAACGCTTCGGTGATTGAGCCAAGGGGAAGCGCTTTCGGCCGGGGGAAATTGTTTCGGTCGAAGCGCTTCGTTCTGTTTTGGAGGGGAGCGCTTTCTTAATTTAAGGGGCGGTGGCTCTGGCCCTTTGGGCTAGCCAAGAAGAGGAGCGCTTCGGCCGGGAGGAATCGTTCTGACCGAAGCCGTTGCTGCGCGACTACGTCGCCTGCTGCGCTTCTTGCAGAAGCGCTTCGTTGGCTAGGCCGGGCGGAAACGGCAGCCACAAAAAAGCCGGACGAGCACCGTCCGGCGGGGGAGAAAGCGAAGGAACTAGTTGTCCTTGATGGCCTCCAGGGTCTCCACCTTCTTGTCGATTTCCTGGTTCATCACCTCCAGCTTTTTCTCGGCGTGCTGCTTGTTCTGGTTAAGCACGTTCTCGTGCACCTCCTGATGGTTGGGGTCATCGCAGCCGACCAGCAGCAGGGCGCCCAGACTCAGTACGAGGATTTTTTTCATGGCTAAACTCCAGTGGTTAAAGATAAATGGGCCAGAGCAAAACGGCGGCCAGGGCGCTACGGGGCACCAAAAAAACTAGTCCGCCGCCGGCTGGATACGTTGCAGCAGCTGGCGCAGGGGCCCCAGCGGGTTTTCGTCACCGTTCAGTTTGAACAGCAGGCCGTCCGGGCGCAGCTGGAAGCGCTGGGGCTGGGACTGCACCTCGGCCAGCAGCCGTTCCGAGTTCAGGCGCGGCGTCGGGCCGAAGTGAAGGGCGATGCCGGCGGCGCTGCGCTGCATTTTTTCGATGCCCAGGGCCTCGGCCAGCAGGCGCAGCTGCTGCAGGGTGAACAGGTCGCGGCTGTGGGCCGGCACCGGCCCGTACTGTTCCTCCAGCTCGGCCCAGATGGCGCGTAGTTCGGCCTCGTTCTGGCTCCGGGCCAGGCGCTGGTAGTAGCCGAGGCGCACGGCCGGATTGCGAATCTGCTCCGGGTCGAGGCTGGCGACAATGCCCAGCTCCAGCAGAGCCGGGCTCACGGTCTGGCCGTCCGGGGCCGCGCGCCGAATGGCCTCCTCGAGCAAATCCAGATAGAACCCCAGGCCCAGTTCGGTGCCCTTGCCGCTCTGTTCCAGACCGAGGATTTCCCCGGCGCCGCGAATCTCCAAATCCTGGCTCGCCAGCTGGAAGCCGGCGCCGACGCTGTCCAGGGCGCTGAAGGCCGCCAGCCGCCGGCGGGCGTCGGCGCTGAGCTGGCTCTCCGGCGGGGTGATGAGATAGGCGTAGGCCTGCTGGCGGTTGCGCCCGACCCGGCCGCGCAGCTGGTGCAGCTGGCCGAGGCCGAAGCGGTCGGCCCGGTTAATCAGAATGGTATTGGCGTTCGGCAAATCCAGCCCCGATTCGATAATCGAACTGGCCAGCAGCAGGTCGAAGCGCTTCTCCTGGAAGGCGGCCATGACCTCCTCCAGCTCCCGTTCCTTCATCTGGCCGTGGGCGATGCCGATGCGCAGCTCCGGCACGAGGCCGCGCAGCAGGTATTCGATGCGCTCCATGCTGGCCACGTCGTTGTGGAGAAAATAAATCTGCCCGCCCCGGGCCAGCTCGCGCTGCAGGGCCTCGCGGATAAGCTCGTCGTCCCAGTCGCAGCGCTGGGTGATGATGTGCTGGCGGCCGCGCGGCGCCGTGTTAATGATGCTCAAATCACGCAGGCCGTTGAGGGCCAGGTTCAGGGTGCGTGGAATGGGCGTGGCGCTGAGGGTGAGCAAATTGACGTTCTGGCGCAGCTGTTTGAGCCGCTCCTTGGCCCGGACGCCGAAGCGCTGTTCCTCATCGACGATGACCAGGCCGAGCCGGTCGAACTGGACGTCGCTCTGCAGCAGCCGGTGGGTGCCGATGATGAGGTCGAGCTCGCCGGCGGCCAGGGCGGCCAGGGTGGCCTGCTGTTCCTTGCGGCTCTTGAAGCGACTGAGGGCGCCGAGGCGGCCGAAGCCGGCGAAGCGCTCGGCAAATTTCTGTTCGTGCTGTTCGGCCAGCAGGGTGGTGGGGGCCAGCACCGCCACCTGATGGCCGGCGGCCACCGCGATGAGACTGGCCCGCAGCGCCACTTCGGTTTTGCCGAAGCCCACGTCGCCGCAGATGAGCCGGTCCATGGGCCGGGGTGCGGCCAAATCGGCGCGGACGGCGGCAATGGCCGTGGCCTGGTCGGCGGTGAGCTGGTAGGGGAAGGCGGCGGCGAAGCGCTCCAGCTCCCCGTCGCTGCAGCTCAGGCTGATGCCCGGGGCGCGCTGGCGCTGGGCGTAGAGCTGGAGCAGCTCGGCGGCGGTGTCGGCGACGGCCCGGCTGATTTTCGTGCGCAGCGTCGTCCACTGCTTGCTGCCGAGGCTGTGCAGCGGTGCCGTGGCCGGATTGCCGCTGTATTTGGTCAGCCGGCCCAGCTCGCTCACCGCCAGGCGCACGCTGCCGCCGGCATAGTCCAGGCGCAGCATCTCCTCGCCCTCCAGCGTTTCCAGCCCGCCATAGCGGCCGACGCCGAAATCGCTGTGAATCAGCGGGTCGCCGGGCTGGAGTTCGGTCAAATCCTGCAGCAGACTGCTGGCACGGCGGCCGCTGGCGCTGGGCGGCAGCAGGTCGCCCCGGTAGAGATAGGCGGTGTCGCCGCTGGCGAAGCTGTGGCGCAGCGGGCTGACGGTGGCGTCCTCGTCCAGGGCGCTGGCGCTGTGGATTTCCAGCCGGGGGAAGCGCCGGCGGTAGTCCTCCCACTGGCGCTGGCGTTCACCGGCGGTGCCGGCGAAGGGAAGCGCTTCGACCTGGCCCCGGGGCTGATAGCGGGGCAGCGGCGCCAGCCGCTCGAGCAGGGTTGCCGTCGGCCACCAAACCTCGTCCGGCGGCAGCTGGCCCGGCCGCCAGCGCTGGGCGCAGTGCTGTTCCTGCTGGCGAAGCACCTCCGCCAGCGCCGGCGTGGCCAGCAGGGCCGTGGCCGGGGGCAGATAGTCCAGCAGGGACGCCGTTTCTTTAAAGCAGGCCGGCAGGAAATAATCGGGATTTTCCCCGGCCGGCAGCGACGGCAGGGCGTTCAAATCGAGCTCGTGGGGCGGCGGCAGAATGATTTCCCGGCTGTCGATTTTCGTGCGGTTGCTGGCCAGGTCGAGGGTGCGCAGGGCGACGATGCGGCCGTCCTGCCAGCGCACGCTGATGGGGTCGGGGCAGGCCAGCGGGTAGAAATCCAGCTGCTGGGGCAGCACCACCATTTCGCCGGGCAGGCCCAGGGAGCGCGTTTCCCGGTAGCCGGCCGCCCGCAGGCGCCGGAGCAGCTGTTCCCGGCTCAGGGCGTCATCGCGGCGGAGGCCAACGCCCTGGCGGTCCAGATGGCTCTGGGGGCACAGGCGCTGGCGCAGGGTCGGCGCCGAAACCACGATGTAGGCCGCCCGTTCCTGGGGCAGGCGCAGCAGCAGGCGCAGCCGGGCATTGACCAGCTCCTGGGGCGCCCGGTAGCGGTCGTAGGGCAGGGTTTCCCAGCTGGGGAAATGCCAGACCGGCCGTTCGGACTGCCAGTAACGGAGCAGGTCGGCGCAGTAGAGCGCTTCGTCGTTGCTGGCGCAGAGCAGCAGCAGGCTGTGGGGCGGCGGATTATGGGCAAGCAGGAAGGGAGTGTTTCGCATGGCTGAAAAAAAGCGCTCCCGGGGAAGCGCTGCTGGGTTTAGGGGTTGGCATTGACGCCGATGATTTTCTTGAAGATGTGGGCGTTGCTGCGGTCGGCCAGGTAGTTTTCCACCATCACCGCGTAGTCGCGGCGCTGGCCGTCCTCCTCGGTCCTGACGGTCATGATGTAGGGCTGGCGCTGGTCGATGGCCTTGATATAGGCGGCGTCGATGGTGAAATCGCCGTCGCTCAGCTGGCCGTCGATGACCGTCGGATTGGCGACGCGGTATTTATCGTTGAGCCGGTAGACCTCGCTGACCAGGAAGCGCTCCCGGTCGCGGGCGTCGCTGCAGTGGTCCTTGACCTTGGACAGCACCCAGTACCAGCGCGCCTCGGTGCCGTCGCCGACGGCGAAGACGCGCTCGCCCTCCAGGGGCAGGCTGCCACAGTGGACGGCCCGGTTATAGTCCTCCTGCACGGCCAGCACGGCGGCCTTTTCCTCGGCGCCCAGCTCCTCGGCCGGGGCCGCCAGCGGCGCCAGGGCCAGCAGCGGGACAAAAAATTTCAGGTTCATTTCAGTTCTCCAATGGGATTGCCCCAGACATTGACGATTTGACAGAAGATGGCGGCGGTCAGTTCGGCGTCGTATTTGGCGCCGTGGGCCTTGTGGCTGTTGTATTTGAAGCCGGCCGCCGTGGCGATGCGGCTAAGCACCGTCTGGCCGTAGATGAGGCCGCCGAGGCTGACGGTGTCAAAGGTGCTGAAGGAATGAAAGGGGAAGCGCTCCTCCCAGCCGGTGCGCCGGGCCAGGGTGCGGAGAAAGCCCAGGTCAAAGCTGGCGTTGTGGCCGACGAGAATGGCCTTGTTGCAGCCGCTTTCCTGCAGGGCCGTCAGCACCTCGCCGAAGAAGCGCTCGGCACAGTCCTTTTCCTCCAGGGCCGGCCGCAGCGGGTGGAAGGGGTCGATGCCGGTTAGTTTCAGCGACTCCGGCGCAATCTGGGCGCCGGCGAAGGGGCGGACGTGGTAGTGCAGCGTGCGCGCCGGCACCAGTTTGTCGTTGAAATCGTACTGCACCAGCACCGCGCCAATCTCCAGCAGGGCATCGCGCTCACAGTCGAAGCCGCCGGTTTCCACATCAATCACAATGGGCAGGAAACCGCGAAAACGCTCGCTGATTTTCATCATTCGGCCCGCAGATATTTAAGGGCGCCCCGGGTGTAGTCCCACATGGAATGGAGGGTGAGATAGGCGGCAATCAGCAGCAGCCCCTTGCCCAGCTGCCAGATGGGCACGCCGCCCAAATCCTCGCGGAAGATGAGAAAGCCGAGGGCGAACATCTGGGCGGTGGTTTTCCATTTGGCGGTTTTGGAAACGGCGATGAGGTCGCGGTGGCCGACGGTGGCCAGCCATTCGCGCAGGGCCGACACCCAGATTTCCCGGGCCAGAATGATGAAGGCGCAGAGCATCAGCCATAGCTGCGGGTCGCGCTGGAGAATGACCACCAGGGCACAGGCCACCATCAATTTATCGGCCACCGGGTCTAAAAAAGCGCCAAAGGCGCTCTCTTCCTTCAGGCTGCGGGCCAGGTAGCCATCGAAAAAATCACTGATGCAGGCGATGAAGTAGATGCTCACCGCCAGCCACTGGCCCCAGGCGGCCGGGTGCCAGTAGAAGGACAACATAAAAAAAGGGATGAGCCCCACCCGCATCAGCGTGAGTTTCATCGCCAGACCACGAAATCGTTCCATTTGAATCCTCATTGGTTCGCCAGCAGCGCTTCCACCCGGAGCAAGTCGGCCTCGGTATCCACGCCCACCGGCGGCGCCGTGGCGATGACGGCCACGGCCACGGTTTCGCTGTGATGCAGGAAGCGCAGCTGTTCTAGTTTTTCATAGTGTTCCAGGGGGGAGACGCTGAGCGTCGGATAGCGGCGCAGCACCCCGGCCCGGTAGGCATAGACGCCCAGATGACGCAAATAGCTTGCCCCAAGCCCATCGCGGTCAAAAGGAATGGGGGCCCGGGAAAAATAGAGCGCTTCGCCCTGCTGGTTACAAACCACCTTGACCAGATTCGGGTCGGCGGCGGCGGGGGCCGCCAGCGGCGTGGCCAGGGTGGCGACGGCGGCCCGGGGATTTTGTTGCAGGGTGGCAATGACCGTTTCGATGCAGTCCAGCGGGAGCAGCGGTTCATCGCCCTGCACATTGACGACGATGGTGTCATCGGCCCAGTTTTTCAGGCGAACCACCTCGGCCAGCCGTTCGCTGCCGTTGGCATGGTCGGCCCGGGTGGCCAGGGCCTCGAAGCCGGCCGCTCGTACCGCCGCGCCGATGCGCTCGTCGTCATGGGCCACCAGCAGCGGATAGGGGGCCCGGCTGGCGTTCTGGGCCGTCCGCACCACCAGCGGCACTCCGGCCAGCGGGCGCAGCATCTTCGCCGGCAGCCGCTGGGAGCCGTAGCGCGCCGGTATGACCAGCACAATCATTGGGCCAGCATCTGCTGCAGGGCCGCGTCCCGGGCGCTGGCGTACTGGCGTTCTAGACTTTCGGCGACGGCGCTCAAATCACAGCCCCGGCTGCTCAGGCTTTCCAGCAGTTTGAGGGCGTGGGGAATGTGGTGTTCCAGGCTGAGATTGCTGTTGCCCTGGCTCTGGAACAGGCGGTAGGTGTGGGTGCTCATGGCCGACAGGGTGCCCGGGGCGATGAGGTAGTCCACGTAGCGGGTGGGCGTGTAGCTGCCGTTTTCCACCGCCGTGCCAATCCACATCAGCCGCTGGCTCTGGGCGCCGGCCGCCGCCAGCTCCTGCCAGTCGGCCTGGGCCGAGCGCTTCAGCTGGTACTGGAAGAGGGCACTGGCCAGGTAGATGCCGACCAGGCCGCAGTTGTTGGAGAGGCCGGCGATGTCCTTGATGATGGCATCGACGGCGCTGTCCACCTTGTTCACGCAGAAGCTGGCGATGCTGGCCACCTCGGCCAGATTGCCGTTCTGGCTGGCATAGCGCTTCAGGCCGGCGATGTAGGCCTCCAGGGTCGCCCGGTAGACCACCACATCATAGATGGCGCGCACCTCGGTTTTTACCCCGCGCGAACTCAGGGCCTCCAGGGCGCTGAGGCCGGCCGGCGTGGCGGGCAGGCGGTAGTAGATGTTCGGATTCTGCCAGCGTTCCTGGAGCGCTTCGACCTTGGCGATGAGGTCGTAGCTGTCGGCGTTGTAGGGCAGGTTAATGTCCACGGACACGGCCAAATCCGGCTGGATATTCAGGGCGCGGCAGATTTTGTCCTCGAGCACGTCCTCGGGCAGGAGTGGATAGCCCATCAGCGCCACCGTTTCCCGGCGCAGAATGTCCTCGTCGTCCTCATCGTTGCCGCCGCTGAGCAGGGCAAAATCCTGACCCCGGGCGCGCAGCTCCTCCAGCCGCGAGCGGCGGGGAAGCGCTTCGGTCGGTTCGGCCTCGGGGGTCGGCAGCACCGCCGCCACCGCCGCTTTCACCTTGGCCGCGCTGGCCTCCACCGGGCCGGGGCTGGCCTTTTTACGGCGGCTGCGGGCGGGAAGCGCTTCGGCCCCGGGCGTCCCTTCGTCGAGCTTCGTGGCAACGGGAAGCGCTTCGGCGGCCGGGGCGGCCAGGGCCAGGGGCAGGCTGTCCGGGGCAAGCACATGGAGCACCGCCGCGCGGATGGCGGCGGCCCGCTGGCCGACCAGGTTCAAAGGTTGGACGGCCGCCGGCCGGTCATCGCCGGTTCCGGCCTCGGCGGGCGCTGCCGGGGGAAGCGCTTCGTTTTTCGGCACCAGCGGCGGCAGCGGCGGCAGACCTAGCACGTGCTGGACGGCCTGGCGCACCCGGTGGCCGACTAGGCTAATCAGCGGCAGGGTCAAGGCGGCGGCAGTTTTTCCGGGGGCGGCCGGGCGAAGCGCTGCGGTCGGGGCCTCGGTCGCACCGGGCCCACCGGGCAGAAGCGCTTCCGGATTCTGCAGATATTCCACCAGGGCCGGGGCCTTCAGGCTCGGCGCCCTGGCGTTGCGTTTGGTTTTGGCATTGGCGGGCTTGGCCGTTGGACTCACCGGTGGCGCCACATAGTCGGCCTTGCCGGCACCACGCACGGCGTTGGCGTCCCGGGGCCGGCCCTTGCGCACCCGGCGGCCGTCGGGCAGAGGAGTCATCTCCTCGCCGGGGGGCAGCAGTGGCGCGCCGCCGTCGCTCTCCTCACGGCGCGCCGCCGGCAGGGGCAGCGCTTCGGGGGCCAGGGGAGCCGCCGGCTGGGGATTCAACGGCCGGGGCGCCGGCACATTGCTCAGGGTTTCGGGCAAATCCGGCGGCAGGCTGGCGCCGGGGGGAAGCGCTTCGACCCGGGGCCGCAGACTTTTCACCGGCCGGGGCACCCGGGCCCGGGGGCCGTCGGGGCGCAGCGTTGGCCGGCCGGGCGGCGTTTCGGGGCCGGGGGACGCCACCGGCGGCTGGGCCTGAATCTGTTCGGCATAGCGCAGCCGGTCCTGTTTGAAGAAGGACACCACCTTGGCGAAGGTGCCGGCCAGGGCCTGCTTCTCGCGCTCGTCGTTGCGGGCCGGGGTCGCCGGCGCCGGGGCGTCGGGAATGATGCCCTGCACCGCCGGCTGTTCGCCCACGTCCAGTTTGCGGTCAATCAGGCCCTCGTCCTCCTCGGCGGCCCGCTGCTGGCTCAGCGGCAGGCGGTAGCTGGGAGTAATGTGTTCCTCGTCCAGCTCCTCCTCGCGCACCCGGTGGATTTCATAGTCCGGCGTCTGCATATTCGGGTTTGGCACAATCAGCACCTGCACCTGGTTGCGCTTTTCGATGAGGTGCAGGGCGGTGCGCTTCTCGTTGAGCAGGTAGGTGGCCACATTGACCGGCAGTTCTCCGCGAATCTGCACGGTTTTTTCCTTAAGCGCTTCCTCCTCGATGATGCGCAGCAGCGACAGGGCAATGGACTGGACGCCGCGAATGCTGCCCTGGCCCTTGCAGCGCGGGCAGGCGTGGTGGCTGAGCTCGTCCATGGACGGCCGCAGGCGCTGGCGCGACAGTTCGAGCAGGCCGAAGCGGGAAATCTTGCCCACCTGGATGCGGGCCCGGTCAATCTGGGTGGCCCGCACCATGCGCAGTTCGATGTCGCGGCGGTTCTTGGCCGAGGACATGTCGATGAAATCAATGACAATGAGGCCGCCGAGGTCGCGCAGCCGCATCTGGCGGGCGATTTCATCGGCAGCCTCTAGGTTGGTCTGGTAGGCCGTCTCCTCAATGTCGCCGCCCTTGGTGGCCTTGGAGGAGTTGATGTCGATGGAAACCATGGCCTCGGTGTAGTCGATGACCAGTTCCCCGCCGGAGGGCAGTTTGACGTTGCGCTTGTAGGCGCTCTCAATCTGGGCCTCCACCTGGTAGCGGGAGAAGAGCGGAATGTTGTCCTCGTAGCGCTCTAGCTTGTTCAGATTGTTCGGCATCACCAGCTTCATAAAGGCCTGGGCCTGGAGATAGACCTTCTCGTCGTCAATCAGAATTTTGACGATGTCCGAGCGCAGATAGTCGCGTAGGGCGCGGACGATAATATTATTATCTTGATAAATCAGATGGTTATTGCCCGGCTTCTGGTATTCCTCGGTGATGGCGTTCCAGACCTGCAGGAGGAAATCCAAATCCCACTGCAGCTCCTCGCTGCTGCGACCGAGGCCGGCGGTGCGAATAATCATGCCCATTTCCTCGGGCAGGTCGAGCTGGTCGAGGGTGTCCTTCAGCTCCTGGCGTTCGTCGCCCTGGATACGCCGCGACACGCCCCCGGCCCGGGGGTTGTTCGGCATCAGCACGAGGAAACGGCCGGCGAGACTTATATATGTAGTAAGGGCGGCGCCCTTGTTACCGCGCTCCTCCTTGTCGATTTGCACCAGGATTTGCTGGCCAACGCGCAGCATGTCCTTGGTGCTGTGGTGATTTTCGGCGCTGGTGCTGCCGATGAGAAATTCCTTGGCGATTTCTTTGAACGGCAGAAAACCATGGCGCTGGGCCCCATAATCGACAAAGGCCGCCTCCAGCGACGGCTCAATGCGGGTTATTCTGCCTTTGTAGATGTTGGATTTGCGTTGGGAGGAATAGAGGGTTTCAATATCTAAATCATATAATTGCTGGCCATCAACTAACGCCACCCGCAGTTCTTCCTGCTGGGTTGCGTTGATTAACATTTTTTTCATTATTGCTCCGATGTTTGCTTTCGCAGACACTAAATAGATGGGAAAAATAGGCGCGCTTCCGCCTATGAATAAAAAACGGCTTTTAAGACTGGTAAGATGTCCAATTTCAAGCGCTTACTATAGCAAAATGGCGCGATTTCCTACAAAAGCGAAGCGCTTTAACGGGGGTAACCCTTTATAATTAAAAGAGAATTTATGGCTTATATTTACGAACACCCTTTAAATGAACGCATGCGACTTTTTATGCGTTTAGAGCAGATGTTGGCCCAGATGAACAAGTTCGCCAACGCCCTGGATTATTATAGCGTTCAATTATTTTTAAATGCGTTATTTGATGTTTTAGATTTTCTCCAGCGCTACGAAATTCGCGGCGAACTTATTAAAGAACTTCAGGTCTATAAAACCGCCATTGAACGTCATCAATTTGGTGAACATATTTTGGAAATAACTTTGGACGAAGTTCAGAATCTCATCGAGGAAAATCTTCATTTTATTCATCAGCATAACAGTAATATTCTCAGTAGTTTGCGTGAAAACGAACTGCTTAATCATCTAAAACAACGGAATTTCAATCAGAGTGGTAACTGTATATTTGAGGTGCCGGCTTTTCAATATTGGTTGCAGAATTGTGCCAGCCATTCGCGCAATGAATTTTTGAGTAATTGCAACGAATTATTTTCTCCCATTAATAAGGCCATTGGTTTAATTCTGGAACTGGTGCGCGAGGGCGCCGAAGTCAGCGAGGAGGTGGCTGCCGAGGGCGTTTTTCTGCGCAACATTGACAATAAAAAACGTAACCAGATGGTGCGCGTTCATCTGGACTATGAACAGGACGTTTTCCCGCGCGTCAGCGGCGACAAGCACCGGGTGGCCATTCGCTTCATGCGCCAGCTCAATCCGGAACAGCGCGCCCAGCAGGTTTTCAGTGAGAATATCCCCTTCCAGCTGCAGGTTTGCACGGTCTAACGGCTTGACAAAAAAAGAACTCTACGTAAAATAGCGCCCTTCATGGCTATGTAGCTCAGCTGGTTAGAGCACAACACTCATAATGTTGGGGTCACAAGTTCGAATCTTGTCATAGCCACCAGATTCTACTTATAATAGTTTCAATTCTGGAGAGGTGGCCGAGCAGGTCGAAGGCGCTCCCCTGCTAAGGGAGTATGGGGTTTATAGCCTCATCAAGGGTTCGAATCCCTTTCTCTCCGCCAAATTCCTGAAAACGCCGGTCGCGGCGTTTTTTTTTGCCCGCCACTCCGACGGCGGCGCCGCTTTCCCTGTCTAAAACTCCCCCGGCGCTAGACCACCATTGATAGTTCATTTTTATTCATGATTACCCCTAAAAATCACAGAAAATCAAAATATTAATAGGCTCTGGGCCCCTTGTCTTTTCAAAAAATCTCCTCTACATTAACGAAAATTAACCAAAGTAAAGGAAATAAGGCTATGACAGAAAAACTCTCCGCCACTCTCAAACTCAGCGATGGTCGCGAAATTTCCTTGGATTTTGTCGAAAGCGTGCTGGGCTACAACGGCATCAACGTGCAAAACCTCATCAAGGAAAAGCTTTTCTGCTATGACCCGGGCATGTTTTCCACCGCCGGCTGTGAAAGTTCCATCACCTACATCGACGGCGACGAGGGTGTGCTGCTACACCGGGGCTATCCCATTGCCGAGCTGGCGAAAAAGCGCAGCTATCTGGACGTGGCCTATCTGCTGCTCTTCGGTGAGCTGCCCAGCGCCCAGGAGGCGGCCGACTTTAAAAAGCTCATCAACAGCCACTCCATCGTCCACGAGCAGGTAACCCGCTTCATGCAAGGCTTCCGCCGCGACGCCCACCCCATGGCGGTGATGTGCGGCATTGTCGGCGCCCTGTCCGCCTTCTACCACGATTCCCTCGACATCAGCGACGAAAGCCACCGGGATAACACGGCCATTCGCCTCCTGGCGAAAATGCCGGTGCTGGCGGCCATGTCCTATAAATACAGCATTGGCCAGCCCTTCATGTACCCGCAGTACCACCTTTCCTACGCCGGTAACTTCCTCTACATGATGTTTGCCACCCCCTGCGAGCCCTACGAGGTCAATCCGGTGCTGGAGAAGGCCATGGACCGCATTTTCACCCTGCACGCCGACCACGAGCAGAACGCCTCCACCACCACCGTGCGCACGGCGGCCTCCTCCGGGGCCAACCCCTTCGCCTGCATCGCCGCCGGCATCACCTCCCTGTGGGGCCCGTCCCACGGCGGCGCCAACGAGGCCTGCATTAACATGCTGGAGGAAATCGGCACGCCGGAGCGCATTCCCGAATTCATCGCCCGGGCCAAGGATAAGAACGACCCGTTCCGGCTGATGGGCTTCGGCCACCGGGTCTACAAGAACTACGACCCGCGCGCTGAGGTGATGCGTGAGACCTGCCATGAGGTGCTGAAGGAACTGGGCATCCACGATAACCACCCGGTGCTTAAAGTGGCGGTGGAGCTGGAAAAAGCCACCCTGGCCGACCCCTATTTCAAAGAGCGCAAACTCTATCCGAACGTGGACTTCTATTCCGGCATCATTCTGAAGGCCATCGGCATTCCCACCTCCATGTTTACGGTGATTTTTGCCCTGGCCCGCACCGTCGGCTGGATTTCCCACTGGCGGGAAATGTACGCCGAGGGTAATCCGAAGATTGTCCGCCCCCGGCAGATTTATCGCGGCCACACCCTGCGCCACATTGAGGATTAACCCTTCTCTCCTTTGGTCAAAATAATAAGCTCCTAAAAAAGAAACTTGCCCGCTCCGGCGGGCTTTTTTTATGGCCGGCGGCAGTGTTTCCCGCTCCGAAGCGGTAGGAAGCGCTTCCTTTGGGGCTAGTGAAAACAAGCCGGGTGGCACTCCTTATTTAAGGAAGCGCTTCGCCATTTTGCGTTTTTAGAACCGAAGCGCTTCCCTCCTTTTAGAGTTGAGCTCTTGATTGAAGCACTTCACCATCAGCAGGCTTCTGAACGGGGATTTCTACCCTAACCCGGAGGGAAGCGCTCCCCTCTTGGGGCTCTGGCTTTACTGAATTTGAACTTGACTTGGGGGGAAGCGCTTCGCCGTTTTAGCTCTTCTAAGGACGAAGCGCTTGGGGGCTGGCGAACCGCTGGATTTACATTTTCACTTTGGCTCGGGCTGAGCCTTTCGGAAAACCCGGCCACGAGAAGGAAGCGCTTCCTCCTTTGCCTAGCTAGCGAAGCGCTCTCTTTTTATTCCCGGTATTCCGAGTGAAGCGCTTCTTCCGTTTGAGTGGGCAATAGCCATTCCGGACGAAGCGCTTCGTTCTAATCCCCCGGCCTGAAGCGCTTTCCTTAATAGATTGTTCTCCCGGGCGAAGCGCTTCGGTTTGGAAAGTAACGCAGGAGGGAAGCGCTTCTCCCTTTAAAGCCGGGTTCCAGATTGAAGCACTGCGGTGGGAACAATTTCCCCAGCTCGAAGCGCTCCCCTTTTTACCCAGCAATCGAAGCGCTTCATTAGAACGGGGCCGGAGGGAACGAAGCGCTTCGGTTTAAAGGGGCCTTTCCCTTGGAAGCGCTTCCCCTCTGGGACTAGCGAAAACGGGCCGGCGCCCATTATTTAATGAAGCGCTTCCCTCGGTAGGTTGAGAACGAAGCGCTTCGGAAAATTCGGCCGGTGGAAAGGAAGCGCTCCCCCCATAAAAAAAGCGCCCCAGTGGGGCGCTTGGGTTGGGGTTGAAAGGCCTAGGCTCGCACCGCAGCCAGCACCTCGGCCAGGGCCAGGCGGCTGGCGTCGCTGGCGCCCCGACGTTTGTATTCCACCTGGCCATCGGCCAGGGTTTTATCGGAAATAACCACCCGCTGGGGAATGCCGATTAAATCCATGTCGGCGAACATGACTCCGGGCCGCTTGTTGCGGTCGTCCAGCAGCACTTCGACGCCGGCATTCAGCAGCTCCCGGTAGAGCGCTTCGGCGGCCGCCGCCACCGCCGGCGATTTGTCGGCGTTAATCGGGCAGAGGGCCACGGTGAACGGCGCCAGGGCCGTCGGCCAGATGATGCCCTGGTCGTCGTGGTTCTGCTCGATGGCCGCCGCCACCAGCCGCGAAGCGCCGATGCCGTAGCAGCCCATCAGCGGCGTGGCCAGTGAACCATCTTCCAGCGGCACCTTCAGATTCATGGCCGCCGAGTATTTGGCGCCGAGTTGGAAGATATGGCCCACCTCGATGCCCCGTGTGATTTCCAGTCGGCCCTGACCGTTGGGGGCCAGGTCGCCGGCCACGGCGTTGCGCAAATCGGCCACCCGGTCATAGCGGGCGTCCCGTTCCCAGTTGACGCCGAAATAGTGCTGGCCCTCGCTGTTGGCACCGACGGCAAAATCACTCAGCACCGCCACCGCCTGGTCGACAATGACCGGAATGCCGGCGGGCAGCTGGACCACGCCCAGCGAACCGAAGCCGGCGCCCACCCACTGGCGCACCAGGGCCTCATCGGCCAGGGTTAGCGGCTTAGCCACCTCGGGCTGCTGTTCAGCCTTGATGGCGTTCAGCTCGTGGTCGCCGCGCAGCAGCAGCGCCACCAGCTCGCTTGCCGTGCCCCGGACAAAGAGGGTTTTCACCGTCTTTTCGATGGGCAGGCCGTGGTTGGCCACCAGGGTGGCGATGGTTTTGGCCTTGGGGGTGGCCACCAGGCGCAGCTCCTCGGCCGGGGCCGGGCGCGGCGTGGTCGGGGCCTGCACCTCGGCCTTCTCCAGATTGGCGGCATAGCTGCCGTCGTCGGCGAAGACGATGGCATCTTCTCCGGTGCTGGCGAGCACGTGGAATTCGTGGGAGCTGCTGCCGCCGATGGCGCCGGTGTCGGCCAGCACCGGCCGGTAGTTCAGGCCGAGGCGCTCGAAGACGCGGCAGTAGGCACCGTGCATGGCGTCGTAGGTTTCCTGCAGGCTTTCCGGGCTCAGGTGGAAGGAGTAGGCGTCCTTCATCAGGAATTCCCGGCCCCGCATCAGGCCGAAGCGCGGTCGAATCTCATCGCGGAATTTCCACTGGATTTGGTAGAGGCAGAGCGGCAGTTGCTTGTAGCTGCTCAGGTCGCGGCGCACCAGGTCGGTAACCATCTCCTCATGGGTGGGGCCGAGGCAGAATTCGCGCTCGTGCCGGTCTTTGAAGCGCAGCAGCTCCGGACCGTAGGCGGCCCAGCGGCCGGATTCCTGCCAGAGGTCGGCGGGCTGGGAACCGGGCATCAGCACCTCCAGGGCGCCGATGCGGTTCATCTCCTCGCGCAGCACCGTTTCCACCTTGCGCAGCACCCGCAGGCCCAGCGGCAGCCAGGAGTAGATACCCAGGGCACTCTGGCGAATCATGCCGGCGCGCAGCAGCAGCTGGTGGCTGATAACCTCAGCCTCGGCCGGCGTTTCCTTCTGGGTGTGCAGCCAATACTGTGAGAGACGCATTATTTATCGTTGCAGATGGTGGTCATGGTGGCTTCGAGGCTATGTAGACGCTCGGCAATCTGGGCCTTGGTCAGCGGCACCAGGTTGCCATCCTTGTCCTCCTCGTAGATGGTTTCCTTCTCGCGCAGGGTGCGGGCGTCGTTGCCGAGGATTTTGCAGCGTTCCTTGCGGGTGATGGTGCCTTCCACCGGCTTGCCTTCCTTCTGGTCCTTCTGTTCCGGCGCGGCCTCGGCCTCGGGTTTTTGGGTTTCGGCACGAATAACGGCGAAGGAATCGGGATTGAATGCTTCTTTCAGGTCTATTTCATAGCTGTAATAGCCGTTAAAGATAAAACATTTTTCTTTGTCCACTTTGCCGCGTTCGGGAATTTTGGCATAGTTATTTCTAGATTTTTGGAAATAGTAACATTGGCTTCCTTCCCAGCTTTGCTCTTTCTGTTGCTGGGCCAGCGCGGGCTGGAGAGCAATGAGCAGTGATAATAAAGCGAATTTTTTCATATTGAATTCCTCATTGTTTTTAATAATTAAGTGGCGGTATTTTAGCGAATTTGTTTCGCCTATCTTTATTTAATTAAACCGTAAATAAAAACCCATTTATTGGGGGCAAAACGGCTATTATGAGTTCCGCAAAATCTGGGCCCGGACGCCAGCGCCCAGCATATGGATTAATTTTTGACTTATCAAATATTTATTTAGTATTATGCGAAATCTTTTTGAACCCATTCCACCCCATTTCGACCCCTGGCAGTTTGCCCGGCAAGAGCAGGAAAAATCCTACCAATTGCCGCTGGCCCAAACCCAGGAGCTGAGCGCTGCCTACGGCTTTGCACCGGAGGCGACCATTCGCCTGCAACTGCGTGGCTATGTGGACAGCCAGAAGCAATGCCATCTGGCCGGCCGGGTGGCGGCGGAGCTGCAAACCACCTGCGCCCGCTGTCTGGAAGCACTTCCCCTGGCCCTGGACGAGTCCTTTGATTATGTGCTGGTGGCCACGGAGGAACAGCCGGTTTCCGGCGAGTGGGAAAGCCTGCTCTGCCCCGACGAGGAGCTGAATTTGGCCTGGTGGATGGAAGAAGAAGTGCTGCTGGCAATTCCTATGATTGCCAAGCATGAACATTGTGAAGCCCCGCACTTTGCACAGGAGGCCATGCCTGAGGACAGGCCCAACCCCTTTGCAGTGCTCAAGAATCGGAAAGATTAAGGAGTTTAATTATGGCAGTTGGTCAGGGACGTACTACCCCCTCTAAACGTGGCATGCGCCGTTCACACGATGGTCTGCGCGCCCAGCACATCAGCACCGATGTGAAATCCGGCGAGCGCCATCTGCGCCACCACATTACCGCCAACGGTTTCTACCGTGGCCAGCAACTCATCGTGAAGAAAAAAGCCCAAACGAGCGATAGCGAGGAATAATCCTCCCCATGAGTGGCTCAACGACACCAGTGATTGCCATTGATGCCATGGGCGGCGACATTGGTTTAGATACCACGCTGGTGGCCGTTGCCCGGGCTCAAAATCAATATAACGATGTGCGTTTTATTCTGGTCGGCGATGAGTCGGCCATTAAAACGCACAAATCCTATTCCCTGCTCAACCCCGAGCGCTTCCAGCTGCACCACGCCGAACAGGTGGTGGCCATGGACGAAAAACCCAGCACCGTGCTGCGCCACAAGCGCCAGTCGTCGCTGTGGAAAGCGCTGGAGTTGGTGCGCGACGGCCAGGCGCAAGCCTGCGTCAGTGCCGGCAACACCGGCGCCCTCATGGCCTGTGCCTGGGCCTGCATCAAAACCATCGGCGGCATCTCGCGGCCGGCCATCTGTGCCACCGTCCCCAGCCAGCACGGCCACACCCACTGGCTCGATTTGGGCGCCAATGTTGATAGCGACGCCGAACAGCTATTGCAATTTGCCCTGATGGGCTCGGAGCTGGCCAAGGCCGTCGATGGCAACGCCCAGCCCCGGGTGGGTCTGCTCAACATCGGCGAGGAGGACATTAAGGGCAATGCGGTAGTCAAAAAGGCCGCCAAACTGCTGGAGGAATCGCCGCTGAACTACGTCGGCTTCGTCGAGGGCAACGACATCTTTCTCAAGGAAAACCTCGACGTGGTGGTCTGCGATGGCTTCGTCGGCAATGTGGGCCTGAAAACCAGCGAAGGGGTGGCAAAATTCATTCAAAACGGCCTGAAAAGTGCCTTTCAACACAATCTCTATTCCAAAATCATCGGCCTGCTGGCCTATCCCATTCTGAAGCGCTTCAAGGCGCAGATGGACCCGCGCAGCTATAACGGCGCCACCCTGCTGGGTCTGCAGGGCATCGTGGTGAAAAGCCACGGCAACGCCGACGACCTTTCCTTTGCCAACGCCATCAACATTGCCCGGCTGGAAATCGCCCACAACGTCATTCCGGCCATTCAGGCCCAGCTGGAGCAGTATCAGCCCCGGGCGGAGCAGCCATGATTTTCAGCAAAATTATTGGCACCGGCCACTATCTGCCGAGTCGGGTGGTCAGCAACGAGGAGCTGTCCCGGACGCTGGACACCTCGGACGAGTGGATTAGCAGCCGCACTGGCATTCGCCAGCGCCACATCGCCGCCGCCGACGAGAGCAGCGTGGATTTGGCCCAGCGGGCCGCCGAACGGGCGCTGGCCGCCGCCGGCCTCCAGGGTTCCGATCTGGATTTAATCATTGTCGCCACCTCAACGCCGGAACATATTTTTCCCAGCGATGCCAGCCAGCTGCAGCAGCGCCTGGGCTGCCGGCCGATTCCGGCCTTTGACATGCAGGCGGCCTGCTCCGGCTTCATCTACGGTCTGGTAACGGCGGACAATTTCATCCGCGCCGGCAGCTACCAGAGGGTGTTGCTGGTGGGCTGCGATATGTTCAGCCATATTCTCAACTGGCAGGATCGCAACACCGCCGTGCTCTTCGGCGACGGCGCCGGGGCGGTGGTGCTTAGCGCTTCCACCACGCCGGGTATTCTCAGTTCGGTCATCTACAGCGACGGCCAGTACTGCAATTTGCTGCAGGTGCCGCTGAATGTGGGCACGGCCGAAAACCAGCGGAGCCAGCGTCAACCCTATGTGGAAATGAGCGGCTCCGAAGTTTTCCGCCGGGCGGTCAGCGCCCTGGCCGACCTGGTAACCGAGCTGCTGGCCAAGGCCGAACTCCGACCCGAGCAGCTGGATTTCCTCGTGCCCCACCAGGCCAATGCCCGCATCATCACCGCCACCGCCAAACATCTGAATCTGCCGCTGGAAAAGGTCATCATGACCGTGGCCGAACACGCCAACACCTCGGCGGCCTCGGTGCCGCTGGCTCTGGATGTGGGCATTCGCCGGGGCCAAATCCAGCCGGGCCACCGCCTGCTGCTGGAGGCCTTCGGCGCGGGCTTCACCTGGGGCGGCTGCGTCGTTCAATACTGAGGTTTACCCGCCGGCCTTGCTGCTAAGATTGGCCAGATTAAATCCCACCGCCCCCAGGGGCGCCGCTCAACCAAAAAGGAAAATCCGATGAAAATAGCTCTATTGTTCCCGGGTCAGGGGTCGCAAAGCACAGGCATGTTACAAACATTGGCCGCCCAATATCCGCAGGTGGAGGAGCGCTTCCGCCAGGCTTCGGCCGTGCTGAAACAGGATTTATGGGCCATCAGCCAGGACGACAGCAAATCCTATCTGCTCAACCAAACTTCCATCACCCAGCCCATTCTGCTGGCCGCCGGCATGGCCTGCTATGACATCCTGCAGGCGGAAACCGGCGTCAGCGGCGATTTCTTTGCCGGCCATTCTCTGGGCGAATACACCGCCCTCTGCGCCAGCGGCGCCCTCGGCTTTGAAAAAGCCATTGAGCTGGTGCACACCCGGGGCACGCTGATGCAGGAGGCCGTGGGCCGGGACGAGGGCGCCATGGCCGCCATTCTCGGCCTGGAGGACAAGGATGTGCTCGCCGCCTGCGACCGGGCCGGGGGCGAGGTCAGCGCCGCCAACTTCAACGCCCCGGGCCAGGTGGTCATTGCCGGCCGGACGGCGGCGGTGGAACGGGCCATTGCCCTGGCCAAGGAAATGGGCGCCCGTAAGGCCGTGCGTCTGCCGGTGAGCGTGCCCTCCCACTGTCCGCTGATGCGGGCGGCGGCGGCCCAGCTCGGCGGCTATCTCGACAATATCCGCTGGCAGAAGCCGAAGGCGCCGCTGGTGTACAACGTGGACGGCCAGCTGCGCGACAGCTGCGACGGCACCGTGGCCCTGCTCGGCGCCCAGCTCTACCGGCCGGTGCTGTGGAGCAGCTGCATCGAGACCTTGAAAAAAGCCGGCGCCACCCTATTTATCGAGCTGGGCCCCAACCGGGTGTTGGCCGGCCTGAACAAACGCATTGACAAGGGGCTGCCCACCTACACCCTGGACAGCCCCGAAGCGCTCCAGGAAATTAAAAACGCCCTGGGCGCCTGATTTCAACCAAGAGGAAAGCTCTGATGAACTTTAACGAACAGGTGATTCTGGTAACCGGCGCGAGCCGGGGCATCGGGGCCGCCATTCTTGCCGCCTGCGGCCGGGCCGGAGCGACGGTCATCGGCACGGCCACCAGCGAAAGCGGCGCCGCCCGCATCGACGCCACCATCACCGAACAGGGCTGGAAGGGGGCCGGGCTGATGCTGCTGGTCAATGACGAGGCCAGCATTGAGGCCGCCCTGGCCCAGATTGGGGAGCGCTTCGGCGCCGTCAGCGTGCTGGTCAATAACGCCGGCATCACCGACGATAGCCTGCTGCTGCGCATGAAAAGCGAGCAGTGGGAACGGGTTATCAACACCAACCTGAGCAGCATCTACCGCATGAGCAAGGCGGTGCTGCGCGACATGATGAAGGCCCGCTGGGGTCGCATCATCAACATCGCCTCGGTGGTGGGGGTGATGGGCAACGCCGGCCAGACCAACTATGCCGCCGCCAAGGCCGGCATCATCGGCTTTTCCAAATCACTGGCCCGGGAGGTGGGTTCGCGCGGCATCACCGTGAACACCATCACCCCCGGCTTTATCCAGACGGACATGACCGCCGCCCTGCCCGAGGAGCAGAAGCGGGCCCTGACTGCCCAAATTCCGTTGGGCACCCTGGGCACCGTCGAGGACGTCGCCGAGGCCGTGCTCTATCTCATCAAAGCCGGCTACGTTACGGGGGAAACCTTGAACGTCAATGGCGGAATGTATATGATTTAATTCCATTTTTTATCTCTCCAACTAGGAAAAAACACTATGAGTAACAACCAAGAACAAGTCATCAAAGTTATCGCCGAGCAGCTGGGCAAAGACCCCAGCGAAGTCCAACCCTCGGCCCATTTTATGGACGATTTGAACGCCGACTCCCTCGATTTGGTCGAGCTGGTCATGGCCCTGGAAAAAGAATTTGGCATCGAGATTCCCGACGAAGAGGCGGAAAAAATCACCACCGTGCAAACGGCCATCGACTATGTCAATAAAGTGAAAAACGGCTAATTTGTTCTAAAACTTTCAGCATCATGACGAAGCGCTTCGGGGAATTGCTCATTCCGGAAGCGCTTCATTGTTTTTTGGGCTTTGCCCCGGCAAAGTCTCCAACCCATTCAAACCCGTGAGGAAAGCGCGATGACTAACAGCAACATTCAAAAATCCCTGCCGCGAGTGGTGGTTACGGGCCTGGGCCTGGTGAGCCCGGTGGGCAGCACGGTGGCCACGGCCTGGGCCAATCTGCTGGCCGGGGTCAGCGGCATTCGCCCCATCACCGACTATGACGCCAGCGCCCAGCCGGTGCGTTTTCGCGGCTCGGTGCTGGGCTTTGAGCCGGAAAAATACTTCGACGTGAAGGAGGGTCGCAAAATGGACACCTTCATTCACTACGGCCTCGGCGCCGGCATGGACGCCATCGCCGACAGCGGCCTGGACTTCAGCAATCCCGAGCTGGCCGAGCGCACCGGCGTCATCATCGGCTCCGGCATCGGCGGCCTGCCCGGCATGCTGGAGGGCTACCGCGACTTTATGCAGAACGGCCCGCGCCGGGTGTCGCCGTTCTACGTGCCCCGGAACATCATCAACATGATTGGCGGCAACCTGTCGATTAAATTCGGCCTGCGCGGCCCCAACCTGGCCACCAGCACCGCCTGCGCCACCGGCACCCACGCCATCGCCCAGGCCTACCGCATGATTCAAATGGGCGACGCCGACGTCATGATTGCCGGCGGTGCCGAAATGGCCGGCAACGACATGGGCATCGCCGGCTTTGCCGCCGCCAAGGCCCTGTCCACCCGCAACGACGAGCCCGAGAAGGCCTCCCGGCCCTGGGACCGCGACCGCGACGGCTTCGTCCTCGGCGACGGCGCCGGCGTCATCGTGCTGGAGCGCCTCGACCAGGCCCGGGCCCGGGGCGCCACCATCTACGGCGAGCTCGTCGGCGTGGGCTGGACGGCCGATGCCTACCACATGACCGCCCCGCTGGAGGACGGCAGCGGGGCCAGTCGCTGCATGCTGCAGGCCCTGCGCGACGCCGATTTGAGCCCGGCCGACGTGGACTATATCAACGCCCACGGCACCTCGACCCCGGCCGGCGACAAGGCCGAAACCCGCGCCATCAAAGCGGCCCTGGGCAAACACGCCGCCGCCGTGGCCATCAGTTCGACCAAATCCATGACCGGCCACGCCCTCGGCGCCGCCGGCGGTCTGGAGGCCATCTTCACCCTGCTGGCCCTGCGCGACCAAATCATTCCGCCCACCATCAACCTGGACAATCCCGACCCGGAATGCGACCTGAACTACACGCCGCATAAAGCCGTCGCCCGGCCGCTGAGCGTGGCCCTGTCCAACTCCTTCGGCTTCGGCGGCACCAACGGTAGCCTGCTCTTCCGGCGGCTGTAGCATGAAAGCCGTCTTTCTGCTGCTGTTCCTGCTGCTCGGCGGGGCCCTGGTCGGGGGCTACTATTTCAACGAGCTGGACTATCCGGCGCCCGAGGAAAAAACCATCACCGTGGCCAAGGGCGCCAATATCCGCAGCCTGGCCGCCGACCTGCAGGCCCAGGGCCAGATTCGTTCGGCCTGGGTGCTGGTGGTGCACGGCTACCAATCCGGCCTCAGCGGCCGCCTCCAGCCCGGCACCTATGTCTATGGGCGCGGCATGAAGGCCCCGGAATTCCTCCGGGCGGTGAGCAAGGGCAAGGCCCTGTCCTACTCGCTGGCGGTCATCGAGGGCCGCACCTTCGCCGACCTGCTGGCCAGCCTGCGCCAGCATCCCCAGCTGGTGCAGACCCTGGGCGACCGGAGCCCGGCGGAAATCGCCCGGCTGCTGAAACTGCCGACCAATCCCGAGGGCCTGTTCCTGCCGGCCACCTACAGCTTCAAACCCGGCACCAGCGATGTGCAGCTGCTCCGCCAGATGCACCAACACCTCCAGGACTATCTGGCCAAGGCCTGGGCCCAGCGCGACCCGAATCTGCCGCTGAAAACGCCCTATGAGGCGCTGATACTGGCGTCGCTGGTGGAAAAGGAAACCGGCGTGGCCAGCGAACGACCGCAGATTGCCGGGATCTTTATCCGCCGGCTCCAGCAGAAGATGAAGCTGCAAACCGACCCCAGCGTGATTTATGGCGCCGCCGACTACCAGGGCGTCATCACCAAGGCCCACCTGCAGACGGACACGCCCTATAACACCTACACCCGGGCCGGCCTGCCGCCGACGCCCATTGCCCTGGCGAGCAAGGCCAGCATCGAGGCGGTGCTACACCCGGCGCCGGGCACGGCCCTGTTCTTTGTGGCCGATGGCAGCGGCGGCCATAAATTCTCCACCACCTACGAGGAACACAAGGCGGCGGTGAAAGCCTACCGGGCCTGGCAACAGCAGCGGGCCAAGGCCAGCACCACGCCCAGCCCCACCGTCGAAGGCAGCGCTTCGCCCACTGCCCCGGCCTCGCCCACCGCCGGCCCCGCCGGGGGAAGCGCTTCCGACCGGAAGGCCACGACCGCCGGCCCGGCCCTACGCCCCGGCGCCAACGGGGCCAATCCGAATGCCGGCAGTGCTTCGACCTCGCCCGCCCATCAACCGGCCCCATCGGCTACTGCTGGAAGCGCTTCGGCCCCGCCTGCCCATCAACAAGCCCCGACCGCCGGAAGCGCTTCGGCTCCGAACGCCAACCCAACGGCCACCTCCATGCCATCAACGGCCCCCGGAGTCAGGCCCAAGGCCACCAATCAAATGAGCGCCGGCGACGCTTCTAGTCAGAACGACAATCCGCCGGCTAATCAAATAGCCCCGGCGGGAAGCGCTTCGGCTCCGAACGCCCATCAACCGGCCCCGTCGGCCACCTCCGGCAGCGCTTCAACCCCGAACGGCAATCCAACGGCTCATCAAACCGCGCCGGCAGGAAGCGCTTCGGCCTCGGCAATGAATCAGAACGCCAGTCAGACGAGCAGCGGCAGCGCTTCGGCTCCGAACCCCAATCAACCGGCCCCGGCCAGCGGAAGCGCTTCGGCCGCAGCGGTCAAACGGACAGCCAAGCAGGTTGCTGGTGCCAGCGCGGCGCCGGCCATTGCGACAGCAGAGGGAAGCGCTTCGGTTCCAACGGCCAATGCGACGGCCACCCCCGCCAGTTCCAGCCGGGGCGCCCCGCTGCTGCTGGTGCCGGCCACCGGCGACGCCAGCGCCAGAATCCCGGCCAGCACCGGCCACAGTGCCGCCCCCGGCCCGGCCAGCGCTACCCCGGCCCCAGCCAACTTGACCGCCAGCGCGGCGGTACAACTGCCCAATCCCCCGCTGCCGCCGGCCGCCCCTAAAGGCCCCCGGCCCGGCCCCCCCCCAGGCCCCCCCCCCCCCCCCCCGACCCCCGACCCGGCCTTGCCCCTGCAGTTCGCTTCCCCCTAATTCCCTTCCGAACGCCTCCCCGGCGGGGGCGTTTTTTTTGGCAGCCTGGAGCGAAGCGCTTCCCCTTTGAAAGACCCCCGGCCCGGAATGCCGCCCCGATTTTGAAAGGCCCCAGTCCGAAGCACTTCGCCAAACTGAAGCGCTTCCTTTAACCATGAATCCTCGGGTTGGGCCGGGGTCGAAGCGCTTCCCCGCCGGCAGGTTGAAATGGCCGCCACCGGCGCCTTCTTCCCCCCGGCTTCCCCATTTAAAAACGCCCCCAGGCTTAAAAAGCCCGGCGGAGAAAGGTAAAATTTTGTTTAGGTTTAGGGCGGCGTTCTGCCAGCGGCCCGACCCAAAATTTTTTCAAAATCGAGGTTGTTATGAATGAATCGTTGCTCGTGAAACAGTTCTCCGAGATTTACTATCAGAATGCCAGCGAGGCCGAGCTGCCGCCGGCCGGCCGCGAGGCCCGGGCCCGGCGCCATCTGCAGCTGCTGCAACGGCTGCTGCGGGAACCGCTGGTGGAGGTCAGCGCCGACGAGGCCAATCCCCAGCGCGCCCAGCTCATGCTGGTAACGCCCGACCGGCCCTTCCTGATTGACAGTCTGCGCATGGATTTGGACGAACAGGGCATTGCGCTGCACCAGCTGATTCATAGCGTCATGGCCCTGGACCGGGACAGCAGCGGCAACATCGTCAGCATCAATCCGGTCAATGAGGGCACCCGCAGCGACGAGAAAGTCTCCGTCATCTACGGCGAAATCGACCGCACCGCCGACCTGAACGCCGTGGCCGAACATATCCGCGCCAAAATCAAGGTGCTGAATCTGATTGCCGACGATTTCCCGCTGATGCGCACCCGGCTGCAGGAGGTACGCAACCAGCTGAATGCCATGCGCCTGCCGGCCGCCAGCGCCTACAACCTGGCCCAGGTGGGCAGCTTCCTCGACTGGCTGCTGGACGACCACTTCACCTTCCTCGGCTTCCGCGCCTATGACTTCAAAAACGGCCAGCTCTTCACCGTCGCCGATTCCGGCCTCGGCCTGATGCGCCAGGAGGGCCCGGGCCAGCTGTCCTCCAGCTTCAACGAACTGCCCGAAAGCCTGCGCGCCCAGCTGCAGGAACCGGAAATTCTGCTCTTCTCCAAATCCAACCACATCGCCCCGGTGCACCGGCCGGTCTACATGGATTTCATCGGCATCCAGCGCTACAACGCCCAGGGCGAGCTCATCGGCGAATGGCGGCTGCTCGGCCTCTTCACCGCCTCGGCCTACCAGCTGCCGGTGCAGCAAATCCCGCTGCTGCGTGAGAAGGCCGAACAGATTCTCGAACGGGCCCACTATCCGGCCGGCGGCTACGGCGATAAGCGCCTGCGCTTCCTGCTCAACGAATTCCCCCGGGACGAGCTCTTCCAGGCATCGGTGAACCAGCTGGTGCCGGTCTTCCGTGCCGTGGTCGGCCTGGTGGATACCCAGCGCCTGCGCCTGTTTACCCGCGTTGACCACTACCAGCGCTTCGTTTCGGCCCTGGTCTACGTGCCGCGCGACAAGTTCAACACCGAAAACCGCGAGAAAATCCAATCGCTGCTGGTGCTGGGCTACGAGGGCGGCCGCTCCGAATTCACGCCGCACTTCTCCAACCAGTTTGTGCGGGTGGCCTTCCACATCCGCACCCAGCCCGGCCACGTGCCCAGCCTCGACCCGGTTATGCTGGAGGAGGCCCTGAACAACGTCATCCGCGACTGGAACGACGATTTCAACGCCCTGACCGACAACAGCCAGTACCGCCAGATTGCCCGGGCCCTGCCGAACGGCTACCGGGACAGCTTCAGCCCCGAAGCCGCCCTGCGCGACGTGCAAATCTGGGCCGAGCTCGGCAGCGACAGCACGCCCCGGGTGCTGCTCTCCGCGCTGGATAGGGAAAAAAGCCGGCTGCAGGTGCGCCTGCTCGGCGTCGGCCCCGAGTATCAACCCAGCGACGTGCTGCCGCTCATCGAGCATTTCGGCCTGCGCGTGGAACATCTGTCCTCCTTCCGCAGCGGCGAGGGCCAGTGGCTGCAGGACTATGAGCTGTCCTTCGCCGGTAGCCTGGAACACAGCGACGGCGACCGCTTCACCAGCGCCCTGCAGGCCGCCCTGGCCGGCGCCAGCAGCGACCGCTTCAACCAACTGATTCTGAGCACCCGGCTGAACAGCCAGCAGGTGCTGGTGCTGCGCGCCCTGAGCCGCTACATGCAGCAGGCCAGCGTACCCTTCTCCACCGACTACATTCAGCGGGCGGTCAATAACAACCCGGCCATTGCCGAAGCGCTGCTGCACGTCTTCGCCGTCAAATTTGACCCGGCCCAGAAGGACCGCCAGTTCCAGCTGAGCCAGGCGGAAAGCGCCCTGCAAACGGCGCTGGCGGCGGTGGTCAGCCTGGACGAGGACCGCATTTTGCGCTGGCTGGCGGTGCTGCTACAGGCCATGGTGCGTACCAACTTCTACCAGGACAACGACGGCCTGCCGTTGGCCTTCAAATTCTCCGCCCGGGACATTCCCGACCTGCCGGAGCCGAAGCCGCTCTTTGAAATCTTCGTCTATGCCGATGACGTCGAGGGCGTACACCTGCGCGGCGGCAAGGTGGCCCGGGGCGGCATCCGCTGGTCCGACCGCATGGACGACTACCGCACCGAGGTGCTCGGCCTGGTCAAGGCCCAGATGGTGAAAAACACGATTATTGTGCCGGTCGGTTCCAAGGGCGGCTTCATCGTCAAGAAACCCAGCGCCTCCCGGGAGGAATTCCTCCAGCTCGGCCAGGCCTGCTACAAGCGCTATATCAGCGCCCTGCTCTCGCTCACCGACAACCTGATTAATCACAACGTGGTGCCACCGAAGAACGTGGTGCGCCACGATGCCGATGACCCCTATCTGGTGGTGGCCGCCGACAAGGGCACGGCCAGCTTCTCCAACCTGGCCAACGGCATTTCCGCCCAGTTCAATTTCTGGCTCGGCGACGCCTTCGCCTCCGGCGGCAGTGCCGGCTATGACCACAAGGGCATGGGTATCACCGCCCGGGGCGCCTGGGAAAGCGTCAAACGCCACTTCCGCCATCTGGGCAAGGACATTCAGAACCGCGATGAAATCACCGTGGTGGGCATCGGCGACATGAGCGGCGACGTCTTCGGCAACGGCATGTTGCTGTCGCACAAACTGCAGCTGGTGGCCGCCTTCAACCACCTGCACATCTTCATCGACCCCAATCCGGACGCGGAAAAATCCTTCGCCGAGCGGGAACGGCTGTTCCGCACGCCCCGCTCCACCTGGGCCGACTACGACCGCAGCCTGATGAGCGCCGGCGGCGGCATCTTCAACCGCAGCGACAAAACCATCGCCATCAGCCCGGAAATGAAGGCCCGCTTCGACATCAGCGAAGACCAGCTGGCCCCCAGCGAGCTGATTCAGCGGCTGCTGGCGGCGCCGGTGGATTTAATCTGGAACGGCGGCATCGGCACCTATATCAAGCACAGCGAGGAGAGCAACGCCCAGGTCGGCGACCGCAATAACGACGCCGTACGCATCAACGGCAACCAGGTGCGGGCCAAGGTCATCGGCGAGGGCGGTAACCTGGGCATGACCCAGCGCGGCCGCATCGAAGCCGGCCTGCACGGCGTCCGCCTCAACACCGACGCCATCGACAACTCCGGCGGCGTGAACTGCTCCGACCACGAGGTCAATATTAAGATTCTGCTGAACCAGGTCTTCGGCGCCGACGCCCTCAACCAGCGCAATGAGCTGCTGGCGGCCATGACCGACGAGGTGGCCCAGCTGGTGCTGCAGCAGAACTATCTGCAGCCGCAAATCATCGAGCTGGCCCACGGCGAAGCGCTCGGCCCGCAGGTGCGCGTCATGCGCCAGCTGGAACAGGAGGGCCTGCTCAATCGGGCGCTGGAATTCCTGCCCTCGGACGAGGCCCTGAAGAACCGGGACGGCCTGACCCGCTCGGAGCTGGCCGTGCTGCTGGCCTACAGCAAAATGTGGGTTTACGACCACCTGCTGCGCTCCAGCCTGCCGGACAACGACTACTTCCAGGACAATCTGGAACGCTACTTCCCCAGCGCCCTGGGCCAGTACAGCGAGGCCATGCAGAAACACCCGCTGCGCCGGGAAATCATCAGCACCTATCTGACCAACGACCTGGTCAATCACATGGGCCTGAGCTTCCTCTTCCGCCTCAGCGAGGAGAGCGGCCGCCGGCCCGACGAGGTGGCGCTGGCCTACAGCGTGGCCCGGGCCGTCTTCAATGCGCCCAGCTACTGGCAGCAAATCAACGCCCAGGACAATATCCTGCCGGCCGATAGACAGCTGGACATGCACCGCCAGCTGCAGCAGCTGCTGGAGGGCGCCACCCTCTGGTTCCTGCGCCAGCAGGAGCACATCGACGTGGCGGCGCTGGTGCAACAGTTCGGCGCCCAGGTGCAGGCGCTGGTGGCCGGCGGCTGGTTCAAGGGTCAGTTCACCGTCAGCGGCAACGACATCGAGGCCCGCTTCGCCCTGCTGCCCCACTATCTCAGCGCCCTGGACATCGTTCTGCTCGCCCAGCAGCACCAGGTGCCGGTGAGCCAGGTGGGCGAGGCCTATTTCGGTCTGCTGCAACGGCTGCACGGCGGCTGGTTCAAGGCCCAGATTGCCGCCCTGCCCAGCGTCGATTCCTGGGAAAAACGCGCCCGACAGGCCCTGAGTGCCCAGTTCCATCAGGTGCTGCGCGATTTGGTGCCCCAGCTGCTGCAACAGGCCCTGGCCGACTGGGAACAGAGCCACGCCGTCGGTCTGCAGCGGCTGGACAGTGCCCACAGCGAACTGCGCGACCGCAGCGCCTCGCTGGCGGTGCTGTCGGTGCTGGTCAGCGAACTGAAGGCGCTCTAGCCGCAGCGCTGCCCCCAGGCCCCCCCGGTGGGGGCCTTTTTAGTGGAAAAAATGTCTGTTTTGGGCCGGAGCGGCGGCCGGCCTTCCTCTATAATTCCGCCCTTTTAGCCCCAAGGAACTCAAAAAATTATGAAAAAAATCTTTGCTTTAACCCTGGCCCTGCTGGCTGGCAGCGGCCACGCCGACGACGAGGCCATCCAGGCCAATCTGACTAAGCTCGGCGCCCAGAACATCGAAATCAGCGCCAGCCCCATCGACGGCCTGAAAACCGTGGTCAGCGACCAGGGCGTTATCTACGCCAGTCCGGACGGCAAATATTTCCTCCAGGGCAGCCTCTTTGAAATGGGCGCCAACGGCACGCCCAAGGACATCAGCATCAAGCCGCTGCTGGGCAAAATCGACGCGCTCAAGGACGAGATGGTTGTTTACCCGGCCGCCGAGGAAAAACACGTGGTTACGGTCTTCTTCGATACCACCTGCCACTTCTGCCAGCTGCTGCATAAGGACGTGCCGGAACTTAATAAGAAAGGCATCACCGTGCGCTATCTGGCCTTCCCGCGCTCCGGCGTCAATTCCAAGAGCGCCCGCCAGATGGAAACCATCTTCAGCGCCGAGGACAAACAGAAGGCCATGAATGAGGCCGAGGGGGGCAGCGAGCTTGCCGAAACCCGGGTGGACAAGGTGCGAAAACACTACCAGCTCGGCCTGCAGCTGGGCGTAACCGGCACGCCGGCGGTGTTCACCAGCGAGGGGGAATTGATTGGCGGCTATCTCAAGCCCGACCAGATGCTTAAGGCCCTGCAGCCATGATTGTCGCCCTCGACATCGACGCCCAGAACACCTTCACGCCGCTCTGTCCAGAGGAACTGCCGGTCAGCGGCGGCACGGAGATTGTGGCCGAACTGAACGCCCAGGCCGCCCTGGCCGCGCTGCGGGTGATGAGCAAGGACGCCCACTGCCGCGAAGCGCTCTGGCGCTGTGAGACGCCGGCGGAAATGCTAAAGCCCACCGGCCTGAAGAATGCCGATGTAACCTGGGTGGCCCACGGCATCGTCGGCAGCTATGGCTTCCGGCTGATTGAGGGTCTGCCGGCGCCAACGGACTATGATTTCTGCGTCTGGAAGGGCATGGAACCGGATTTGCACCCCTACGGCATCTGCTACCACGATTTGGAGGGGCGGCTCAGCACCGGCCTGCTGGAGTGGCTGCAGGTCAAGGGCGCCCGCACCCTGCTGGTGGGCGGTCTGGCCACGGACTACTGCGTGAAAACCTCGGTGCTGCAGCTGCTGAACGCCCGGCTCGGCTTCCGGGTCATCGTCAATCAGGCGGCCTGTCGCGGCATCGGCCTGGAAACCACGGCGGCAGCCTGGCGGGAAATGGCGGCGGCCGGGGCCCTGCTGGCGGCCAACACGGCGGCCATCAAAACCCTGCTGAAAAACCTCGGCCCGGGCTAGAGCTAGAGCTAGAGCTAGAGCTAGAGCCGCCGCCGGCGGCTGGGCCCCGGGTCGGACGCTTGGGCCCCGGGTCGGCCACCGGCGCTTTTATTCCGGCGGCCAATGCCCCAACCACGCCCCACCCGCTGGGGCGTTTTTTTTACCCGCAACGAAGCGCTTCCTTCTAATTAATTCCCAGCGAAGCGCTCCCCCCTCCTGCCCTCCGCTCCAGCCTAAAGAAGCAAAGCGCTTCCCTTGGGGCCGGGGCCAATGACGATTACTAAAATACCGAAGCGCTTCCCCCTCCCGTCCCACGCTCCAGCCTAAAGAAGCAAAGCGCTTCCCTTGGGGCCGGGGCCGATGACGATTTCCAAAATACCGAAGCGCTTCCCCCCCAAATGAAGCGCTCCCTGATTTCCACCGGCCGAGCGCTTTATTTAAAACGACCTTTTGGGAACGAAGCGCTTCCCCCGGCCCGCCGAGAAAGAAGCGCTCCCCTCGAACAGCCCGGCCCCAAATGCTAAAGCGCTTCCTCTGGAACGAGCGCCCGGCGGGAAGCGCTTCTAGCAGTACGCCCAGAACGAAGCGCTTCGTGCCGGAAAGCCTTTTCCCAGCGAAGCGCTTCCTCCAATCGAAGCTCTCCCCCTTTCAGCCGCCAGAAAATCTTTTTTCCCAGCTCGAAGCGCTTCCCCCCCGGCCGAAGCAAACCCAGCACAATCACCGCTTCTTTCCGCGCCGGTTTTTAAAATGAAGCGCTCCCCTTATCTCAAATAGCGAAGCGCTTCGACCTCCCGCCCTGCCAAGAATGAAGTGCTTCCCTCCGAACAGCACAGCCCCAAATGCCGAAGCGCTTCCTCTTGGGTTCCTCCTTCATTAACGAAAAAAACGCCGGGCCCCCAGCGCTTCCCCTTTTTCCAGCAACCAGAAAATCTATCCCCTCAGAGCGAAGCGCTTCTTCCCTTCTTCCAATCGAAGCGCTTCCCCCAAACGGCCCGACCGAGCATGTCGAAGCGCTTCCCTGTCTGGCCCCTTGGAAATGAAGCACTCCCCCCGGCCCGTGCTTCGCCCTAAAAGGAATGGCTGTTTCACGCCGAAGCGCTTCTTCCCAATTAAAGCGCTCCTTTTTTTGGCGGCCGGGAAATCTGTTTTCCCAGCTCGAAGCGCTTCCTCCTGCTAGCCCAGCCAAAGCGCTTCTTTCCCGCACTGGTTTTCAAAACGAAGCGCTTCCCCTAGTCTTCTGGGCCGAAGCGCTTCCCTTTTTGGCTACCGGAAAATCTAGCTCCTCAGACCGAAGCGCTTCATTGTCAGAAGCCTTTATAGAAATAAAGCGCTTCATCTGGAATAAGTTCCCAGCGATAAGCGCTTCTTGCTCATTGAACCCATCGAAGCGCTTCCTGATTTCCACCGGCCGAAGCGCTTCGCCGGAACCAGGTCGGCGGGGGGGAAGCGCTCCCTCTACTGGCTAGGCAAAAAGAAGAACGGCCCGGGGCCGAGGGTGATTTCCAAAATACCGAAGCGCTTCATTCAGAACAGCTTCTTCAGCGGGAAGCGCTTCCTTATTCCCACCGGCCGAAGCGCTTCGGTTTAAAGAGCGCCTAGGGCATGAAGCGCTTCGTTTAGAACAATCTTCTCAGGTTGAAGCGCTTCCCTCTTTTTCGGCCGTCGGAAAATCTTTCTGCCCAGCGGGAAGCGCTTCAGTTAAATCACCTTTCGCCAACGAAGCGCTTCCCCCGGCCCGGGGCTTGGGGCCCGGAACCGGGCCGGTGGAACGGAAGCGCTCCCTTCGGGCCAGAAAAAACCCCGCCGAAGCGGGGTTTTGGGGGGGCCTAGTTTTTATCCAAATCCACCCGGTATTCCACCGTGTGGCCGTGTTTCAGTTCCAGCGAAATGTCCATTTCATCTTCGCCGCGCTCCAGCTTGATGTCGCCGTCCTTGTCGTCCACATCGACTTCCTTCAGCTGGTAGCCGTGCTTCTCGGCCTGGGCGATGGCCTGTTGGGCCAACTGGCGCACCTTGCCGTTCGGCACCTTATAGCGGATTTCATAGTCGCCGCCGTCGTGCTTGGCCTTGAGCAGCCGGGCGCCCGGGGGCTGGTAGATTTCTGCCGGAATGGACGCCGCGCCGGCGACGCCGGCCAGCAGGCCCAGAATCAACAGAGTTTTTTTCATGGTCGGTCTCCTTAGTTACCGTTTTGTTCAAGTTTTACCACGTAGCTGATGGCGCCGCTGCTGCTGTCGATGCTGATTTGCAGGGTTTTATCGCCCTTCTCCAGCACCAGCGCCGCCGCCTGGTCGCTCACCTGATTTTCCACGGATTTATAGCCCTGGGCCTCGGCCCTGGCCCGGGCCTGGGCGGCCAAATCGCTGATTTTGCCGCTCTTGAGCTTGTAGCTGCCCTGGAATTTGCCGTTTTTGCTGTACACGGTGTCGGTCTGGGCCCCGCTGGGCACCAGCACCTCGCTGGGCACCACCTGGGCCCAGCCGTTTGCGGCCAGCAGGGCCGCCAGTAGTAGGGATTTCCTCATAAAATTTCCTTTTTTATTAATGGACTAGCGCAGGGCCTTGCGTTTGTTCACCGACAGCTCATGGTCGAGCTCCACGGCATATTCGATGCCGTCGCCGGTGTCCTGGAGGCTAATCATCAGCACCTGATGGTCGCCCTTTTCCAGCAGCATGGTGGCGCTGTCGGTGCCGATGTCGCTCTGGGCCAGGGTGTAGCCCCGGCTTTCGGCCTGGCGCTGGGCGGCGGCGGCAATGCTGGCCAGGTCGCCGCTGAGGTGGTAGATGCCGTCAAAATCGCCCGGCGCCGACTCCTCGGCGATGACCTGGGCATCGGCAGGCAAATAGATTTCCACGGGGGCCCGGCCCCAGGCGGACGGTAGAGAGGCCAGGCCGAAGCCCAGCAGTAGGATGAGAGATTTACGCATCGCTGATACTCCTATAGGTTAGAGGAAAATCAGGCGGGCCAGCAGTATGGCCGTCAGCGTCAGAACGCCGCCGTTGATTTCCCGCGCTTTGCCGGTGAGCACTTTAATCACCGTAAAGCTAATGAAGCCGATGGTAATGCCGTCGGCGATGGAATAGGTTAGCGGAATCATTAGGAAAGTTAAAGCAACCGGGGCGGCCTCGGAAACGTCGTCCCAGCGAATGTCGGTGAGGGCGTGCATCATCAGAATGGCCACGTAGAGAATGGCGCCGCTGGTGGCATAGCTGGGAATCATCGTGGCCAGCGGCGAAAAGAACAGGGCCAGCAGGAAGAGCAGGCCGGTGCTGACGGCCACCAGACCGGTGCGACCGCCCACGGCCACGCCGGCGCTGCTTTCCACATAGCTGGTGGTGTTGGAGGTGCCGAGCAGGGCGCCGACGATGGTGGCGCTGCTGTCGGCGAGCAGGGCCTTTTTCAACCGGGGAATCTGGCCGTTCTGGCTGAGGCCGGCCCGTTCGCTGACGCCAATCAGGGTGCCGGCGGTGTCAAATAAATCGACGAAGAAAAAGGCAAAGACCACGCTCAGCAGGGCCGGCTGCAGGGCGCCGACGATGTCCAGCTGGAGCAGGGTGGGGGCCAGCGACGGCGGCAGTGCCAGCAGGGTGGCCGGCAGCTGGTTATGGCCGCAGAGGACGCCGAGGCCGGCAATGATAAAGACCGTCCACATCACCGCGCCGCGCAGCCGTAGCTGGCTCAGGCCGATGATGAGGAAGAGGCCGAGGAAGGTCATCAGCGCCGGGAACTGGCCGAGGTTGCCCAGGTGCACCAGGGTGGCTTCGCTGGCGACGATGATGCCGCCGCTCTGCAGGGCGATGAAGCCGAGGAAGGCCCCGATGCCGGCGCCGATGGATTTCTTCAGGGCCGCCGGAATGGCGTTAATCAGCCACTCGCGCACTTTAAAGAGGCTAATCAGCACGAAGGCCACGCCGGACAGGAAGACGCAGCCCAGGGCCACCGGCCAGGGCTGGCCCATTTTCAGCACGACGGTGTAGGTGAAGAAGGCGTTCAGGCCCATGCCCGGGGCCAGGGCAATGGGCAGGTTGGCATAGAAGCCCATGATGAACGAGCCCAGGGCCGCCGCCAGACAGGTGGCGACGAAGACGGCGTTTTTGTCCATGCCGGTTTGGGCCAGCATGGCCGGATTGACAAAAATAATGTAGGCCATGGTGAGAAAGGTGGTCAGGCCGGCCAGCAGCTCGGTTTTCACGGTGGTGCCGTGGGCGCGCAGCTGAAAGCATTTGTCCAGTAATGACATGGGAATCCTCCGTTGTGAAAAAGGCAAAAATTATAGAATGGCCGCCATTTGACGACGAATTTCCATGCAACTGATGAGTCCGGCCGCCGTGGCCGAAGCCTTCCGCCGCTGGCAGGCCCAGAATCCCCAACCCACCACCGAACTGCGCTACCGCAATCCCTTTGAACTGCTGCTGGCGGTGATGCTCTCCGCCCAGGCCACCGATAAAAGTGTCAATCGGGCCACGGCCAGCCTCTTTGCCGTCGCCGCCGACCCGGCCGCCGTGCTGGCCCTGGGCGAGGACGGTCTCAAGGCCCATATTCGCCACATCGGCCTGTTCAACAGCAAGGCCGCGAATATTCTGAAAACCTGCCGCATTCTGCTTGATGAACACGGCGGCCAGGTGCCCGCCGACCGCGCCGCCCTGGAAGCGCTTCCCGGCGTCGGCCGCAAAACCGCCAACGTGGTGCTAAACACGGCCTTCGGCTGGCCGACGCTGGCGGTGGATACCCACGTTTTCCGTCTGGCCAACCGCAGCGGCATCGGCCCCGGCCCGACGGTGGCCGCCGTGGAACGGGCGCTGCTGGCCCGGGTGCCGGCGGCCTATCGGCTTCATGCCCATAACTGGCTGGTGCTGCACGGCCGCTATGTCTGCACCGCCCGGGCGCCCCGCTGTGCCGGCTGTCTGATTGAGGATTTATGTCCGCGCAACGGCCTTTGAAGGCCGGGGCGAGCGGGCGCCTTCGGCTAAAATAGCCGGTTTTAGTCGCTCCGGCGCCGGCGGGCGCGGGCAAAACAAGCACAAAAGGACATCAAGATGCAGAATTTATTGCAGGAATTAAAACGTGGCAGCGCGGACTTCATCGGCGAGGACGAACTGCGCGAAAAACTGGAAAAAGGTCAGAAACTGCGCGTCAAACTGGGCATGGACCCGACGGCGCCGGATTTGCACTTCGGCCACACGGTGGTGCTGAACAAGCTGCGCCAGTTCCAGCAGGCCGGCCACACGGTGCTGTTCCTGATTGGCGATTTCACCGCCCAAATCGGCGACCCCTCCGGCAAGAGCGCCACCCGGCCGCCGCTGTCGGCGGAGCAGGTGCTGGCCAACGCCGAAACCTACAAGGCCCAGGTCTTTAAAATCCTCGACCCGGAAAAAACCGAGGTGGTCTTCAACTCCCAGTGGATGGGGGCCATGGGCGCCACCGATATGATTCGCCTGGCCGCCAAATACACCGTGGCCCAGCTGCTGGAGCGGGACGATTTCCACAAGCGCTACACGGAAAACCGGCCCATCGCCGTGCACGAGCTGCTCTATCCGCTGACCCAGGGCTATGATTCGGTCGCCCTGCGCGCCGATGTGGAGCTGGGCGGCACTGACCAGAAATTCAATCTGCTCGTCGGCCGCGAGCTGCAGCGGGAATACGGCCAGAGCCCCCAGGCGGTCATCACCATGCCCATTCTGGAGGGCCTCGACGGCGTGCAGAAGATGTCCAAATCCCTGGGCAACTACATCGGCATCTTCGACCCACCGGCGGAAATGTTCGGCAAAATCATGTCCATCTCCGACGAGCTGATGTGGCGCTGGTTCCAGCTGCTGTCCTTCCGACCGCTGGCGGAGATTGAAGCGCTTCGCCAGCAGGCCGCCGGCGGGCGCAATCCGCGCGACATTAAATTTGAACTGGCCCGGGAGCTGGTAGAGCGCTTCCACAGTGCCAGCGCCGCCGAGGCGGCCCAGCAGGCCTTTGTCCAGCGCTTCGCCCGCAACGAAATTCCCGAGGATTTGGAGGAAATTTGTCTGCCGGCCCAGCCCCTGGCCAATCTGCTCAAGGCCGCCGGCCTCGCCGACAGCACCTCCCAGGCCCGGCGCGACCTGGACAGCGGCGCCGTCAAAATCGACGGGGACAAAGTCAGCGACAGGGATTTGCTCCTGCCCGCCGGCTGGGCCGGGGTCATTCAGATTGGCAAACGCAAGATGAAACGGGTGGTTATCCAATGAAGCGCTTCCTGCTCCTCCTCGGCCTAAGCGCTACGGTCGCCGCCCAGAATAATCCGCTGACGGCGCCCAATCCCAACCCGGCCACGGCGCCAACCCCGGTCGCTCTGCCACCGCCCAATGGCAATCCGGCCCCCGGTGCGGACGCCGCCGGCCCCGAAGCGCTTCCCCCGGCCGCCGCCGGCAACGATGCCAACGCCGGGGACGCAAGCAACGGCGAAGGCAACCGCAGCGCCCTGTTCCAGCACTATAAAAAGAGCATCTACCAGGTGCGCGCCATCAATACCGCCACCGGCCAGAAGCAGAGCATCGGCTCCGGCTTTCTCATCGGCGACGGCAGTTTCATCGCCACCAACTACCACGTCATCGCCCTGGCCGCCACCCGTCCCAATTTCAAACTGGACTACCTCGACCCGGACAATAGGCAGGGCGAAGTGGAACTGTTCGCCGTCGATGTCATCAACGACCTGGCCATTCTCAAGGCGCCCCGGCCCCTCGGCAGCGGCCTGAAATTTGCCGCCGGCCAGGAGCAGGGCGAAGCGCTCTTCTCCCTCGGCAATCCCCACGACCTGGGCTTTATCATCGTCGAGGGCAGCAACAACGGCTACCAGCAGAACGCATCAACGCCGCGCCTCATCTTCTCCGGCGCCCTCAACCCGGGCATGAGCGGCGGCCCAACCCTGAACGCCAAGGGCGAAGTGGTGGGCATCAACGTGGCCACCCAGGGCAACGGCCTCGGTTTCATCGTCCCGGTGGAAGCGCTGCAGAAACTGCAGGCGGAAAACCGCCAGAAGCAGGACATCAACGCCGCCATCGCCAGGCAGCTCAGCGATGACAACCGCCGCTATTTCGCCAAATTCTTCAGCGAAGCCTTCAAGAAAACCAGCATGGGCAGCTTCCAGGTGCCGACGGAAATCAGCAACGACGTGCGCTGCTGGGACGCCTCGGCCGAACCGAAGCCGGAGGATTTGCTCGTGCGGGAAAATCTGGTCTGCCAGAACGAGCGCAGCATTTTCCTCAGCAACGATATGTATCTGGGCAATTTCGTCTACGGCTATACCAACGTCTACGCCCAGGAGAACATCAACCCTATCCGCTTCTACACGCTCTATTCACGGTTCAATAACATCGACCCGGCGCCGCGCAGCACCAAGGACTATGGCCATTTCCGCTGCCAGTCGGACTTCGTTACCATCGCCGCCAAAACCTTCAAGGCCACCTACTGCATCCAGCCGACGAAGAAATACGAGGGCATCGGCGACGCCTACTTCAGCGCCTCCCAGGTGGGTGAGAAGAACAAGGGGTTCATCATCGAGGCCATCATCTTCGGCATTCAAACCGACCTGGCCAGCCAGGTTTTTGCCCATCTACTTAAGGAAATCAACTAATGGAATCCAAGTCGCAACGTCTGCTGGCGCTGTTTCTGCTGTTTATGTGCGTCAGCACCATCATGCTGGATAACTATCTGGACTATGACCAGAGCTATATCTTTAATTTCCAGCTGCTCTTCTATGTGCTGCTCACCATTACTGTCATTATCCTGACCCAGGCCCTGAGCTACGGCGTCATCACCCGCAGTGCCATTCCCATTTTTCCGCTGATTGGTTCCTTCAGCGTCTACTGCCTGCTGCTGCAGCTGGGGCTGGCGGCCAACACCTGGATTGCCTTCCAAACCGACTGGGACTTTAACGGCCTGGTGCATCTGCTCGCCTTCTGGTTCTACTACTGGCAGATGCTGGATTTCACCGACGGCAAGCGCCAGCTCACCATCATGGTGAGTCTGCCCATTCTCTTTTTCACCACCTTCAGCTATCTCAGCGACAACCAGTTCTTCAACCGGCGGCCGGGCTCCTATCCGGTCTATGTGGAGCGGCTCTATGGCTTTGTGGTTAAGGACAGTCGGGTGAAAAGCATTGATGACTTTTTCGTAATAGAAAAAACCGAACAATAGTCTATAATCAATCTACTTTTTCAAACAACGAGGATAAAACCATGAGTAACATCAAAATTGGCATCAGCAACGAACACCGGCTCGCCATTGCCGAGGGTCTGAAAAAAGTGCTGGCTGACACCTACACCCTCTATCTGAAAACCCATAATTATCACTGGAACGTGCGCGGGCCCATGTTCCGCAGCCTGCACCTGATGTTCGAGGAGCAGTACAACGAGCTGGCCGCTGCCGTCGATGAGATTGCCGAGCGTATCCGCGCCCTGGACGTGCTGGCGCCGGGCTCCTACAAGGAATTTGCCCAGCTGACCAAAATTAAAGAGGGGGTTGGCAGCCACGATGCCAATACCATGATTCGGGAGCTGGTGGAAGGTCAGGAACTGGTTAGCAGCACCTGCCGGGAAATCTTCGATGTGGTCGATGCGGCCAACGACCAGGCCACCGCCGACCTGCTCACCATCCGCATGCAAACCCACGAGAAAAATGCCTGGATGCTGCGTTCACTGCTGGCTGACTAGGTTGAAATAGGCGTAGAAGTAGCGGCGGCCGGCATCGATGCGAAAGCTGATGTCCATGTCTTCCGCCACATAGCCGGAGGCGACGATGAGATTCAAAATCTCCTCGTCGCTTTTATTTTGGGCCTCGTGCAGGTTCACGGTGATGCACTCGCCGGAGATGATTTCGCCGGCGCGGCTGACGCGGAATTTTTGGTAGAGGCCGGTCAATTCAAAGAGTGGAAACTGGTGTTCCTCCAGCACTTCCATGCCGCTAAGCGGTTGAATTTCAGCAAATAAAGACATAAACGCCCTCCCGGGGCCAAAAAAAATTGACATTATAGAAGCGCTCCCTAATAATGCCGGGACTTTCCGGCCCGGTGTCGACTCGTAGAGCGCGACAGATGGGCGAAGAATGAGCCCAGATGGCGACTCGTAGAGCGGCAGATGGGCGAAGAATGAGCCCAGATGGCGACCCGTAGAGCGGCAGATGGGCGAAGAATGAGCCCAGATGGCGACTCGTAGAGCGACAGATGGGCGAAGAATGAGCCCAGATGGCGACTCCTTTAGGACGACAGCTGGGTAAAGCCCAGATGGCGAAACTGGTAGACGCAAGGGACTTAAAATCCCTCGGTAGCAATACCATGTCGGTTCGATTCCGACTCTGGGCACTTTTATAAATGACTCCTGTGTTCAAAAGCACAACATAATTTCCAACCGGCCTCAGGGTCGGTTTTTTTTTGGCCTGCTTGGGGGGGAAGCGCTTCAGAGACGAAGCGCTTCATTTTTCAGTCCGCACTGCCCCCCAGGCGCCCTGGAAGTAGAATTCTCGGGGCGGCGTTTCCGGCGTGGTGCCGAGCAGCAGGCGCAGCTGACCGCCGAGCTCCTCGGCGCCGGGCCCAAAGAAGGCGGCGCTGTTGCCGTTGCTATCCTCAAAGCGCCGGCTCTGCTCGTTCCAAGCCAGCTGCAGCTGGCGGGGCGGCAGGCGCGGGTCGGCGCGATTATCCAGGGCCAAACGGCCATTGCTCAGGCTTAGGGTTAAACGCCGCTGGCTGCCGAAAAAATCTACCCGGGCGTCAATATCGGCGCTCAGCTCATCGTTGCGGTCCAGATGGCCCCGGGCCTGGCCCCGGTAGTGGGCGCGAAAATAGGCGGTGGCGGCCGGATTGAAGCCCAGACCCAGATTAAAATAGTTGGACAGGCGGCCGGCACCCCGGGCCCAGCCCAGCGTTTGATAGCGCCAGCCGAGCGCTTCCGGCCGGAGCAGATGGAGGGTGCGTGCGTTGTCGGGATAGGGGCCGCTGCCCTGCCACAGTTCCAGCAGCACCTGAATTTGCCCGTCGGGGGTGAAGCGGTAGAGCGTGTTGGCCAGCCGCTGTAGGGTTTCGCGCAGCCGCTCGTCGCTCCAACGGTAGTCCGGTTCAAAGGGATGATAGCCATAGCGCTTATCCAGTTCGGCATTACGGTTCAGCAGCAGCACCCAGGTGATTTCGCCATCGTCCGGATTGCGATAGAAACTGGCACCCATGTTGACCGGCTTCGCCTCCAGCAGGGCCGCCCGGGCGCTGGGGTCCTCCTGCCACCGGGCCAGAGCCGCCGCCGGCGTTAGACCGGGACCCGTGGCCGTCTGCAGACTGATTTTCTGCTCCCGGAGCCAGGGGCCGGGGTCAAAGGGCAGGTGGGCACGGCGATTTTTGTCGATGATTTCGGCGTAGGCCTGGGCCAGGCCCTCAAAATAGTGCCGTTCATCATCGGCCCCCGGTGCTAGCCCCTGGGACTGGCGCAGCTGGTTGGTCAGCCGCAGCAGCTCGGCACTCAGGGCACGGTCGTTTGAACTAGGCTCAGGTCGGCCATTACCCAACACATGGGCCGTCCAAAAATAATCCCGCCGGCCCAGCTGGATTTGGCCCGGCTCGCTGCGGCCCGTCCAATTCTCACGCCAGGGCTGGTAGCGGTCGTTGCTGGGCCAAAAGAACCAAGCGCTTCCCCCTAGCAGCAGTGCTAGTAGCAGTAGAACAATTTTTTTCATTTTTTCCCTCCCGAGAAAAGCAAAAGCGCCCCCCGAGGGGAGCGCTTCCGGTTGGCGTCAAAACCTTATCCATCAACCTTAGGGGTTGTTAGGAGTGGCTTGTGGCGGCTGTTTGTCGGTCATGTAGGTACCCAGACCCTGGTTGTTGTAGTAGCTACCCCCCAGGTTTTCTGCGTTCTCACCGTAGAAGTAACCACGGGCCTGGTAACCGGTGTTAGGACCGGCGGCAGCGTTGCCCCGGTTGAACTCAGGAGTCTGGAAGCTGTTACCACTGAAGCTCAGGCCGTGGTAGTTCGTACCACTGTTGAAGTTGGCGGATTTGATGTTCAGATCCAGTTTCTTCGTACCGAAATCAACATCGGCCGAAGCTTCACCTTCCTCAATATCCCGTTGGCCATACTGGCTGTAGGTGGATTTACCCTTATATTTGGCCGTGCCTTGGGTTGGCATGTTGTGGGCATCGGTGGTATCACCCAGCGTATAGGCGCCTTGGAATGGGACGTCATAGCCAGGCACCGGAATTGGCAGAGAGGTGTTGGTTGGAACTGCCACAGTACCGGTAATGTGGACGTTCTTCGCATAGATTTCACCACCATTCCGAGTTCTTTGGTCAACCCGAGTGGTGACATTCATATTACCTTCCACGACGCCCAACGGAGTCTTGGTATCAATGGCCACTTTACCCACATCCTGGGTATTCAGGTTGCCGGTGGTTGGAATGGTTACATCGCTGGCCAGTGTGAAATCAGAGGTAGGCATTTGGAAACCTTGCTTCAGTTCAACCTGATTGTAGCTGGGTACGAAGCCGGCAAATTGACCGGAGTTAACGTCCTGTACCGCCATGTAGTCATCATTTTGGTTCAGGATGTTGCGGCTCTGGAAGACGCCAGGACCAGCCAGCGTAGTATCCGGAGTTGGGGTCGGAGTAGGCTGAGTCGTTGGGCTCGGTTGAACCGTTGGGCTCGGGCTAACTGATGGTGTTGGAGCTGGCGGAACCGTTGGGCTTGGGCTAGCCGATGGCGTTGGAGCTGGCGGAACCGTTGGGCTCGGGCTAACCGACGGTGTTGGAGCCGGCGGAACCGTTGGGCTTGGGCTAACCGATGGTGTTGGAGCCGG
>CAUSKK010000013.1:0-71189 GCA_963532425.1 uncultured Cardiobacteriaceae bacterium
GTTGAAGACAAGCACCGGCAGAAGGAAGCGCTTCGTTTCCAGAAGCTGGCAAAAAGGGAAGCGCTTCCCCCTGCCGGCTGGCGTGGCCGGCCGAGCAGTAACCAGCGGCCGCGCCGCCATGCTCTATGAGCCGGGCTTTGTTCCCGGCTTTTTTACGCCCGGAGGAAGCGCTTCCCCAGTTATGGCCCCATGCCAAAAAAGCCTAAACCCCGGCCCGGGAAGCGCTTCATAATGGCCCTTTCCCAGTCCTACCGTTTCTATTAATGACTCAAACCATCGGCGTTATTCTTCATAATCCGGCGGGCCAGACCGGCACCATCGGCGAATTGCTGCAGGCCCGGGGCTATGCCCTGGACATCCGCTGTCCGCTGGCCGGCGACCCCATCCATCGGCCCGAAGATTTGGCCGCCCTCGTCGTCTTTGGCGGCAATATGAGCGTCAATGACCAGCTGCCCGCACTGCAGGCGGAAATCCAGCTGATTAGGGCCATGGTCGCCCGGGACAGACCCTATCTGGGCATCTGCCTCGGCGCCCAGCTGCTGGCCAAGGCCTTCGGCGGCCACGTAACCCGCCACCCGGAATACTTCGTGGAAATCGGCTACTACCCCATCTATCCCACCATCGCCGGCTTTCTCGGGATTTTTGCCGAGATGCCGGAGCGCTTCTTCCAATGGCACAACGAAGGCTTTACCCTACCGGAGGAGGCCGTCAAGCTGGCCGCCAGTGATTTATATCCCAACCAGGCCTTTCAGCTGGGCCGGGCCTACGGCTTTCAATTTCACCCCGAGGCCACCCCGGCCATGGTGGACGGCTGGCACCAGCGCCACGCCCAGGAATTGCAAAATCCCGGGGCCCAAACCCGCAGTGCCCAGCTCGCCTACCGCGACCAGCTGAGCCCGGCGCTCCGGGCCTGGATGGAGCAATTTCTCTTTAATTTCTGGCTGGCCGAGGTCTCCCCCACTTGAATTTAATTTGAGGATTTTTTATGACCGCCAAGGAAAATAACCCAGCGCCACCGGCCCCAGTGCCCACACCATCCCGGGTGGGCATTTTTATCGACGGCGATAACGTCTCCAGCTATGCCGCCGAACAGATTCTGGAGGAGGCGAGCAAACGGGGCCAGGTGATTTGTCGCTATGTCTGCACCACCGTGCCCCAGAACGGCCACAACGACAACGCCCAGAGCTGGGCCAGTGCCCGGGTGGAGAAGCTGGGCTTCAAGGTCTACAGCCACAAGGAGCTGCTGGCCGGCAAGAATGCCAGCGACATTCGCCTGACCTACAAGGCGGCCCGGGCCATGGCCCGCCACAATTTGGAAGTCTATCTGCTGGTTTCCAGCGATTCGGATTTCGCCGTGCTCTCCGAGGAGCTGCGCGAGGACGGCAAAAAGGTGATTGGCATCGGCCGCAACGCCGCCCCGGATTACATTCAAATTAAATATGACGAGTATCTGGCCCTGGAACTGGTGGAACACAGCCAGCAGCTGCGCGAGCAACGGGAACTGGCGCCGCTGCCGCCGCCGGTGCGCCAGACGATTCTGGAACAGCTGGCCGCCCACAGTTCACTGGCCGCCCCCTGGCTCAGCCGCGACCGGCTCCAGGAGCTGCTGGCCGCCGTGGGCATCGACCATCAGGCCCTGGGCTACAACGAATTTCACAAGATGCTCTGGGCCACCAAGGCCATCAGCAGCACCAGCGCCCACGGCAACCGCAACGGCAATAATAAGGTCTGGTACTACGCCCTTAATCAGCACCTGCCCCGGGAGGAAAGCGACTGGCCCGCGCCCCCGCCGCCGCCCGGCCGCGAGGGAAGCGCTTCGACCCCCGCCGCAACCCCGGCCCGGACCCGGATTAGTCCGGAGCAGCACCGGCTGATTCTCCAGTGTCTGGAGGAGGTGCTTACGCCGGAAACGCCGTGGATTTCCAACGCCGATTTGGGCGCTCTGCTCAATCGTCAGCACATCAACGCCAAACAGCTGGGCTTTGCCACCCTCAGCGCCCTGCTGCGCACCCTGCCGGAGCTGCACGGCCTGGCCCTGGGGGCCCAGAGCTACACCACCCTGCAGCGCCTGGCCCCGGTGGCCGATGGCCTCACGCCCCCCGAGGGCCAGGTTTCCATCAAGGGCATCGTGCCGCTGCCCCGGACTCCGACTCCGGCCCCGGCCCCCACGCTGACCCCGACCCTGTGCGACCAGGTTTACCAGCGGCTGGCGGCCCTGAGCCCCACCGAGGGCTGGGTGAGCCAAACCATTCTGCGCCAGCAGCTGGAGCTGGACCAGCTCGACTACCGGGCCCTCGGTTTCAGCGAGTTTCATAAATTGCTCTGGGCCCTGCCGCGCATTGTCAATCGCCAGAATCCGGATACGGGCATCTGGGAATGTCGCCTGCGGCCGGAACGGCCGGAAACGCCGCCGGGCCCGACCCTGGAACCGGCGGAGCTGGCGGAACGGGTACAGGCGCTGGTGCGCCAGTGCCGCCGCGACGATGGCCAGAGTCTGGCCGGCCAGCTCGGCCTGCTGTTGAAGGACGCCGGCATTCATTTTGAACAGTATGGCCAGCGCAGCCTTGGCGATTTTCTCCAGAGCATTCCCGGCCTGGTGCTGAGCAGCGACCGCATGCGGGTGAGCCTGGCCGCCGGAGCGGCCCCGACCGAAGCGCTTCCGCCGGCCGAGGCGGCGCCGACGCGCAAGGGCATCAGTGGCGACGGCAGCGGCAGTGCCCGCCAGCTCATCACCGGCGAACTGAAGCGCTTCGTCCAGGCGGCGGTGGCGGCGGCGGTGCCGCCCAGCACGGCGAATATCCTCGACCAGCTCCGGGCCCAGCGGCCGGACTTCAGCCCCGAAGCGCTCGGCTATCGCGACGGCGAAGCGCTGCTGGCGGCCACCGGCGGCGTCGAAGCGCTTCCTAACGGCCACTGGCAGCTGAAGCCGGCCGGCCAGCCCAGCGGCCAGAAAATTGGTCTGCCCGGCCATCTGCGCCGGCTGCTGGAGGAGAGTCTGCGCGAGCTCAGCCCCGCCGGCGGTCTGCAAACCCCCTGGGTGGCCAGCGCCGACCTGCTGGCGCGGCTGGCGGAGAAAAATCCCGACTTCCAACCCCAGGTCTACGGCTTCGCCGACGGCCGGGAACTGCTGGCGGCCCTGCCCGCCGTCCAGCTGGAGGAGGACGGCCGGCGGCTGCGCCGGGTGCCGACGGAGCAGGTGTTGCAGCTGCTGGAACGGGGCATTCGCAGCGTCGGCGACGAGCAGGGTTGGCTGGCCATCATCGACGCCGAGCATTTCCTTTCCACCAACGGCTTCGACTATTCGGACTATGGCTTTGACAGCATGGAAGATTTTCTGCCGCTGTTCAAAGGCCGGCTGCTGGTGCACAAGGGCCGGCTTCAGTGTCTGCCGGCGGCCTCGTGAACGGGCCGTCCCTGGGCACGGTGGCCTTCATCGGCATCGGCCTGATTGGCGGTTCACTGGCCCTGGCCCTGCGGAAGGCCGGCCTGGCCGAGCGCATTGTGGCCCGGGACCAGTCGCCGGCGGCCCTGGCCGAAGCCCTGGCCCTGGGGGTCATTGACGAAGCGCTTTCCGACGACGAAGCGCTTCGGGACGCCGACCTCATCATTCTGGCCACGCCGGTGGCGGCCCTCTTCGATATTTGCGCCCGCCTGGCGCGGCTGCCGCTGAAGGCCGACGTGGTCATCTCCGACGTGGGCAGTACGAAGCGCTCGGTGCTGGCGGCCTTCCGCCAGGCCTATGGCCGGGTGCCGGCGAACTATGTGCCCGCCCACCCCATCGCCGGCCGGGAAAAGAGCGGCGTGGCCCATGCCGACGGCCGGCTGTTCGTCAATCACCGCGTTATCCTCACCACCCTGCCGGAGACGGACCATCGGGCCCTAGGTCTGATTAGCCGTCTCTGGCACAGCACCGGCGCCCTGCTCAGCTATATGGACGTGGACAGCCACGATGAAATTCTCGGCGCCACCAGCCATCTGCCCCATCTGCTCGCCTATGTGCTGGTGGACATGCTCGCCTCGGACCTGCAGCACGAGCAGATTTTTTCCTACGCCGCCGGGGGCTTTCGCGATTTCACCCGGGTGGCCTCCAGCCATCCCACCATGTGGCGCGACATCGCCCTGAACAACAGCGACGTCCTTATCCAACTGCTGGAAACCTACCGCCAGCGCCTTGGCGACCTGCAGCAGCTGCTGCGCACGGGCCGGGGCGATGAGCTGGAAGCGCTTTTCCGCCGGGCCAAAACCGCCCGCGACCAACACTATTCACAGGAGTAACCATGCTTAACTGGCAGAGCCACCCGGCGCAGCGCTTCGGCGGCACGCTGACCGTGGCCGGCGATAAATCCATTTCCCACCGGGCCATCATGTTCGGGGCCCTGGCCGACGGCCCCAGCCATATCCGGGGCTTCCTCGAGGGCGAAGACTGTCTCGCCACCCTGCGCGCCTTCCAGGCCCTGGGCGTGCCCATTGAGCGGCTCGGCCCCGGCGAAGTGCGGGTGCAGGGTGTTGGCATCGATGGCCTTAAAGCCCCGGCGGCGCCACTGGATTTGGGCAACAGCGGCACCAGCATGCGCCTGATGATGGGCATTCTCGCCGGCCAGAAATTTGACAGCGTGCTGGTGGGCGATGAATCGCTGCAAAAACGGCCCATGCGCCGGGTCAGCGAACCGCTGGCCCTGATGGGTGCCGCCATTGACACCACGCCGGCGGGCACGGCGCCGCTGCATATCCACGGCCGGCCGCTGCGGGCTCTTGATTACGTCCTGCCGGTGGCCAGTGCCCAGCTCAAATCGGCGCTGCTGCTGGCGGCGCTGCAGGCCGAGGGCACCAGCACCATCACCGAACCGGCGGTGAGCCGCGACCACAGCGAACGGATGCTGCGCGGCTTCGGCGTCGAACTGCAGCAGGAGGGCCTGACCCTGCGCCTGCGCGGCGGCCAGCGCCTGCGCGGCCGGGACGTGCTCGTGCCCGGCGACATTTCCTCGGCGGCCTTTTTCATCGTCGCCGGCCTGCTGGCGGCCGAGGGCGAAACCCGGCTGCCCAACGTCGGCATCAATCCCAGCCGCGCCGCCATCATCGACCTGCTGCGCGAGATGGGCGGCCACATTGAGCTGGAGAATGTCCGCGAGGCCGGCGGGGAGCCGGTGGCCGATGTCATCGTCCGGCCGTCCGCGCTGCACGGCATTGAAATTCCGGCCGCCGCCGTGCCCATTGCCATCGACGAATTTCCCATTCTGTTCATTGCCGCCGCCGCCGCCGCCGGCACCACCGTGGGCCGTCATCTGCACGAGCTGCGCGTCAAGGAAAGCGACCGGCTCCAGGGCATGGCCCGCAATCTGGAAGCGCTGGGGGTGCGCTGCCGCGTAGAGGGCGATGACATCTATATAGAGGGCCGGCCCGAGGGCAGCGCCTTCCGGGGGGGACGCGTCGATAGCCTCGGCGACCACCGGCTGGCCATGAGCTTTGCCGTGGCCGGCCTGCGGGCGGCGGCTCCCATCGAAATTCTCAACTGTGCCAACGTGGCCACCTCCTTCCCCACCTTCTTCACCCTGGCCCGCAGTGGCGGCCTCGACCTGCGGAGCGTCGATGCGTAGGGTGATTAGCGTCGATGGCCCGGCCGGCGTCGGCAAGGGCACCCTCTGCCAGCGGCTGGCCCGGGAGCTGGGCTGGGCCTATCTGGACAGCGGCGTCTTCTACCGGCTGCTGGGCCGGGAAGCGCTTCGTCTCGGGGCGGGTGATGGGGATTTGCCGCTGCCGGCATTGCTGGATTTTCTCGCCACGGCGGCCATTGAATTTCGCCTGCACGAGGGGGGCTATGAGCTGCGGGTCAATGGGGCGGCCGTGGGCGCCGAAATCCGCACGGAAACGGTGGCGGCACTGAGTTCCCAGCTGGCGGCCCGGGAGGAGATTCGTACGGCCCTGCTGCACAAATTCCGGGCCTTTGCCCCCGGCCAAAACCTGGTGGCCGACGGCCGCGACATGGGTACGGTGGTCTTTCCCGAGGCCCGGCCGAAAATCTTTCTCACGGCCACGGCGGAAATTCGCGCCCAGCGGCGCTGGCAACAGTTGAAAGCTCAGGGCGAAAACGCTAATATAAACAAACTTGTAGACGAAATTCGTCAGCGCGATGAACGCGACCAAAATCGGACGGTGGCCCCGCTGAAACCAGCTTCGGACGCGGTGCTTATCGATACCAGCGCGCTCAGCATTGACGCGGTTTTCCAACAAGTTTTAGGTCTAATTTAATTTTTTAACCCTCAATTCCTACGAGAAAATTTATTTATGTCAGAATCTTTTGCTGAACTTTTTGAAAAAAGCATTGAACAAACCGAACTGAAATCTGGCGCGATTATTAGCGCTGAAGTTGTGGCGATTAACAAAGATTTTGTGGTTTTAAACGCCGGTTTAAAATCTGAAGGTTTTGTTCCTGTCAGCCAGTTCACCGATGCCCAGGGCAATCTGAAAGTTGCCGTCGGCGATACGGTGGAAGTCGCCCTGAAATCCGTTGAAGACGGTTCCGGTAATATCCTCGTTTCCCATGAAGACGCCCAACGCCAACGCACCTGGGCCGAACTGGAACAAAAACACGCCTCCGGCGAAATCATCAAAGGTCTGGTTTCCGGCCGGGTTAAAGGCGGTTTCACCGTGGAAGTGGACGGCATCAAAGCCTTCCTGCCCGGCTCGCTGGTGGACATTCGCACCACCAAGGATGCCAGCCACATCGATGGCAAAGAGGCCGAATTCAAAATTATTAAATTAGACCAAAAACGCAACAACGTCGTGGTTTCCCGCAAAGCCGTTCTGGAAACCGAACACAAAGCCGAACGGGATGAGGTGCTGAAAAACCTGCAGGAGGGCGATGTGGTCAAGGCCGTGGTGAAAAACCTGACCGACTACGGCGCGTTCCTGGACATTGGCGGCGTCGATGGCCTGCTGCACATCACCGACATGGCCTGGAAACGGGTGAAATACCCCTCCGAAGTGGTGGCCATCGGCCAGGAAGTGGAAGTGAAGGTGCTGAAATTCGACCGCGAGCGCGGCCGCGTTTCCCTAGGCCTGAAGCAGCTGAGCGCCGACCCCTGGGGCGACATTGCCTCCCGCTTCCCCATTGACAGCCAGCGGCGCGGTAAGGTTACCAATATTGCCGACTACGGTGCCTTCGTGGAAATCGAAGATGGCGTGGAAGGTCTGGTGCACGTTTCCGAAATGGATTGGACGAACAAAAACGTCAATCCACGCAAATTTGTTTCCATCGGCCAGGAAGTGGACGTCAAAGTGCTGGATTTTGACCCGGAAAAACGCCGCATTTCCCTGGGCATGAAACAGTGCATTCCCAACCCCTGGCAGGAATTCGACAAGAACCACAGCAAGGGCGAAAAAATCAAAGGCCAGATTAAATCCATCACCGACTTCGGCATTTTCATCGGCCTGGAGGGGGGCATTGACGGCCTGATTCACCAGTCCGATCTGTCCTGGGACGAAACCAACGAGGAGGCCGTGCGCCACTACCAACGCGGCCAGGAAGTGGAAGCGGTTATCATCGGCATCGACCCCGCCCGGGAACGCATCTCCCTGGGCATCAAACAGCTGACCCAGGACCACTTCTCCAACTACGTAACCGCCCACGGCCGGGGTAGCACCGTGAAGGGTGTGGTGGAAAGCGTCGATGAGCGTCAGGCTACCATCAATCTGGGCGATGGCATCAATGGTTCACTGAAAGCCAGTGAGGCCGCCATTGAGCGCGTCGATGACCTGAGCAAGGTACTGAAGGTGGGCGATGAGATTGAAGCCAAAGTCATCAACATCGACCGCCGCAGCAAGGTGATTGGCCTGTCCATTCGGGCCCTGGCGGTGGCAGAGGAGAAATCGGCCATCAAGGAGTACACCCGTCGGGAAAACCAATCGGGCACCTCCCTGGGCGACATCTTCAAAGAACTGCAAGAATAACAAGAACTTGCACCCACGGAACCGCCACTTCGGTGGCGGTCTTTTCTTTTAAACCGGAGAATCTTATGACCAAATCTGAACTGATTGAACGCCTGAGCCTCAAATACGAAAACCTTCGCATTCAGGAGGTGGAAAGCGCGGTAAAACTCATCATCGACAAAATCAGCCAAAGTTTAGAGAAGGGCGACCGCATCGAAATTCGCGGTTTCGGAAGTTTCTCTTTGCACCAGCGCGACAAACGCAACGGCCGCAATCCCAAAACCGGCGAGGCGGTGAAGGTGGAGGCCAAATCCATTCCCTATTTCCGGGCCGGCAAGGGGCTGCGCGAAGATGTGGACCGTTAAGTCAGGGCGCGCTCGAGCGCCTTTTTTTGTGGCCGAGGATAAGCCCAAAACCCCGCGAAAATCCCCAGCCAAAACGACCGGCAAAACGCCGAGCCAGCGGGCCGCCCAGGAAAAACTCACGACCCAGGCTCTGAAAATTCTGCAGAAAAAAAATAAAACCCTGGCCGACTGGTTCAAACTGCTGGCCTTGGCCGGGGCCGCCATCGGTGCGACGGTCTTCGGTCTCGGCGGCCGTTCGGAGGCCCCGGCTGCAACTACGCCGGCGGCGGCGGTGAGCAAGGGCGCCCGGCTGAGCTGCCGGCTGGAACAGGTGCTGGACGGCGACACTGTGCGCGCCCAGTGCGGCGGCCAGACGGTGAAAATTCGTCTGGACGGCATCGACGCCCCGGAAAGCAAGCAGCTGCCCTGGGGCAGCCGGGCCCGGGAGGCGCTACAAACCCTGCTGCGGGGGGAGCGCTTCGAGCTGGAGAGCAAGGGCGCCGACTACTACAACCGCACCCTCGGCACCCTCTACGTGGGCAGTAAAAATATCAATCTAACCCTGGTGCAGCAGGGCCAGGCCGTGGCCTATGACTTCGCCAAAAGCTGCAGCCGCAAGAAAAAGCCCAGCATCTACTGTGAGGCCCACGAGGAGGCCCAGCGCCGGGGCATCGGCCTGTGGTCGGAGCCCGGCGACCAGCAGGACCCGAAAAAATGGCGCAAGGCCAATCTCTAGGATTCTGGCCGGCCCGAGGGGGAAGCGCTTCGTTCTGAACCGACGGAACGGAGCGCTTTTTCTTGGGTACGCGGAAAATCCGCCCCGACCCGCCGGTGCTATGCTGTAGAAAAACGTTTCGGAGAACAGCCTATGAACCTAGACCACCCCAGTATCCGCGCCCTGCTGACGGCAGCGATGGCGGCGCCCTCGGGCCACAACAGCCAGCCCTGGCTATTTCACCTTGGCCCCGAGACCATTCAACTGCGCCCGGATTTCCGCCGGGCCCTGCCGGTGGTAGACCCGGAACGGCGCGAGCTCTTCATCAGTCTGGGCTGTGCCCTGGAAAATCTCTGCATTCAGGCCAGCACCCTGCAGCTGGCGCCCCAGGTTAGCCTTAGCCCCGAGGCCATCACGGTGCGTCTGGAACCCTCGGCCCTGGTGGAACCGGACCCGCTGGCCGAAGCTATCTTTCGGCGCCAGAGCAACCGCAGCCTCTACGATGGCCGCCCCATTCCTCCGGCGCTGCTGGCGCCGCTGCTAAAACCCTCGGCCGACACCACCATTCACGCCTATGGCCGGGGCACGGCCGATTTCCAACGGCTGGCCGATGCCGTTCGGCGGGGCAACGAGGCCCAGATGGGCGACCCGGCCTTCCGCGCCGAGCTCCTGTCCTGGATACGCTTCAACCGGGCCCACAGTCTGGCCACCCGCGACGGTCTCAGCAACGCCGTGCTCGGGGCTCCGAATCTGCCGCGCTGGCTGTCCCGGCTGATTGTGCGGAGCATGCTCAACGCCCGCACCCAGAACCGGGCCGACGCCCGTCAGCTGGCCCGCTGTTCCCATCTGCTGCTGCTCAGCACCGCCGGGGACGACCCCACCAGCTGGATTAGCTGTGGCCGCAGCCTGCAGCGGCTGCTGCTGGGCCTGACCGCCGCCGGCATCGCCGCCGCCTATCTCAATCAACCCTGTGAGGTGCCAGCCCTGCGCGCCGAACTGGCCGACGTTCTGGGGGCCCGGCCGCAAATCCTGCTGCGCATCGGCTACGGCCACAAACAGGCCTATTCGCTGCGCCGGCCGCTGGAAGCGCTGGTGGACTAGGCCGTCGCCATGGGGAAACGACTGCTGCTCCTGCTACTTCTGCTGCCGGCGGCCCTGCTGCTGCTCGGCTGCGCCCTGCAGGAAAAATTACTGTTCTACCCCCGGTCGCTGCCGGCCGACCTGACATTCAGCGCCCCGGCCGGCGCCCCCTTCAGCCTGACGGAAATCCGCCTGCCGGTGGCCGGCGCCGAACTGTCCGGTGCCCACCTGGCCCTGCCCCGGCCCCGGGGTGCCCTGCTCTTCCTGCACGGCAACGCCGGTGCCCTTGACGGCTGGCTGCCGACGGTGGCGCCGCTGACCGGCCTCGGCTGGGACGTCTACGTCTTCGACTATCGCGGCTTCGGCAAAAGCAGCGGCCACATCCGCAGCCAGGCCGAACTGCTGGCCGACAGCGAGGCCATGTTCGCCCGGGTGCGCGCCGATTTTCCCGCCGGACCCATCGTGCCGGTGGGCTATTCCATCGGCAGTGGCCTAGCCGCCCATCTGGCCCAGCGCGAACGGCTGCCGACGGTCATTCTCCTTGCCCCCTACTCCTCCCTGGCCGAGCTGGTCCGGGAGAAGGCGCCCTGGCTGCCGAGCTTCCTCCTGCGCTATCCCCTGCCCAGCGCCGACTATCTGGCCGCCGCCCCCGGCACGGTTACGCTTATCCACGGCACCGCCGACAGCCTCATTCCCCCGGCCCACAGCCAGCGCCTGCAAAAACGCCTCGGCGCCCGGGCCCGGCTGGTGCTGCTGCCTGCCGACCATCAATCACTGCTCAGCGCCCCCGGCCTGCTGCCGGCCCTGGCCGAAGCGCTTCCCCCGGCCCCATCGTCCCCAACCCCCTAGCTCCAGGCCGAAGCGCTTCGTTTTCGCCCACATTGTGGAGGGAAGCGCTTCATCAAAATCCGACTCCCCAGCCCGAAGCGCTCCCCTTTTTAGTACCCACCGCCGGACGGCGAAGCGCTTCCCCCTAGTCTAGGCAGCTGGGCTAGCTGTCCAAAGCGCTTCGGTTCGGCCGGCCTTTTCTTCCGAAGGAAGCGGTGGTTCCACTGCCTTGCCGCTCGCTGCGCTGAAGCGCTTCCCTCCCCTTAAATCTGGGCCCGCCAGAGGAAGCGCTTCGCTCTCACCGCCTGCTCCCTCTGAAATATTCTCGGCCCGGGCTTGAAACGACCGTTTGATTATCTTGGCCGATTCAGCGGGCTGGGCCGGGCGAAGCGCTTCGGGTGAAATGGCCTTTTCTTTCGCGATTGCGCCCCGTCGGACGTTTTTACGAAGCGCTTCGGCTTGAACCGTCCCTTTGGTAGCTAAAGAAAGCGCTTCGCTCGGTTCTCACTCGTTTGAATTGGCGGTGGGAAACGCTCCCCTTTCCCAGCCCTAGCAAAGCGAAGCGCTTCGGCGTTTTGGCCCTTTGGGAAACGAAGCGCTCCCCTCGGCCCGGGTTTGGCCGTTCGATTGTCCCGACTCATTTAGTGGGATTAGCAGGCTGAAGCGCTTCTGTCTGGACTTTCAGACCGAAGCGCTTCGGTTTCGCGGCCGAGGTTTAGAGGATGGGAAGGGGGCGGGAACCGGTGAAACGCTCATCCTGCCGATAGCGATTTAGCCAACCGAAGCGCTCCTCTCTTTCAAATTAGACTGGAATTTTAAGGAAGCACTCGGCGGGCAGCGGGACGGCGGCCCGGGAGCAAAAGAGAGTTTTTTCCCATGACGTTTTCCCACATGAAAAAAGATTTTTAGCCATTGCTCCCTATTTCGGGGGGCCAAAATGGGGCTCTAGTCCGTCGGTTCCTGTTTGTCCCAGCTCAGGTCCAGTTTCTTCTTCCGCCGCTGTTTAAGAGTGATGAGTGCCGGCGGCAGTTCCCGTAGCCGGTTCATGTCCAAATCCAGGGTTTCCAGATTCTCCAAATTGCCCAGTTCCGGCGGTACTTCCTGCAGCTGGTTACCACTCAGAATCGGATATCCAGATATCTAAGGTCTCGCAAATTCCCCAGTTCCGGCGGCAGCTGGGTCAGAGCATTGCATCTCAGGGTAAGCCACTCAAGCTCCGGTAAATTACCCAATTCCAATGGCAGCTCCCGTAGTTCATTGCTTTCCAGATGTAACCATTTCAGTTGCTTCAAGCCCCCCAGCTCCGGCGGCAGCTGGGTCAGAGCGTTATGGCCTAAATAGAGATGCTCCAATTGGTCGAGCTGACCCAGCGTTGGCGGTAGCTCCCGTAGTCTGTTCCAATCCAATTTTAGCGTTTTCAGGTTTCGTAAATTCCCCAGTGCCGGCGGTAATTTCTCTAGGCCAACATTCTCCAAACTCAAAAATTTCAATTTATGTAAATTGACCAGCTCCGGGGGCAGCTGCTTCAGCGCTTTGCAATAATCCAGACGAAGGGTCTCCAAGCAAGGGAGCTGACCCATGACCGGCGGCAGCTCCTGCAGCGGATTGCTTTGCAAGTACAACTCTGTCAAGTGTTCCAGTTTGGCCAGACTCTCCGGCAGAAAAACGATAGCGTTGTGGGAAAGGTTAAGGATTTTTAGATTCTGCAGCTCGCTAATTTCCGGCGGTAGATAGGTGATAACTCGCTGTTTGTCGGCTTCATCGTCATCCGGGTCGGCTATATATTTTAGGTTGAGCTCCCTGAGCCGCTGCAGGGCGACCCGGTCGCGGGGGAACTTGTCCCAGCTGATGTTAAATTCATCGGCCCAGTCGTAGAGGGCCTGGAAATTCTCATCGTCTTCTCGAAACAAATCCTTGTCGTCCACCTTAATATCTGGCAGCCAGTTGCTCATACGGTGAAGCACTTTAATCCCCTCCGGCAGCTGCTCCAGCGGATTGGCACGTAGGTCGAGAGTAAGTCTGGCCCGCTTGGGCAGCTCGGCAATTCCAGCCGGCAGCCGGGTCAGCCGGTTGTTCGGCAGCAGGATATTTTCCAGCCGGGGCAGCCGGGGGCCAAAAATGGCCGGCAGTTCGACGAGCTCGTTGTGGCCGAGGTCGAGGGTCTCCAGGCGCAGCAGGCCGACCAGCTCTGGTGGCAGCCGGCCTAGCCGGTTATGGTTCAGGCGGAGAACCTGCAGCCGGTGCAACTGGCCAATTTCGGCGGGGATTTCCGTCAGCCGGTTATTGCTTACATCCAGCTCGGTCAGGGTTGACAGCTGGCCCAGTTCCGCCGGCAGGCTTTCCAAACCGCTATGGCTGAGGTTCAGCGTGCGCAGTTTCTTGAGCGCGGCCAGTTCCGGCGGCAGCGACGCCAGGACCAGGCCGGATAAATCCAAGACGGCCAGCTTTTCCAGGGCCTCCGGGTCGCGGGGGAAGCGCTCGGCGGGCAAGCCAGCGGCATCGGCCCAGGAGCAGAGACTATCAAACGAAGCTTTTTTCATGGTTTTTCCTTAATGGGAAGGGATTCACTCGATTAATACGGGATAAAACCGACCGAAGCGCTTCCCCCATAAAAAAACCCGCCCGGGGGCGGGGTTTGGGATTTAGAGCATGTCCCGGGCGGCGCGGTAGAGGTCCTTCCAGTCGTCGCGGCCCTTGACCACCGTTTCCAGATACTCCTTCCAGACGATGGCGTCCTGTACCGGGTCCTTGACCACGGCACCGAGCAGACCGGCCATGAGGTCATCGGCCCCAAGGGCACCGTCGCCGAAGTAGGCACTCAGCGCCAGCCCGTTATTCACCACGGAAATGGCCTCGGCGGTGCTCAGGGTGCCGCTGGGGCTTTTCAGCTTGGTTTTGCGGTCGCTGGTCAGGCCGGCGCGCAGTTCGCGGAAGATGGTAACGATGCGGCGAATTTCCGCCAGGGCCGGCTTTTCCGCCGGCAGTTTCATGGTTTCCTCGTACTGTTCCACCCGGCTGCGCACAATCTCCACCTCCTCGTCCAGGGACGCCGGCAGCGGCAGTATCACCGTGTTAAAGCGCCGTTTCAGCGCGCTGGACAGGTCATTGACGCCCTTGTCGCGGTTGTTGGCGGTGGCGATGAGGTTGAAACCGCGAATGGCCTGCACCTCCTTATTCAGCTCGGGAATGGGCAAGGTTTTTTCCGAAAGAATGGTAATCAGCGTGTCCTGCACATCGGAGCCGATGCGGGTCAACTCCTCCACCCGGGCAATCTTGCCGTCCTTCATGGCCCGCATCACCGGCGTTTCCACCAGCGCGCTTTCGCTGGGGCCCTTGGCGAGCAGCTCGGCATAGTTCCAGCCGTAGCGCACGGCCTCCTCGCCGGTGCCGGCGGTGCCCTGGACCACCAGCGTGCTATCGCCGGCGACGGCGGCGCTGATGTGCTCGCTGACCCAGCTCTTCGCCGTGCCGGGCAGACCGTAGAGCAGCAGGGCCCGGTCGGTGGCCAGGGTGGCGACGGCGATTTCCATCAGCCGGCGATTGCCGATGTACTTGGGTTTAATTTGGAATTTATTGGCCAGCTTATCGCCCATGAGATAGCTCACCACCGACTGGGGCGACAGCTGCCAATTCTCGGGGATGGGGTGTTTTTCCTGTTTTTTCAGCTGGGCCAGTTCCTCAGCAAATTGCTGTTCGGCGTGTTGTCTCAGAATGTCAGACATGGTTTTTTCCTTGGTTAAAAAAATCGTCAAGCACTTGCAGTGCGTCATATTCGGCCCACAGCGGGGCCAGCGCCGGCCAATCGGCCAGCCGCCGCCGCCACTGGCGAAAAATCGGGCCCCGGTGCAGCCGGGCCGCCAGTTCCACCGCCGCCCCGGGGGCCGCCCCCAGCCGCAGCCAGCGGTGCACCATCAGCAGGGCGTAGTAGGGCCCCCAGACCATTTCCGGCGTCAGCATGGCCGGCAAATCGTCGCGGGCCCGGCGGCCGGCGGCGGGCAGGGCTTCCAGCTGGGCCCGGGTGAACGGCGCCCCGGCGCCCAGCACCCGCTCCGGCTCGTTTAACAGGGTCAGCAGCCCCGGCACCCGGGCCGTCCAGTGCCGCACCAGGGCGTCCTGGCTGGCCGGCGGCAGCGTGCCGAAAACCCGGAGCAGGTCGCGGTTGGTGAAGAAATCCGGGGCTGTGGCGAAATAGGGCACGTGCAGGCTCGGCGGCAGCTGGCCGAGCCAGCGGTAGAAACGGGCGGGGCTGGGGAAAATTTGGTCGCGCAGGCCCGGGTCGCGCTGCCAGAGCTGAATCAGACTAGGAATGTCCGGGCAGTGGCAGAGGGCCAGCCAGGTGGCCGGGTCCCTGACCCGGGCGGCCAGAATGCCGATGGCGTTGGGTCGGCCCAGGCCCGGTTCCGAGCGAAGCGCTTCCGGTGGCAGGGCCGCCACACGGAAGCCCACCTCGGCCCGCCGGCCGAGCCACCGGGCCAGCCCGGCCCAGCGGCGGGGCGGGTCGTAGTGGAGGGCAGCGCGTAGCCAGCGTTGCTGGCGGGCCGGGTCAAGCAGACCCACTTCGGCCCCCAGGCAGCGTTTCAGCGTCGCCCGTTCGGCCCGGTCGAGCCGGGGCCCGAGCCGCCGCAGCCAGCGCCGGTCGGCCCGGCTGAAAAAGCGGGCACTGGCAATGAGCCCAATCTGGCGCGGCTGGCCGGCCGACCGCTGCCGTTGCCAGAGGGCGTGCAGGGCCCGGCGCCAGCGGTCGCCATCGAGCCGGTGCAAAGCCCGGAGCTCGGCGAAACGTTGCGGCCGGGTCAAACCCGCGAGGCCGGCCAACGCCAGCGCCGCCGTCGACCGGGCCCGTTCCCCCCGCCGCTCGCGCTCCGGCGCCGCTAGCAGCGGCAGAAAAAGGCCGGGCCGCCGGTGAAGCGCTTCGCCGGGGCGGAAATGGAGCGTCTGCCAGTCGGCGGCGGTCAGCCGGTAGCGGTTACTACGCAGCAGCCGGGCGCCGAGCAGGCCAATGGCCGACCAGCCCCGGACCGCCTGCCAGCGCTGCCAGGCGACGCGCAGCGGCTCCGGCAGGGGTGGGGGCTCTGCTCGGCACCCGGCCACCGGGGGAAGCGCTTCGGTGCCGACGGCCCGGGGGCGGGAGGCATTCATGGGGGCGGCTAGGCCTTCGCGGCCAGGGCGTCATCGAATTGCAGGCGCGATTCGTAGAAGGCCAGCACCCGGCCGAAGCTGTCGAGCAGCTGGCGCTCCTGCATCATTTGGCGCACCTGGGCGCTGTTACCCCCGCCGACCTCGGCCAGGTCGTCGGCGGGCTGGGGCGCCGGCGGCTGTTCCCGGAAGGCCACCGCCAGGGCGCGCAGGGTCGGGCTGGCGCTCAGCCGTAGGGCCGCATAACGCTGCTGGCTGTGCTGGTAATAGAAATAACTGTCGCAGTGGCGAACGGTATAGAGAACCAGCAGCGAATAGCGTTCACCCCAGGGCTCGCCGGTGTCGTCATTGAAATCCGTCAGCAGGCTAAAGTCCATATTTTCCCAGCGCCGGGCCGCCGCCGAGTGGCCGAGGAAAAACTCCTCGGGCCGCTGGAAGAACAGCTTCAGGTGGGGATTGTGTTCGGCCTGGGCGGCCAGCACCCGTTCACGCTGGGCGCTGTTGAGCTGCTTCAGGAGCCACAGGTTATTGTCCTTGTAGTGGCCCATCGTCGGCTGCCGGCTGAGATATTCCACCAGAAAGGCCGTGCCCAGTTCGCTGAGCCAGCCGTGGTAGCTCTGGCTGCTCGTCAGCCAGCCGTGTTCAAAATAGCGCTGGGCCAGCGGCGTGCGAATCAGAGTTTCGGCCAGTTCGGCCACGTCCGCGCTGTGGGTCATTTCCAGCCAGAATTCCAGCCGGTGGACGCGGTGAATCAGCTGGCGGCGCAGGAAGTTATCGTCGCTCTCATTTTTATCGCTGCTGATTTCCTCCAGTCCCAGCGCCTTCATCTCCTTGCTGAAGGCCAGCGGCGTCATGTGCCAACCGGCCTTGTCATGGCTGAGCGTCTGCCGAAGCCAGCCCTCCAGCGCCCGGGTGCTGGCGCTGTCCGGCAGCCGGGCCAGCAGAAGGCCGGCCGTCTCGCGCACGTTGCTGGAACGGTCCTTCAGGCAGGCTTCGATGAAGGGAGCGTCGGCCGGACTAAGGTTGTTCCGCAGCAGCTCCAGATAGGCCAGCCGGTGATTGGCCGGGGCCCCCTTCCAAATCTCCTCCACCCGGAGCCGGGCCGCCTCGGGATTTTCCCGGCGCAGGCTGCTGAGATGGGCGCGGCGACCGCTGAAATCCAGCTCCAGCAGCGGGTCGGCGTCCGGGGCCGGCGTGGTGGGGGCGCTGCCCAGCTCGGTGCGCAGGTCGTTCGGCAGTTCGGCGCCAAGCTGGGTCAGCAGCCAGCGGCCCCGGTCGTCCAGCAGGTCGAGCCGACCCTTGAGCCGTTTCACTTCGCCGCGCAGGAGCAGCCGTTGCAGGCTGGCTTCGTCCAGACAATGGCCACTCCGTTTCAGGGTCGCCAGGGCGTAATCGAGATAGTCGCGCTCGTCCTGTTCGAGCCAGGCGGTCAGCACCCGTCGGGCCGGGGCCGGCAGCACCCGGCCGTCCGGGGCCGGGGCCGGTGGTATCGGCTGCCAATCATCCTGATGGGTTTCCAGCCGGGCGCCGCTGCGGTCGGAGCCGTAGGCCAGGGCCAGCAGGTCATAGGCCCGGGGCAGCGCTTCGGCCGGGGGCAGCCGGGCCACGGCTTCGGCCAGCGGGGGCGGGGGCGGCGGCAGGGGACCGGCGTCGAGGCCCATCAGGGCAGCATTGAATAGTTGGGGATTAAGCATGGGCGGCCTCCGGCAGGAAGGACAGCAGCCGATTGCGGCCGTCGTTGAAGTTGTGCAGCACAAAGGCCGTGCCGGCCCGGCCGCCGCTGCTGGCCAGCAGCTGGATTTTTTCGTTTGGATTCAGGGCCAGGGGCAGGACCTGCTGGCCGTCGCTGAGGCCGCCGGCCTCGCCGCGCTGCACATAGTGCACGCCGCGCAGCCACAGGGGCCAATGGTTCAGAAAGGGATTGGCGGCGATGGCCTGCTGGGCCCCGGCCCAGGTTTCTTGCAGCGGCTCGGCCGGGGCGGCCAGGGGAAGCGCTTCCTCGTTGAAGTTCAGGGTTTTCGGCAGGGCGCGCAGCGGGTTGATGCCGGCATAGAAACACAGTTCGGCGTCATAGTGGGTGCCCACGGCCAGCGGCGGCAGCGCCGGCGGGACGTTGTTCATGGTGAAATCCAGCAGCAGGGCGAAGCGCTTCGTTTCCAGGCCGAAGAGATAGTAATGAAGGGAGGTGCCGCGCTGCTGTTCCAGTTCCAGCCGGCCCACCACCCGCCAGCGGTCGGCGACGGCAGCCCCGGCCAATATCTCCTCCTTGGCCTGCGGGAAGCCGAGGCGGGTTTTGATTTCCGCCTGCCAGGCCGGGCTCAGCTGTTCCTGGTTGGCATAGCTGCGCGCGAGCAGATGGAGCTTGCTCAGGCCGTAGAGCAATTCCTCCTGTTGGCCGGCCGGCAGCAGGGCCAGCCGTTGCAGCTCCTGGGCCAGCGGCGCCAGCTGGGCATCGACCAGCCGTTTGGCCATGGCCGGGAAGGCTTCGCCGCGCTGGTTGTCGGTGTGAATGATGCCGTTGCGCAGCAAATCCTGCAGCCACAGCTGCAAATCGGCGAGGCCGGCACTGACCTTCTTGGCCCGGGCGGCGGCGGTTTTCTGCTGCTGTTTCGGGTCGGCGGCCTTGCTGGCCTTGGCTTCGGCCCGGGCGGCCTTGGCCTCCTGGGCGCTGCTGCGTTTATCCAGCCAGGCCTGCACCCAGTCGGGGCTTTCCGCAGCCATGATTTTTTCCGGGTTGGCGCTGGCCACCTGGAGCAGGGAAAGGGCGTGTTTACAGGGGAATTTGCGGCTGGGACAGCTGCATTTGCTCACCAAATCGCCGGCGGCGATAACGGTTTGATAGGGATTTTTGCCACTGCCTTTGCACAGACCCCAGAGGGCGGCGTCGTTGCCGCCGAGCAGCTGCCATTTGCCGGCCAGGCCCCGGGCGGCACTGATGGAGGCGCTGTCGGGCGCCAGTTGATTGATTTGTTCCGTACTTAAGCTAATCATTTTTTCCTCGCTCTAAAAAACGCTTCATCCTTTTTCCTTACACTAAAAAACCCGGTTGAACTCGTTCCGGGGGCCTATTCTGCCATTAAAATCGGGGCTTTTTCGGAGGTTTTTATGGCCGGAACGCTCTATGTGGTGGCCACGCCCATCGGCAATCTCAATGACATTTCGCCCCGGGCCCTGGAGGTGCTGCGCCGGGTGGACCTCATCGCCTGCGAGGACACGCGCCACAGCCAACATCTGCTCGGCCACTATGCCATTCGCCAGCCGCTGCTGGCCCTGCACCAGCACAACGAGCGCGCCAACGGCGAAGCGCTGCTGCGGCGGCTGGAGGCCGGCGAAAGTGTGGCGCTGATTTCCGATGCCGGCACGCCGCTCATCTCCGACCCGGGCCACAGCCTGACCGCCCGGGCCCTGGAACGGGGCCTCCGGGTGGTGCCGGTGGTGGGGCCGAGCAGCGTCATGGCCGCCCTCAGCGTCGCCGGCCTGCCGGCCGATAGCTTTGTGTTTGCGGGCTTCATTCCGAGTAAGGCCGGTGAACGGGAGCGCTTCCTCGCTGACTATCGCCGCGAAACCCGCACCAGCGTTTTCTTTGAAACCCCCCACCGCATCGCCGCCAGTCTGACCGCCCTGGCCGCCGTCCTCGGTCCGGAACGGCTACTGGTCATCGGCCGCGAGCTGACCAAACAGTTTGAGGAAATCGTGCGCCTGCCCCTGGGCGAAGCGCTGCCCTGGTTGCAGGCCGACCCGAACCGCAGCCGGGGCGAATTTGTGCTGGTGCTGGCCGGCGCCGTAACGGTGGCCGAACCCTGGGAGGAGCTGGCCCGGGCGTTGCGGGCCGAGGGGCTGGGGGCGAAAACCATCAGCGCCCTGCTCGCCCAGCATCTCGGCGCCAACAAAAAGGCGGTCTATCAATATCTGCTCGACCGGGCCGACTAACGTTCCGTTTAAGCCCGGCTAAGCAATGGTCTGTCCATTTGGCGCTACAATCGCCGCCTGTTTTTTAACCAGGATTATTAATCATGAACTGTCCCCTGAAACGTTTTCTCGCCCCCTACCAGGCCCAAATTCTGTCGCTGCTGCGCCTGGTGGCGGCCTATGCCTTCTTCCTCCACGGCACCGCCAAGGTCTTCGGCTTCCCCGTCAGCATGGGCAACGCCCCCTTCAACTGGGCCTCGCTGATGGGCGTGGCGGCGGCGCTGGAACTGGTCGGCGGCGCCCTGCTCTTCGTCGGCCTGTTCACCCGGCCGGTGGCCTTCCTGCTCTCCGGACAGATGGCCGTGGCCTACTTTATGGCCCATTTCTCCCTCTACCCGCTGGCCAAGGGCGGCGAAGCGGCCCTGCTGTTTAGTCTGGTCTTCCTCTATTTCGCCAGCGCCGGCGGCGGCGCCTGGAGCCTCGACCGGCTCTGCTGCCGCAGCCACGCCTAAATAAAGAAGCGGTTGCTGCGCGGCGGTGCCGCTTGCCGCACTTCTTCGCCACTGCGTGGCTTCGAAGCGGTTGCTTCGCGGCGGTGCCGCTTGCTGCACTTCTTCGCCACTACGTGGCTCCGAAGCGCTTCGTTGGAAGCGCTTCGCTAACGCCCCCATTTTCAGCAACTGGGCCAGGGCCCGCTCTAGCCATTCCAGAATCGAAGCGCTCCCCCGGGGCCGCTTCCCAACCGAAGCGCTTCGGTCTAACCGGCCGAGCCGGTCGAAGCGGTGGCCGTTGCTAGGCAGCTACTCGACGAGGCCTCGTTGGCTTGCTGCATTTCCCTCTTCGCTAAATAACGAAGCCCTTCGGTTCGATGTTTAGGAGGCCGAAGCGGTTGCTGCGCGGCGTTGCCGCTTGCTGCGCTTCCTCGCCACTGCGTGGCTCCGAAGCGCTCCCCTTCCCAGCAACCGGCATAAAAAAACCGCCCGGAGGCGGTTCAGGGGTTAGGGCAATTTCTCCCGCTGTAGCGGCGACAGCTGATTCTTTTCCACAGGCAAAGGTAGCCAATCTTCCCGCTTTGTGCTCAGCACGCTGTAGAGCTCCGGCCGGCAGAGGAAGGCGTGCTGGCCGTCGCTGATGAGATAGCGCTGGCTAACCGGATTGTAGGCGCGCACCTCAAAGCGGCGCTCGTCGATGCTGAAGGCCAGCTTCGGCAGGCTGGCCTCGGGATTTTCCGTAATGGCCGCCAGCGGATAGCGGCCGTCGCAGTAGCTGCGCAGGCGCTCAAACAGGGTGGCGATGCGCTCGGCGTCCACCGGCGCCCCGTCCAGCTGCCAGCGGCCGTCGACGCGCTGGAAATGCAGGCTTTCGCCATTGTCCAGGGTCAGCGTCTGTACCAGCGGCGGCAGCTGCACCAGCGCCGTCGGGGCCGGCCAGAAAATCCACAGCCCATTAATCAGGGTCAGCAGCAGCAGCAGCAGGGCCAGCCGGGCCCAGCGGTTGGCGGGCCGCTTCACCGGGCCTCCCGCCACGGTCGGTCGCGCCACCACAGGCCCAGGGCCAGAACCAGCGGCGCCAGGCCGAGGCCGAACAGCACCAGGGCCAGGGCCAGCAGGGGTTCATCGCCCAGGGTGATGAACTGGTCGGGCCGTTCGCTGACGATGATTTTATTGACCGCCGCCGGCCGCAGCTCGGCAATGAGATTGTTGAGCAGCTCGCCATTGCCGCCCAGGGGCAGATAGGCGGCGCTGGCCCAGTCGCTGTCGCCGAGAATGACGATGTGCTGCTGGCGGCCCGGCTCCCGGGGGTGGGCCCGGCTCAGCAGCCAGCCCAGGGGCAGGGGCCCGCGCCGGTCGCCCGCGTCGAATTTCACCGTGGCCGCGCCGACGTCGCCGCTTTCGGCCCAGCTTTTGTCGTCTGACCAGAGCAGCACCGTGCGCTGCCAGGCACTGTCGCCGTCCTTGAGCAGGGCCACGGCGCCGGGCAGCAGCGGCGAGCGGCTCAGACTGCGGGTGATGGCCGTGTCGCCGAGCTCCTCCACCACGAGAAACTGCGGATTGTCGAGGCCGAAGCCGGCGCTTTTGGCGCTGACCAGGGTGCCGGGCACGATGGTTAGGCCGCTGATTTTCCGGAGAAATTCCGGCAGGTAGCGCTTGCTGCTGTCGGTGCTGTAGAGCAGATTCACGCCCCGGTCGAGGGCGGCGGCCAGGCGGGCCTGGTCGGCGGCGGGAATGGGGTCGGGGTCGGCGATGACGAGCAGGTCGCTGTTGTCCGGCAGCGGCCCACTGCTGAGCTCAAAGGGGGCGCTGGCCACATCGCCATCGCGCAGCCGCTGGTAGAGGGCGCGCCAGCCGTCGGCGCTGTCGCTGAGATAGGCCCGTTCGCCGTGGCCCTGCAGATGCACCACAAAGCCGGCGGCCGGGGCGGCGCTGTCGAGGAGTACGCGCAGCAGGGCCGGCAGGCTGGGAATTTCGATTTTCTGGCCGCGCTCCCCCACCTGCACATAGATTTGCCCCTCGGCGGTGATGTTGTGGGCGGCGGCGGCCAGCGGGTTCAGGTCGGGATTGATAAAAACTTCTTCCATATTCGGAAGATAGCCCTTCAGCGGCCGCAGCAGATTCTGCAGGGCCCGGCGCAGGGGCGGGTGATTGCGGGCGTAGATTTCCACCCGCACCGGTGGCAGAGCCCGAAGCGCTTCGCGCTGGGCCGGGGTTAGGGTCAGGCGCTCCTGGGCCCGCCATTCCCAGTGCTGGGACTGGCGCAGAATCAGATAGTTACTGCTGAGGCTGAAGAGGGCCAGAATCCCCAGAAACAGCCATTTTTTCCCTCGGGACATAGGCATTTTCCAAATGGGCGGATTATAAGGGCTAGAATATTTTTTTCCGTTTTCATGAGGTTACTATGCCCGAATTACCCGAGGTGGAAACCACCCGTGCCGCCCTGGCGCCCAGCTGTCTGGGCCAGACCATCACCGCCCTGAAACTGCGTACCGACGCCCTGCGCGCGCCGCTGGCACCGGATTTGTCCCGCCAGTTCGTCGGCCGCACCATCACGGCCCTGGAACGGCGCGGCAAGCATTTGCTGCTGCACAGCGACGACCCGCAGCTGAGCCTGCATCTCCACCTCGGCATGAGCGGTTCCCTGCGCATCTGCGCCCCCGGCGACCCGCTCGGGCCCTACGACTTCGTGCTGCTCAGCCTCGGCAACGGCCGGCAAATCCGCCTGCGCGACCCGCGCAAATTCGGCCACTGTGGCGCCATCGACCCGACTAATCCGCCGCCGGCCCTGAAAAACCTCGGCCCGGAGCCGCTGGGGGACGAATTCACCGGCGACTTTCTCTTCCGACAGACGCGCAAGCGCACGGCCCCCATCAAAAATCACCTGATGAATCAGGAACATGTGGTGGGCATCGGCAATATCTACGCCGCCGAAGCGCTTTTCCTCAGCGGCATTCTGCCCACCCGGCCGGCCGGCAGCCTCGACGCCGGCGACTGTGAACGGCTGGTGGCGGAAATCAAAGCCCTGCTGAAACGGGCCATCGCCGCCGGTGGCACCACCCTTAAGGATTTTCACAGCCCTGACGGCCGCGACGGCCATTTCATCTTCGCCCTCGACGTCTACGGCAAGGCCGGCCAGCCCTGCCCGCGCTGTGGCACAAGGCTGGAAAATGTGGTGCTGGGGGGCCGGGCCAGCGTCTTCTGTCCCCGCTGCCAACACTAGGAGGAATCATGCTCGGACAACTGTGGATAATTGCGGCGCCCTCGGGCGGCGGTAAAACCAGCCTGATTCGCGAGATGTGCCGGCGCCTGCCCTTTGTGGTGGAATCGGTCTCCCACACCACCCGGGCCCCGCGCAGCGGCGAGCGGGAGGGCCTGGACTATTTCTTCATCGACGAGGACGAGTTCCAGCGGCGTATCGCCGCCGGCGATTTCCTCGAATGGGCCTCGGTCTACGGTCGCCACTATGGCACCTCCCGTTCCCAGGTGGAGGCCCGGCTCCAGGCCGGCCAGGACGTGCTGCTAAACATCGACTGGCAGGGCGCCCAGCAGGTGCGCCAGCTGCTGCCGGCGACGCGGACGGTCTTTCTGCTGCCGCCGTCGCTGGAAACGCTGCTGGAGCGGCTCCGGAGCCGGGGCGACGACCCGGAACACATCGAACGGCGCATGGCCGAGGCCGTGGCCGACATTTCCCACTACCGGGAATTTGAATTTGTGCTGGTCAATGAGGACTGGCGGCGGGCCTGCGACCAGCTGGAATTGCTGCTGCGCAGTGCCCAGCTGCTGCGCAGTCGCCAGGAGGCCGATTTGCAGCCGCTGCTCCAACGGCTGGGCCAGGGACCCCGAAACTAGCCCCAGAACCCCCGTCCGGGGGTTTGCTTTTTTCTCGGCCGCTGGCCGCACCGAGCACTGCAATTTTCCCGGCCGGTGCTACGGAAAAGGGGAAGCGCTTCGCTGGAACGATTAAATCCTGTCGCCGAGAGGGAAGCGCTCCCCCCGCCGGGCCGGATGGCCACACCAACTCTAAAAAGGGGAAGCGCTTCGTTTCCGGGGGCCAGCGACCGAAGCGCTTCTTCCGTCCCAAGGTTTTCCCACGACCCCGGCCCGATGGCTTAAACCGAAGCGCTTCGTTGTAAAAGACCCGGCGGGAGCGAAGCGCTCCCTCTCTAAGCCACGAGTTCGTTCCCTAGCTCAGCCATTGGCCATTCCAAAATCGAAGCGCTTCCCCCGGCTCGAGCTTTAAAACGCCGAAGCGCTTCGTTCTACCGGCCCATTCCCCTTCGCCTGCCGGCGGCCGAGCCGGAAGCGCTTCCTTCTGGGAAGCCAGTTAAAAGGGTCAGAGCGTGAGGGCATGCTAGTCGAAGCGCTTCAGCCGGGAAGTTTGCCCGGGGGGAAGCGCTTCATTAATACAAAAGGGCGGCCGAACGGACGGGCCCCTAGGAATTGGGGGCGGCCAGAGCCTTTAGCCGTGCCACTAAGCCGGCGGCGCTGGCCTCCGCCCGGGCGCGAATGGTGGCCGCGTCGTAGAGGGCCGGCGAGGTGCCGTGGAAATAGAAGGGGTCCTGGTAGCGCATCTGGCAGTAATAGGCGGTCTGCTCCAGCGGTTTACACAGCTCGACGACACGGAAATGGGCGGCGCCATCGGCCCGGTAATCCTCGGCTGGCGCCCCAATGGTGATGCTGGGGAGAAAATCCTTGCCGCGCAGGGCGTCGCCGCCGCGGCCGTAGGCAAAGCCCAGGGTGAGCACCGAGTCGAAATACTGCTTCAACAGCGCCGGCGGGCTGTACCAGTAGAGCGGGTATTGGAAAACGATGCTTTGGTGGCGCCGCAGCGCCGCCTGCTCGGCGGCCACGGCGATGCGGTAATCCGGGTATAGGGTGGCCAAATCACGGATTTCTAAATCAAGACCGCTGGCCGTTAGCACGTCGATGACCGCCCGATTCGCAATGGACTGGGCAAAATTGGGGTGGGCGAGAATGATGAGGGCCATGGTTACTCCTGTAAGTAAAGGCCGCGACTATAGGCCGGCCCCGCACCCCCCCACAAGAACTATCCCGGAGGATACGTGAAGGAAATTAAGCCGGAATGCGCCAGCGAGCACTTTGCCCTTGGCACCAAGACCTACCCCTGCCCCCTAAGCCTGGCGCTGGATTTAATCGGCGGCCGCTGGAAGGCGGTCATCATCTACCACCTGCAGGGGGAGCCCCAGCGCTTCAACCAGCTGCAGCGGCTGCTGCCGGGGGTAACGGCGGCGGTGCTGAGCCGGCGGCTGCGCCAGCTGGAAGCGGACGGGCTGCTGCGGCGCACGGTTATGGGTCGCCGGCCACCGCTGCACTGTGAATACGCGCTGACGGCCTTCGGGCGCAGCGTGCTGCCGGCCCTGGCCGGCCTGCTGGCCTGGGGCAACGAAGTGGTGCGGGAACGGGGCCGCTGCGTGGATTAGGGTCTAAATACATACAGAAGAAGCGCTTCCTCGTTTGTAAATACCCCCCCTTATCCATTACAGTGAAAAGCCCCTAACCAAGGAGTTGTCATGCGTAAATTAACCCTAATGATTCTCTGCGCCCTCGGCACCGCAGTGTTCGCCGGCCCCGGCACCGCCGTCGCCGAACCGACGGTTACGGCCAGCCCGACGCTGACCGTCAGCCCCACGGCCAGCCCCAGCCCGGCGGCGCAGGAGGCCATCTACTCGGATATGGCCATTCACCACCCGGTCTTCGCCCGCCACGGCATGGTCGCCAGCCAGGAGGCCCTGGCCACTAAAGTCGGCGTGGAAATCCTCAAGCAGGGCGGCAACGCGGTGGACGCCGGCGTGGCCGTCGGTTTCGCCCTGGCCGTAACCCTGCCCCGGGCCGGCAACATCGGCGGCGGCGGCTTCATGCTGATTTACGACGCGAAGACCGGTAAAACCATCGCCCTGGACTACCGGGAACGGGCGCCAAAGTTGGCTGACCGGGATATGTTTCTGGATAAGGACGGCAACGCGGTGGAAGAACTGTCCCGCTACCACGGCAAGGCGGTGGGCGTGCCCGGCACCGTCGCCGGCCTGCTGCAGGCTCTGGAGGAACACGGCACCATGAGCCGGGAGCAGGTGCTGGCGCCGGCCATCAAGCTGGCCGAGGAGGGCTTTCCGGTGATGCCGGGCCTGGCCGCGTCGCTGCAGGCCGGCCGGGAGCGGCTGCTGAAGTGGCCGAGCACCGCAAAAATCTTCTTCAAACCCGACGGCAGCCCCTACGGCGAGGGGGAAATTCTCAGGCAGCCGGAGCTGGCCGCCAGTCTGAAGCGCATTGCCGCCGAGGGTAGCAAGGGTTTTTACGAAGGGGAAACGGCGGAAAAAATCGTCAGAGCGGTGAAAGAGGCCGGCGGCGTCATGGAATTGGCCGATTTACAAAATTATCGGGCGCTGAATCGGGAGCCGGTGCGCGGCAACTATCGCGGCTATGAAATCGTCTCCATGCCGCCGCCCTCCTCCGGTGGCATTCACATCATTCAGATACTGAACCTGCTGGAGGGCTTCGACCTGAAGGCCAGCGGCCACAACACGGCCCAGACCATTCACCTGCTCGCCGAAGCCATGAAGCTGGCCTACGCCGACCGGGCCGAGTACCTGGGCGACCCGGACTTCGTTAAGGTGCCGGCCAAGGGCCTGCTCAGTAAGCCATACGCCGAGCAGCTGCGGGCGCAGATTGACCCGACCCGGGCGCGGCCGGCCAGCGAAATCAAGCACGGCCAGCCCCAGCCCTACGAGAGCGACCAGACCACCCACTATTCGGTGGTGGACAAGGACGGCAACGCCATTGCCAACACCTACACCCTGAACTTCAGCTACGGCGCCGGGCTGGTGGCCGAGGGCACCGGCATTCTCCTGAATAACGAGATGGATGATTTTTCCGCCAAGCCCGGCGTGCCCAACGGCTACGGCCTCATCGGCGGCGACGCCAACGCGGTGCAGCCGGACAAGCGGCCGCTGTCCTCCATGAGTCCGACGCTGGTATTTAAGGACGGCAAACCGTTTCTGGTTACCGGTTCGCCGGGCGGCAGCCGCATCATCACCACGGTTACGCAGATTATTAGCAACGTCATCGACCACGGCATGAACGTGGCGGAGGCGACCAACGCGGTGCGCATTCACGAGCAGTGGCTGCCGGAGGAAATCCGCGTGGAAACGGGCCTGAGCGCCGACACGGTGAAGCTGCTGGAGGCCATGGGCCACAAGGTGGAACGGAAGGCAACCATGGGTTCGACCCAGTCCATTTTGATTCAGCCGGAGGGACTCTACGGCAGCTCGGACCCGAGGATTGAAGATGCTCTTACCGCCGGTTACTAAAGTAACCAATCGGCGCGAGCATCTCCCCCTGCGGGTGAAGATGCCCTTACGGCGGGTTATTAGCCCGCCGGCGGTCCTCTTCCCCTTTGGGTGAAGATGCCCTCACCGCCGGCCATTGAACCCACGCTAAACCTTGCCCGGCCCCCAATTCGGGGGCTTTTTCGTGGCCGCCGAGTGGTAAGCACTTTCGCACAGCGAAGCAGCAAGCCGACGGCGAACGACCGCTCCCCCTCCCGGCCGGCGCTGAACCGTGTCAAACTGCGCCCTTTTGCACCGGAGTATCGCCATGACCTTGCAACTCAGCGCGCGCCACCGTCCCCGCTATGAACTGCTAACCTTCTATAAATTCGTGGATTTGCCCCCCCGGCTCCTGCCCCTGCTGGCCCAGGAACATCTGGATTTCTGCCGCGACATCGGCCTGCGCGGCCGGGTCTACCTGGGCAGCGAGGGCATCAGCGCCACCGTCAGTGGCAATCGCGGCCAAACCCACGCCTACCGCCTCTATCTACAGGCCTCACCCTATTTCCACGACATTGCCGACATCGACAGCAAGGCCAGTCCGGTGGACGGCCACCAGTTCCCGCGCATGAGCGTCAAGCTGCGCGAGGAAATCGTCGCCCTCGGCCACCGGGTAACGGCCGCCGAGGTGGAGCGCTTCCGCCGGGAAATCAGCCCGGGCGAATTCAAGGCAATCCTCGACGGCCCCGAGCGCGAGAACTACCTCATTCTCGATATGCGCAACGACTACGAATACCGCCTCGGCCACTTCAAACACGCCCTGCCGGCGGGGACGGTGAATTTTCGCGAGGTGCCGGCGCTGCTGGAACGCTACCGGCAACAGGCCGCCGGCAAGAAAATCATCTGGTACTGCACCGGCGGCATCCGCTGCGAGAAGGCGGCGGTGCTGGCCAACCAGCTCGGCGCCGGCGAGTTCTACGCCCTGCAGGGCGGCGTGGTGAAGTATGTGAACCAGTTCAACGATGGCAACTGGCTGGGCAATCTCTACACCTTCGACGACCGGGTCTCCACGCCGGTGGGCGACGAGCACACCCACCGCACCATCGGCCGCTGCTGCTACAGCGACCAGCCCAGCGACCACTGCGAAAACTGCCGCCACGCCCCCTGCAACGCCCATCTCATCGCCCGGCCGCGCGAGTACCGCCGCCACGGGGGCTTCTGCAGCGCCGAATGCTACGCCGCCGCCCAGAAGGACGGGCTGGTGCGGGTCGTGGCCTGGGACGATTTCGACTATCGCGCCGCCCGCCGGGCCGGCCGCTGGGACGAGCTGCGCGCCCATCTACAGAGTCTAGTGCCGGCCAATCTGCGCTGGCGCCACGCCCATTCCCAGCGGGAGGAGTGTCGCCATGACGATGGCTAATCCCGACGCCAGCCAGAAATACGGCCGCAGCCTGCACGCCCCCATCAGCCTGGGCACCACCTCCGACGACCGCTTCATGCCGCCGGGCTATCTGGCCAGCTTTGCCGATGAAGTGCTTGTCTTAACCGAGAAGTTAGATGGGCAGAACAACTGCCTCAGCCGCCTCGGCCTCTTCGCCCGTTCCCACGCCGCCCCCAGCGCCCTGCCCTGGGACCGGCCGCTGCGCGCCCGCTGGGAACGTATCCGCGACGACCTGGGCGACTGGGAAATCTTCGGCGAAAACCTCTACGGCGTGCATTCCATTGCCTACACGCGGCTGGAATCCTTCTTCTACGTCTTCGCTGTGCGCCAGCGGGGCCGCTGGCTCAGCTGGGAGGAGGTGAAATTTATCGCCGCCCTCTTCGACTTCCCCACGGTGCCGGAAATCCCCATCACCACCCCGCTGGCGTCGGTTCTGCAGGCCGCCCACGGCGAGGACGAGGCGCTGCGCCGCTGGCTCCATTTAAATCTGGGCCTGGACTGGACCGACTACGTGCAGACCGCCGGCCAGCTGGGCGGCCAGGACCCCCGGAGCGGCGCCCCGGCCTGTGAGGGGCTGGTGCTGCGGCGGGCGCGCAGTTTCCGGCAGAACGAGGGGCTCATTGCCGTGCAGCCCAACGAGTTCGACAGCCTGTTCAAGCTGGTGCGGGCCAGGCACATCAAGACCGATGAACACTGGACGCGCCACTGGCGGCCGGCCAAATTAATCGATTACCAGCGTTACCACTGGGAGGCCCAGCAATATGAATAAACCGGACTGGGCGGCGCTGACCGCCCGCCATAGCTGGCTGCGGGAACTGGCCACGGTACCGCAAGACCCCCTCTGGCACGGTGAGGGCGACGTGCTCACCCACACGAAAATGGTGCTGGAGGCGCTGCTGGCCCTGCCCGGCTACGAAGCGCTGCCGGCGGCTTCCCAAGAGGAATTGCGCTGGGCGGCCCTGCTCCACGACGTGGAAAAGCGCAGCACGACGAAGGAGGAGAACGGCCGCATCGTCTCGCCGAACCACGCCCGCCGCGGTGAATTCACCGCCCGCCGGCTGCTCTACGTGGACGAAGCGCTTCCCTTCGCCCGCCGCGAACGCATCTGTGCCCTGGTGCGCTGGCACGGGGCGCCGCTGTGGCTGCTGGACCGGCCCCGGCCCGAACGGCTGCTGGTGGCCCTGAGTCTGCGCTGCGACCTGAACGCCCTGGCCCTGCTGGCCGAGGCCGACGTGCGCGGGCGCCTTTGTCCCGACCAAAAGGAACTGCTGGAGCGGGTCGAACTGTTTCGCCTGCTGGCCGCGGAGGCGGGAGTGCTACAGGGCCCGGCCCAGTTCGCGACCCCGGCCGCCCGTTTCCACTATCTGAACCACGACGACAGCCCGCGCGACTACGTGCCCTATGACGATGGCCGTTCCTTCCCGGTCTGGCTGCTGAGCGGCCTGCCCGGCGTCGGCAAAGACCACTTTCTGCGTGAACACTGGGCCGGGCCGGTGCTATCTCTCGATAATCTGCGCCGGGCCGCCGGCATTGAGCCCACCGACAGGAAGGGCAACGGCCTCATCATTCAACGGGCCAAGGAGGAGGCCAAGCGGCTGCTGCGGGCGCGCCAGCCCTTCGCCTTTAACGCCACCAACATCAGCGCCGAACTGCGCGGTCGCTGGCTGGAACTCTTTCACGCCTACGGCGCCGCCACGGAAATTCACTATCTGGAGGTGCCCTGGCGCCAGCTGCTGGCCCAGAACCGCAACCGGCCGCACCCGGTGCCTGAGGCGGTCATTGGCCAGCTGCTGGGGAAACTGGAACTGCCGCTGGCCGCCGAGGCGTGGCAGCTGCACTATCACGTCCGGGACGAGGAGCCATCATGTTAAAAACTGCTGGAACCTTAGGACCGGCCGGCGCCGGGTGCGGACACCCTGGCCTTCCGGCCGCTGCCGGCGGCCCCGGGGCAACGATTGACCGAGCGCTTCGGCCCGGAGAAAATCGACGGCCTATTTTTACCCCCGACGGGGGCCTCCCCCGTCCCAACCCTGAGGAGACCCAGACCCCATGAAACCTTCGGAACTGCTGGCCCGGCACCGGGCCGCCGTGCTTGACCTTATTGGTCGCTACCACTTCATCAACCCCCGGGTTTTCGGCCCGGACGACCCCGACGCCGCCCTGAATCTGAGCGTGGAGGGCAGCGCCAGCAGCTCGCTGGAGGGCTACGGCGAACTGGCCACCGAGCTGGAAAATCTACTCGGTCGCACCGTCCATGTGGTGGTGGCCAACCATTTCACCGAGTTTCTGAGCGACGAGCAGCGCGCCGCCCTCGCCGCCGCCCGCCCTTTCTAACCTTCCATTAAGGAGATTTATATGTTGAAAAAAGTCCTGAGCCTGAGCCTGGCCCTGGCCCTCGGCGTCGCCGGTGCCGCCCCCCAGCTGGGCCGCCAGCTGCCGGCGGATACGCTGTTCTACGGCCATCTGCCCTCCCAGTGGCAGCTGCTGATGCTGCAGAGCGACCGCGACCCGGCGCCGCTGCAGGAGCAGTTCCAACGGCTGCGCCAGCAGCTCCTCAGCCTGGACAGTCTGCCCAGTCTGGAAAAGCTGCAACTGCCGCCGGCCCTGCTGCCGCTGCTGCGCAATTTCGCCGCCCAGAACAATGGGCCGCTGGAGCTGCTGATTCGCGAGAACCGGGACGGCCTCTATCTGGGCCTGACCCTGGAACACAAGGACCCGAAGCGCTTCGCCGCCCTGCTCGATGATTTTGCCGCCGTCATCAAGTCCAAGCGCGAGGGCGACGACCTGAAGGGCGAACTGAAGGTGAACACCGACCGCACCTGCTACCAGTTCAACCCAGACAGCGGCGCCGTCCTGCTGGATTTCAACTGCCAGGGCGAATGGCAGCCCGCCGCCGAACTGCCCCTGGCCCAGGCGGCCACGAGGGTGGACGACAAAGAATTGCTGCTCTGGTGGAGCAACCGCGACAACCGGCTGTTCCAGAGCAGAAACGATAGAAATGCCGAGCTGGACAAGTTTATGAGTCGCTTCGGCGCCGCCCAGCTGCACTACAGCCAGGACAAGGAATTGACCCTGAGCCTGCTCAATGCCAACCCGGACAGCTCGCCGCGCTGGCCCCAGGTCAGCCTGCCGGCGGACTTCCCGGTTACGGAGCAGCTGGAGATGGCGGTGGGCTTCCGGCTGCCGACGGCCGACCAGTGGCAGCAGCTGGCACCGGAGTTCTACGGCCAGCTGAGCCAGAGTCTGGAGAAATCCGGCATTGCCCCGGCGGACTGGAGCGCCGCCACCGCCGGCGACTGGGCCCTTATCAGCGACCGCAACGGGGTTTTCCTGCTCCAGCCGGCCGCCAACACCGCCGCCCTGGATAGGCTGCTGGACCAGCTGGTCGCCAAAAATTACCTGAGCCGGGAAAGTCTGGGCGGCGGCCTCCAGCATCTGCATATCCAGTGGGGTCGCTTCCTGCCCGCCGACCAGGCCCTGGCCCTGAACCTGATGTTCCCGAGCCACCTCTACTACCGCGACGGCGACGGCCACCGGCTCTGGGCCGATTTGCCCCAGATACTGCAGGAGCGCAAGCAGCTGAAGTTCACGAAGAAACTCGGCGACTACTTCGGCGGCGAACCGGCCCTGCTGGTGGCCGGCCTGCAGCTGCCCCAGCTGGCCCGGGACAGCTACTATCTGCGCCTGAAGTGGCTGCGGCTGTGGTCGGATTTGGGCACCCAGCCGGCGGCCCTGGCCGAACTGCCCACGGCGGCCACGCTGAAACTGCCGGAACGGTCGCCGCTGCGGGCCCGGCTCCAGCGCGACGAGAACGGGGGCAGCTACCATCTCAGCCTGAAACTGCCCAACGGCATCACCGACACCCTGGCCCTCTACCGCAGCAATGCCTTTATGACGGGCATGGCCGCCGCCATCGTGCTGCCGGCCTATCAGCAGTATGTGGAGAAGAGCAAGGCCAAAGCCGCCGCCCTCCAGGCCCAGTCGGCCGAAAAATAGGCCCGGCATTGTTTTTGCGAAACCCGGGGAGCGCTGCGGCGCTTCCCTTAATTTTTTTCACGAGGAATGACCATGAAAGACGACTATGACGACGAGCGCCCCTACGGCGACGATGACTTCGACGACCTGGAAGAGGGCGTGGAGAAGGACTACGGCGATTTGGACGACTACGAGCCCGAGGACGATGTGCATGAGCTTGGAACGGACGGCCTGAGCTGGGGCGACGGCGACGACGACGACGGCGGCTGGGCCTATGACGACCAGGACGACGGCGACAACCCCGACGACTGGGGCTATGACGACGACGATAACGACCGCTACGACGACTACTGACCCCGTGGGGGTTTTGGCCGGGTGCAGAACCCGGCCTTTTTTGTGGGCGCGGTGCCCCTTGGCTTTACTCCCCCGGGGGCGGAAAATGGCCCTTTTTGGAGGTTCCCATGAAGAAAACCCTGCTGCTGCTCCTGCTCGTGGCCAACGTCCGGGCCAACGAAGCCACCCCAACCCCGACGGCAACGACCGTGGAAGACCAAAGGTTTGCCGAGGCCCAGGCCGCCGCCGATAAAAAAGATTACGCCCGGGCTCTGACGCTCTACCGGGAGCTGGCCGCCCGGGGCCACGCCAAGGCCATGAAGGAAATCGGCCTGATGTATGTCTTTGGCCGGGGGGTTCCCCGGGACTATGCCAGCGCCCGGCAGTGGCATGAAAAGCAGGCCGCCGCCGGCGACAACGACGGCTATTGGTATATGGGAAAGCTCTATGAGGAGGGCGGCCCGGGCCTCGAGTCGAACTATGCCACCGCCCTGGGCTGGTATGAAAAGTACGCCGCCAACGGCGACGGCAACACCTATTGGCACATGGGCGAACTTTATAAGAAGGGCGGTCCGGGCCTGGAAAAGGACTGGGGCGCCGCCAAGCGGAACTATGCCCGGTGGGTCGCCCGCACCGGCAGCGGTGAAGGCCTGATTGGCGAGCTCTACGAACAGGGCGGGCCGGGGCTGGAAAAGGATTGGGCCGCCGCCTGCTACTACTACCGAAAAGCCGAATGGAAGGACAAGACCGACCTGGTTTGTCCCCACTAGTCCCCCTTTAATTTTCACCCGCCGGGTTTCAGCACAACCCGGCTTTTTTGCGCGCCCCGCCGGCCTATTCGCTGAAATCGTTCGCCCCGACCGGCCCCCTCACTGAGCGCTTCTAGCGAAGCGCTTGGTTTTGAATCTCCAGTCGAAGCGCTTCCCCTTGGCAGCCCAAATAAAACCGAAGCGCTTCGGTGTTCGGTGCAGGGGAAAGCAGGAAAGCCGGGCCGGGGCGAAATGGCCAACGCTGAAAACCGGTCGAAATCAACGAAGCGCTTCGGTTCCAGAATCAGCCCCGGCACGATTCGGCGCACCGCTTCGGTGCAGCGCTCCCCCGCGTGGCTGGCCCCATTGACCGAAGCGCTTCGTTAGAACGCCAGCACCCGGCGAATGATTTCCTTCAATCCCCAAACCCCGATTGGGGCCGTAGCGTTAAACCCCGACTCGGGGGTCTTTGCTTCTACGAACGAAGCGCTTGGCTATAAAGCAAGAGCCTATCGGACGAAAAACCCGAGCCCGCCCGTCGAAGCGCTTCTTCGGTGCAGGGGAAAGCCGGGCCGGGGTGAAATGGCCAACGCTGAAAACCGGTCGAAATCAACGAAGCGCTTCGGTCGCCGACTCGGGCCTGCTTTTTTGCCGCGCCCGGCCAGTTAAATCGAAGCGCTTCACTGGGCCCTCTGTTTCCCCTGGCTTTTCTGGCCGGCCCGCCCGAAGCGCTTCGGTTTAATCAGCCAACGGCTAGCGCCGCTTTCTCCCGCCGTCTCTTCGGCTGAAGCGCTTGGCTCGAAGAAGCCCCTAGGACTCAAGCGCTTCGTTGCTTTCGAAAAAGGGAGCGCTTCCGGTGAAGCCAAATCAAAGAGGAAGCGCTTCCCGGCCTGGCCAACCGACCGCCCTTGGCGGCACCAACCGAAGGACGGTGAACCGCAGCGAAGTAGCAAGCCGCTGGTGAAGCGCTTCTCTCATTAGTTCAGTGCGCCAGGCCGGAAGGTTTCCGCCGAATGAAGCGCTTCGGACGGAAATAAACGGTGGAGCATGCTTCGTTCGGTCGCTTTCCCATCCTGTCCAGCCAGCCGCCGGAAAGGGGGAAGCGCTTCGTTTTTCTTGGCTTCCGAGACCGAAGCGCTTCGGCTTCGGCGCCCATAGAAGGAAGCGCTTCGGTTTTGGAGGCTGGAAAAGGGGAATGCTTTGAGTAGGACGATTAAAACGAAGCGCTTCGGTTTGAGGGAGAAAAGGGGGAGCGCTTCGAGGGTCGTTCTAAACGAAGCGCTTCGCTTTGAGAAGGGACGCGGCTTCACCACCGGAAGCGCTTCGGCTCACGGGAGGAAGCGGGCCGAGGTCGATGTTTTCAAAGCCACCGAAGCGCTTCGTTATTTTTGGAAAAGGGGAGCGCTTCATTCGGGGAAGACGGGAAAGGAGGAAGCGCTTCGGTCGCGCCGGTGGATTTTTCCCCGGCCCGGCGGCGGCCATTGCCAGCCATCGGAAGGAAGCGCTTCATTCTGGAAAAGCCGGCAAAAAGGAAGCGCTTCGCTTTGAGGCTAAAAGGGGGCGGTGGATAGGGTGAAGGCGCCCGCCGGCTAGATGATGTCGTCCACATCCACCCGCAGCAGCGCCGCCAGCCGTTTTAGCACGGCGATGGAGCCGTCCTTGTGGCCGTTTTCAATATCCGATAGATAGGCCGGAGAAATACCCGCCGAAATGGCCAGCTGACGACCACTAAGGCCACGATATTCCCGCCACACCCGCAGGGGGTTTTCTGTGCACAGCCTTTTCACTAGGTCATGGGGCAGGCGCTCTTCGTGAGCCGGCCGGTAGCCGGGCGCCGGGGCTGGGGGTTTGGGCGGACGATGGGAAGATGAATCCATGGGATTACTCCGGTTAAAAAGTGGCGGGGGAGCCGGGGGTGATGCCTAGAGTGGCAGCCGGCGCAGGGCGCGCAGCAGGGCGGTTTCTTCGCCCTGTTCGTAGTAGCGGTAGCGTTCGTAGTCCCGGGCCAGGGCCTGCCAGCGCTGGGCCCGTTCCGGCGGCTGCTGGGCACTGCCCCGGCGCAGCAGCTGGGCCAGGGTTTCACCGGTGGTCGCCCGTAGGCCGCGCCGTTCCAGCCGGGCCAGCAGCACCCGGGCCGCCCGTTCCACCCGGTCGCCGCCCACCGGCCGGCGCCGTTGCCAGAGCCAGGCCAGCAGCAGCAGAGCGCCCACCCCCAGCACCAGCAGCGGCCCCAAAGCCGCCCGGCCGAAGCGCTCCAGGCCGAGCCATTGCAGCAGGCTGTCCTGGTCCTCCTGGCCGTAGTTCACCACATGCTCCTGCCAGAAGGCATTGCTGGCGTCCCAGGCGGCGCGCAGCCAGGAAACGGTTTCCACGTTTTCGGCCAGCCGCGACACCAGCGAACGGCTGTCGACGCCAGACCGCTGCAGAGCGGCGCCGCTGAGCCGGGCGGCCTCGATGCGGTAGGGGGCGACGGCGGCGGTGGGGTCGAAGCGCTGCCAGCGGCCGTCGATGTAGAGTTCCGTCCAGGCGTGGGCGTTCTCCTCGCGCACGGTCCAATAGCCGTTCAGGGCGTTGCGCTCGCCGCCCTGGTAGCCGGTGATGACCCGGGCCGGAATGCCGACAGTGCGGGCGGCAATGGCCAGGGCGTTGGCGTAGTGCTCACAGAAGCCGATGTGGCCCTGGGGGGAAAAGAGAAACTGTTCCACGTCGCCCATGCCCGGCGGCGGTTCCAGCGAATAGTAAAACTCCCGCTGGGCCAGATAGTTGAGGAAACCCTGGGCAAAGCCGGCGTCGCTGTCGCCGTTGGCGGCGCGCAGGGACTGGGCCAGAGCCCGGGTCTGGGGATAGTCCCGGGGCAGGCGCAGGGCGTCGCGGCGTTCGTCCGGGTCGAGCTGGTTTAGCTCCGGCTGCAGAATGGACAGGAGGCCATAGCGGCCCTTGACGTCCCGGCCCTCGGGCAGGCGCAGCTGGAAGGCCTTGCCCTGGAGGGCGACGGCATCGACGCTGACCGGCACGTCCAGGCCGGTGAGCCATTGAATGTCGCGTTTCACCGGGAACCAGTCATAGCGAATGGCCTGCTCCGGGCGGAAATCCAGCCGTTCCGGGGCGCTGTAGCCGTCCTGGGGCCGCTGGGTCCAGTTGAGGCCGTCGAAATGCCAGAGCACCGGCCCGCGCCAGTACATTTCGCGCGGTTCCGGGCGCAGGCCCTCGTCAAATTTCACCCGGAAGACCACCTCATCGGACTGGGCCAGGCTGGCCAGGTCGCCCATGGACATCTGGTCGCTCAGGCCGGTAACGCTGGCATTGCGCGGCTGGGGCACGGCCCAGAGCGGGGCAATGCGCGGGAAGAGGAAAAACAGCAGCACCGCCAGCGGTAGGGCCTGGAGCAGGGACCGGCTCAAATGGCGGCCGGCCGGCCAGCTCAGCCGGGCGCTCTGGTTATCGACGAGCAGATAGAGGCTGGCCCCGAAGACCGCAAACAGATAGCACAGCACCAGGGCACTGCGGCTGTACATCAGCGTCGCCAGCAGCAGCAGCAGCTGGATAAGGAAGAGCACGTTGCGGTCGCGCGGGTTGCGCGATTCCAGCATCTTGGCCACGGCGGTGGCGGTGAGGAAATAGATAAAGGCCGTGGTGAAGCCGAGGCGCATCAGGTTGGCGGCGATGTAGAGGAAAGCCGCCAGCAGGGTGAGCCAGGCCAGCAGGGCCTGGAGCCGGTAGCTGGGGGAAAGGCGCGCCAGCAGCGGCAGCAGCAGCAGGAAGCCGAAGCCATCGGGCAGATTGAAACAGAGGGGCAGATAGACCAGCAGAAAGACCCCGAGGCTGTGGAGCCACTGGCGGCGGCTGATGCGCTGGTGGTAGTCGGCGGCGCTCAGCCAGAGAATTTTTTTCATGTGGGAAGTCCTGAAAAAGGCGAAGCGCTTCGGCCGAAGCGCTCCCGGTTTAGAGCAGCTGTTCCTCGAAGAGGGCCAGGGCGCGGAGACAGCGTTCCCGGTGGGCCTCGTCGCTGCCGGGGGGAATTTCCCCGTGGGGCAGGCGCAGGCCGTAGCGCAGGCCCTGGCGCCGGGCCTCCTCTATCCACTGGGCCAGCTGGGACAGGCGCGTTTCCAGCGGGCCGCTGGTGTGCTCATAGGCCAGCAGCACCTGGGCGGCGCCGCTGCCGCTGAACTGTTTCAACAGCCATTCACCCCGGCCGACGTGTTTCCAGGCGACCCGGGCCAGGCTGTCGCCGATGACATAGGGGCGCAGCTGGCTGAGTTCCTCCTCGCCGGCGGTGCCGAGGCTCTGGGCGCCGGCCTGGGCCGCCGGGGCCAGCGGCAGGGGCAGCTGGCCGCGCGGGCTCGGATAGACCAGCACTTCGGCGTCCAGCAGCAGCCATTGCCAGCTGTGGAAGAGGCCGAAGGGGAAGACCGTGCTCACCTCCAGCACGTCCAGGGGCAGCCGGCCCCGGCGCCGGGTGGGAATAAAGAGGCTGGCGCTGGCGGCCTGGCCCGGGGCCACTTCGGCAATCAGGGCGCTGGCGCGGCCGCTGCGCAGCTGGAGCAGGTGGCGCGGCTCCGGGCCGGGGTTGTGGACGTGGATATGAAAGAGCGCTTCCTCGCCGGCGAAGACCCCGGGGCCGCCGGCGGCGCTCAGTTCCAGGGCGCTGAGCTGGCGGGCGGTGGTGCCGGCCGAGAGGGTCAGCACCACGGCGACGAAGAAGGTCAGGGCGAAGCCGAGGCCGATTTGGTGGTTGGCCGACCAGACAAACATGGCCACCAGCGTGAGGAAGGTGGCCAGGCCGAAGCGGGTGGGAATGGTGGCCATGTGCAGCGCACTGCGCAGGGCCCGCCGGGGCCAGCGCTGGGGATAGCGCCGGCGAAAATAGCGGAGCCAGTATTTTTTCATTAGACCGGCACCGGCACCGAATCCAGCAGCCGTTGCAGCCGGTGGGCCTGCTGGCCATCGTCGCCGCCGCCGCCGAGCCGATGCCAGGCCACGGCCGGGAAGAGTGTCTGCACCTGTTCCGGCAGCGCCGCCCCCTCACCCTGAATCAGCGCCAGCGCCTGGGCCGCCCGCAGCAGGGCCAGGCCGGCCCGGGTGGACAGGCCGTGGGCGAAGTCGGCGCTGTGGCGGCTGGCCGCCAGCAGCTTCTGCACATACTGGCCGAGGGCGGCGGAAACGTGCACCGAGGCCGCCGCCGCCTGCAGCTGGAGAATGTCCTCGTGCTGGAGCTGGGCCGTGGCCGCCGCCAGCAGCTCCTCCCGCCGGTGGCCGCGCAGAATTTCCACCTCAACGGCGGCGCTGGGATAGCCCAGGGACAGGCGCAACATGAAGCGGTCGAGCTGGGATTCGGGCAGGGCGAAGGTGCCGGTTTGTTCCAGCGGGTTTTGGGTGGCGATGACGAAGAACGGCGTCGGCAGCGGCAGCGTCTCCCGTTCCACCGTTACCTGCCGTTCCTCCATGGCCTCCAGCAGGGCGCTCTGGCTCTTCGGCGAGGCCCGGTTGATTTCGTCGGCCAGCAGCAGCTGGGTGAAAACGGCGCCCGGGTGGAATTTCAGGCCGCCATTTTCCAGCAGCGAATAGCCGACCACATCGGCCGGCAGCAGGTCGGAGGTGAATTGGATACGGCGGTAGTCGAGGCCGAGGGTGGCGGCGAAGGCCTTGGCCAGCGTGGTTTTGCCGGCGCCGGGCAGGTCTTCGAGCAGGAGATGGCCCCGGGCCAGCAGGCAGCCCATGGCCTGTTGAATCAGCGTCTCCTTGCCCAAAACGATATGGTTGAGCTGTTCCAGGGCCCGGTTGAGTTTGGCACGCAGCGGTGCCGGCAGAAGGTCGTTCATGAATATTCCTTGTGATTAGGGGGCCGGCGGCGGCGCCAGCAGGGCTTTCACCTGCTCCACCAGTTCGCGCGGCAGCTGCAGGCTGTAGGACACCACCACCAGATTGGGTCGATAGGGCAGTTTCACCGCGTCCTTGCTGGTAACCAGCAGGGTGCCGGCGCTGGCAAAGTCCAGGTCGGCCAGGCGGAAATGGCTGTGGTCGGGCCGGGTCTGCCAGCCGCTCAGCGGACAATCCAGCTGCTGTTCGAGCAGCCGGCGGAAGCGCTCCGGCCGGGCAATGGCGGTCAAACCATAGAACGGCGGCGCCAGTTCGGCCCAGTCCACCGCCGTGCCATCGGCCCGGTGCAGCTGGATGAAGCGCTTCGTGCTGTAGAGCGGCCACACTTCGCTGAGCTGGCGCGCCTCGTCCTGGGGGCCGGCGGCGGTCATCACCAGGGCATCGGCCCGGCGGCTCGGCAGTTCGCGCAGCGGCCCGGCCGGCAGCAGAAAACCATTGCCCAGGCCAAAATCCGGCGCCAGGGCGATGATTTCCACGTCCCGCTGCAGCCGGTAGTGCTGCAAACCGTCGTCGCTGAGCAGCACCTGAATCTGCGGCTGCTGGCGCAGCAGCAGTTCGATGGCGGCCCGGCGCGAACGGCCCACGGCCACCGGCAGGCCGGTTTCCAGGGCCAGCAGCAGCGGCTCATCGCCAACCTGGTGGGGGTCGCTGTCGCGAAAAACCAGCCGGGGCGAACGGGTATGGCCGCCGGTGCCCCGGCTGATGATGCCGACCTGAAAGCCCTCGCTTTGCAAAGCCCGGGCCAGGGCACTGACCAGCGGGGTTTTACCGTTGCCGCCGACGCTGAGGTTGCCGACGATAATCAGCGGCCGGGGTGGCCGCCAGGCGAAGCGCTTCTGCCAGTGGCGGCGCAGGGTGCTGATTAAAAAAAAGAGCCCGGCGCCGGGCAGCAGCAGCCAGGACAGCAGGGTGCGCCGGCGCCAGCAGTTGGGAATGTCCATTACTTCCGCCCGAAGGCCTGCTCTTTGCCCTCCCGCAGGCGTTTGATGTTGTCCCGGTGTTTGACCACCAGCACCCCCACCAGCAGCAGCAGCAGCAGCAGTTCCTGGCGGCTGGCCCCGAGCAGCACCGCCAGCGGCAGGGCGGCGAACATGGCCCCCAGGGCCGACAGCGAGGAAATGCGGGTTTTGTAGAAGATGGCGGCCCAGACGGCCACCAGCAGCAGGGCCAGCAGCGGTTGCAGGGCCAGCAGCACGCCACAGGCCGTGGCCACGCCCTTGCCGCCCTTGAAGTGGTAGAAGCAGGGGTAGAGATGGCCAAGGAAAGCGCCCAGGGCGGTGAGCACCTGGGCGGTGAGATTGTGGCTGAGGGCGCCGATGAGCAGCACCGGCAGCAGACCCTTGAGGGCGTCGCCGAGCAGGGTCAGGGCGCCGGCCTTTTTGCCGCCGAGGCGCAGCACGTTGGTGGCGCCGGGATTGCCGGAGCCGTGGGCCCGGGGGTCGGGCAGACCCAGCGCCGAAGAAACCAGGGTTGCCGAAGACAATGAACCGGCCAGATAGCCCAGCGCCAGGCCCAGAACAGACCAGAAATAAGACATAAAAACTCCAAAGAAACTATAATTGCCCATTCAATTTTTGAGTTCAAATCGATGCAAGACACTATTTATATCAAGGGTTTAAAAGTTAAAACCACCATTGGTATTTTGCCCTACGAGCGCCTGGCACGGCAAACGCTGCTGGTGGGGCTGGAGCTGGCCATCGACCTGCACCTTCCCGGTCAAACCGACACCCTCAGCGACGGCCTCGACTACCGTCAGGTGGTCCAGTGGGTGGAAGATTTTGCCGCCCGCAGCGAATTCCAACTGCTCGAAGCCTTCGCCGAAGCGCTCTGTGCCGGCCTGCTGCGGCAATTCCCCCACTGTCAGGGCATTACCCTCGATTTGCAGAAACCCGGCGCCCTGCGCCAGACCCAGCAGCTGGGCCTGCGTATCCACCGCGCCCGCGACTAAACCCCATTTTTCAAGGAATTATCCATGACGACATTTCGTAGCCACTACTGCGCCCAGGTCAATGAGAGCCTGATTGGCGAAACCCTGCAGATTGCCGGCTGGGCCCGGCGCCGCCGCGACCACGGCGGGGTGATTTTCATCGACCTGCGCGACCGTTCCGGCCTGGTGCAGGTGGTCATCGACCCGGACACCGCCGAGGCCTTCGCCCGGGCCGAGCAGGTGCGCAATGAATACTGTCTCAGCATTCGCGGCCGGGTGCGCGCCCGGCCGGCCGGCACCGAGAATGCCGAACTGACCAGCGGCAAGGTGGAGCTGCTGGCGCTGGAACTGGAGATTCTCTCCAAGTCCGAAGCGCTTCCCTTCCAGCTCGACGAGGACAATGTTTCCGAGGAAATCCGCCTGAAATACCGCACCATCGACCTGCGCCGCGAATCCATGCAGGCCAATTTGCTGCTGCGCGCCCGGGTGGCCTCGGCCCTGCGCCGCTATCTGGACGAGCACGGCTTCCTGGACATCGAAACGCCGATGCTGACCCGGGCCACCCCCGAGGGCGCCCGCGACTATCTGGTGCCGTCGCGCACCCACCCGGGCAAATTCTTCGCCCTGCCCCAGTCGCCCCAGCTGTTCAAGCAGCTGCTGATGATGAGCGGCTTCGACCGCTACTATCAAATCGTGCGCTGCTTCCGCGACGAGGATTTGCGCGCCGACCGCCAGCCGGAATTCACCCAGCTGGATATTGAGACCTCCTTCCTCGACGAGGAGGAAATCATGGCCCTGATGGAAACCATGATTCGCGGCGTCTTCAAGGAACAGCTCGGCGTTGAGCTCGGGCCCTTCCCGCGTCTGCCCTACAGCGAGGCCATGCAGCGCTTCGGTTCGGACAAGCCCGATTTGCGCATTCCGCTGGAAATGGTGGACGTGGCCGATTTGGTGCGCGACAGCAATTTCAAAGTCTTTGCCAGCGTTGCCAGCGCGCCCAACCACCGGGTGGTGGCCCTGAGGGTGCCCAACGGCGGCCAGCTGACCCGCAAGGAAATCGACGATTACACCGCCTACGTCGGCCGCTACGGCGCCAAGGGCCTGGCCTATATCAAGGTCAATGACGCCGGCAGCGTGGCCGGTCTGCAGTCGCCCATCGTCAAAAACCTGACCCGGGCCGGCGGCGAGGAGGGCGCGGTGGCCCTGGAAATCGTCCAGCGGCTCGGTGCCCAGAACGGCGATTTAATCTTCTTCGGCGCCGACCGGGCCAAAATCGTCAATGACGCCATCGGTGCCCTGCGCATCAAGCTGGGCCTGGATTTGAACCTGCTCACCGGCCCCTGGGCGCCGCTGTGGGTGGTGGATTTCCCCATGTTTGAATATGACGAGCAGGACGGCCGCTATTACTCCACCCACCACCCCTTCACCCAGCCGAAGGTGGACAACCTCGACGACCTGGACAGCAAGCCCGGCGAGGTGCTGTCCCGGGCCTATGACATGGTGCTGAACGGCACGGAAATTGGCGGCGGCTCCATCCGGATTCACCGGGAGGACATGCAGGAGCGCATCTTCAAGTCCCTGGGCATCGGCCCCGAGGAGGCCCAGGAGAAATTCGGCTTCCTGCTGACGGCGCTGAAATTCGGCTGCCCGCCCCATGGCGGCATGGCCTTCGGCCTCGACCGGCTAATCATGCTGATGGCCGGCGCCAAGTCCATTCGCGACGTGATGGCCTTCCCGAAAACCCAGACGGCCCAGGACCCGCTTACCGACGCCCCGGCCGAGGTCAGCGATGCGCAGCTGAAGGAGTTGCACATTCGTCGCGCTCCTTCTCCCCTGAAAGGCGAGAAGTAGCTTGACGGGGGGCGTCGCGCTCCTTCTCCCCTGAAAGGCGAGAAGTAGCTTGACGGGGGGGCGTCGCGCTCCTTCTCCCCTGAAAGGCGAGAAGTAGCTTGACGGGGGGCGCCGCGCTCCTTCTTCCCTCAAGGGCGAGAAGTTGCCCAACGGGCTAAACCCCATTGAAACCGCTTCCCAGGGGAGCGGTTTTTTTATGGGCGGCTGCCGGAAGCGCTTCCCCCTAAACCCTGGGCTCGAAGCGCTTCGCTCTGAACAACCTTAAAAGAAGCGCTTCGGTTTCTCCGGCCGCCGGGAACGAAGCGCTTCGTTGAAAGTCCTATTTTCCCAGTCAGAAGCGCTTTGCTCTAACCCCCGAGGCCGAAGCGCTCCCTTCTTCTAAGACAGCAGAAACACTTCCCCGGGCATCAAACCGAAGCACTTCGGTTGCTAGCGGCAAGAGGCGGAAAAAAGCATCGGGGAAGCGCTTTACTCTGGAAACCCACAAAAGCCGGAAGCACTTCACCGCTGAAAGTCCAAAATAAAGCCACTGGGCCGGCGGGCCGAAGCGCTCCCCTTTTCCCAAAGAATGAATAAAGGTTCCGGCTTAAAGCGCTTCGTTGAGAAATGTCCTTCAGAAAAGAAGCGCTTCCTGGGGAACCCCCGGCCCGGGCCATTACTTCCACAGACGACGAAGGCGAAGCGCTTCGGTTTCTCTGGCCGCCGGGAACGAAGCGCTTCCTTCTTTAACCGAGGCCAGCACAGCAATAGAACGTTTTGCACTGGCTGCCTCACCCTTGGCAGTGATAAAAGCCCCGGCCCGGTTTTGGTTGGAAGGGAAAGAAGCGCTTCGCCTCTGGGCTTTAAAACGCTTCCTCGGCCCGAAGCGCTTCGATTTAATCGCCGACGCTGGCCGGGTCGGCAATTTATCCCCCGCCAGAAACTGAAAAAAACCCGGGCCGTCGGGGCGCCGCTATTTCCCAGCCGTCCGGGCGAAGCGCTTCGCTAAAAACGACTCGGGCCGGATAGCTAAAAACAACCGACGCCGGGTCGGGAAAACCACTGGCCCCGGCCGCAGCGCTTCGGCTGCCAGCGGCCGGAAGCCGAAAAAACCACCGGGGAAGCGCTTTACTCTGGAAACCCACAAAAGCCGGAAGCGCTTCGCCGTTGAAAGCCTCAGAAGGCCACTGGGCCGGGGGAACGAAGCGCTTTGAGTTCGGCCCGAAGAGAGGCTCTCTAGCTGAAAGCCGGTGAAAAACGAAGCGCTTCGGTGGAGCTTACTGCGAAAGTAAAGCCACGACCGCCCGCGCCCGGCCGGGGCCAATCGTGTTTTTGTGAACAGGGGAAGCGCTTCCAACGGGAAAGCCAGCCAGGGGACGAAGCGCTTCCCCTTCTGGCCGCAACTGATGAATAGGACTAGCCGGGCCAAGGGCCGCCGCCGAGCAATGCCGAAGCGCTTCCCTCGGGAAAGCCGCATTCAAAGTGAGCCGGCGGGCCGGGGCGTCATCGTTCCGGCGGCGAAGCGCTTCCTTCTCTAAATCTAGGGTCGGCCCGGCAATAAACCCTTTTGCGCCCGCTGTTTCGGTCAAAACGACTCGGGCCGTAGGAGCACTTCTCCCGGCTCGCAAACCGAAGCGCTTCATTAATTGGCCGGCGCCGGCTAAAGACGAGAAGAAGCGCTTCCCCCGGCGAAAAGGAAAGCCGGCCCCGGTCGCAGCGCTTCGGTTACAGCGTCGGTTCGGACGTTTTCCCGGGGCCCCGGGGCCGCGCTTTTTATCTGGCCAGCGGGACGAACGGCCGTCGCGCTTCCCCTTTTCCCAAAAGACAAATCAAGAGGCCCCGGCCCGAAGCGCTTCGGTTTTAGCTCGTGCGATGGTCCGAAGCGCTTCGGTTTCAGCGCCCCGGCGGCGGCGCGGGCACAAAAAAGCCGCCCTTACGGACGGCTTCGCCGGGTGGCGAGTGGACTAATCGTCGATGCTCAGGCCGTTTTCGGTCAGATGGATTTTGTCCACCGGTACCTTGGTCATGTCCTCCAGGGCGTTTTTGGCGGCGGCCTGGGCGGCCGGGAAATTATCGTCGGGAACATTGGGAATGATGCCCTGATGACCACCGAGCACCACCAGCATCTGGGTGCCAATCATGACGGCCTGCAAATAGGCCTCCTTCTTGGTGGCCGCGGCCACCTGCTCATAGGCGCCGGGGTTGGCCAGCAGGGCCGCCGCAAACTGCTTTTCCACCTGCTCGGTGATTTTGTCGAGGGCGTCGGCCTGGCTCTGCGGGGTGAGCGCTGTGTTGTGGTAGGTGTGATAGTTGGCGATGAGGAAATGGGCGAAGGCCGCCGCCAGCGTCCGGTCGGAGGGCTTCTCCACATCGCTGTCATAGTAGTTGTAGAGCTGAATGTAGAGCTGCTGGGCCTGTTCCCGGTGGTCGGCGGGGAAATGCTGGGCCAGGGTCTTGGCCATGCTTTCCACCTCGGCGCTGCTGACCTTGATTTCCGGCAGCGTTTGCAGCCGTTCCGCTGCCTGGGGCGTGGCCGGTTCGGCGGCGGCACTCTGGGCCAACGGCTTGGCGTCGCCGCCGTAGGCGAAGGAACTGGTCATCATTGCGCCCAAATCCGGGGAGAACTGGGCGGAAACGGTGGTGGCGGCCAGGAAGGCCATGAGTAGCAGTTTTTTCATCGTTTTTCCTTGATTTAGGGAAGGGGCGACCGGCGAACGCGGCCGGCCGCTGGGCCATTATGGCCCCATTACCGCAGAAAAGATTTAGCCCCGCACCTGGCCGCTGCCGCGCACGTAGAACTTGCTGCTGGTCAGGGCCTCCAGCCCCATGGGCCCCCGGGCGTGCATCTTCTGGGTGGAAATGCCGATTTCGGCGCCGAGGCCGAAGACAAAGCCATCGGTGAAGCGGGTGGAGGCATTGACATAGACCACCGCCGCGTCCACCTCCTCCTGAAAGCGCCGGGCCCGGTCGAGGTCGCGGGTGAGAATGGCCTCGGAATGGCCGCTGCCGTGGCGGTTAATCCAGCTGATGGCGTCGTCCAGCTCGTCCACCACCGCCACCGCCAGCACGTAATCGAGAAACTCGGTGTCATAGTCGGCGGCCGTGGCCGGAATGGCCGTGGGCAGCCAGGCCCGGGCGCGGTCGTCGGCGCGCAGCTGCACCGGGTGCACCGCGTCCAGGGCCGCCGCCAGGCCGGGAAGGAAGCGCTCGGCCTCGGCCCGGTGCACCAGCAGCGTTTCCACCGCGTTGCAGACGCTGGGCCGCTGGGTTTTGGCATTGACCACCACGCGCGTCGCCAGAGCCAAATCGGCGCCGGCGTCCACATAGATATGCACGTTGCCGACGCCGGTTTCGATGACCGGCACCCGGGCCTCATTTTTCACCGTGGCGATGAGCTGGGCGCCGCCGCGCGGAATCAGCACATCCACCCAGTCCCGGGCCCGCATCAGCGCCGCCGCCGTGGCCCGGTCGCCGTCGGCCAGCAGCTGCACCGCATCGGCGGGCAGACCGGCCGCCGTCAGCGTCGCCCGGATAACCGCCACCAGCGCCCGGTTGCTGGCCTGGGCATCGCTGCCGCCGCGCAGAATGATGGTGTTGCCGGTTTTGAAGGCGAGGGCGAAGGCATCGACGGCCACGTTCGGCCGGCTCTCAAATATCATCGCCACCACCCCCAGCGGCACGCGTTTTTGCAGGATTTCCAGGCCGTCGGCGCTGGTGTGGCCGCCGAGAACGGTGCCGATGGGGTCGGCCAGGGCCGCCACCGCCTCCACGCCGGCGGCGAGGGCGTCGATGCGGCCGGCGTCGAGACGCAGCCGGTCGAGCATCACCGTTTCCCGGCCGTTGGCCGTGGCCCGGGCCAGGTCCTCTTGGTTGGCGGCCAGCAGGGCCGGGGTGGCGGCGCGCAGGGCCGGAGCCAGGGCGCGCAGCAGGCTATTTTTCGTGGCCGTGTCGAGCCGGGCCAGCTGGGGGGCCACCGTCCGGGCCCGTTGGCCGTACTGGGCAATCCATTTTTCCGGGGTCATGTCAGTTCTCCTTGTTATTCACAAACCAGGTGCCGAGCGCTTCGCCGTCGAGGACGCGCAGCAGGTCGCGGGGCTGGGCGCCGTTGAGCAGCACCATCTGCCGATTCTCGGCCAGCAGCATTCGGGCACAGCGCACCTTGCTGGCCATGCCGCCGGTGCCGTGGCGACTGCCGCTGCCGCCGGCGGCCGCTTCGATGGCCGCGTCAATCACGCTCACCCGCTCCAGCCGCCGGGCGCCGGGCTCCTGGGGCGGCCGGTCATAGAGGCCGTCGATGTCGGACAGCATCAGCAGCAGGTCGGCGTCGATGATGTGGGCCACCAGCGCCGAGAGCTGGTCGTTGTCGCCGAATTTGGTGCGATGGTCCATTTCCTCCACGCTGACGGCGTCGTTCTCATTGACGATGGGCAGAACGTCGAGGGCGCGCAGGCTGGCGAGGGCATTGCGGACGTTGGCCAGGCTGGTGGGAAATTCCACCACGTCCCGGGTCAGCAGCAGCTGGGAAACGCGCTGCTGGTAGTGGCCGAAGAGCTGGCTGTAGAGATTCATCAGCGCCACCTGGCCGACGCTGGAAATGGCCTGCTGCCGGGCAATGTCCGCCGGCCGCCGGTCGAGGCCGAGCAGATTGAGGCCAAAGCCCATGGCGCCGGAGGAGACCAGCACCACTTCGAGGCCGCGCCGGCGCAGGGCGCTGAGGGCGAAGGCGAGGGCGTCCATTCGTTCCAGACGGATACTCTGGTCGGCCGCCACCAGGGTGCTGGTGCCCACCTTGACCACCAGCCGCCGCACCGAGGCAAAATCACGTTGCATGGGAATTCTCCTGAAGATTCGGCTCTTCAGCCTAGCACAGGCCGGGAAGCGCTTCCCCCTAATAAATAAGGACTTTCTCTCCGCCCCCGACGGCCGGCGGTTGGATGATTTTTCCGTAAATTGTGCTGGCCCGGCGCCACCGCTAAAATCCCTTCGGACAGGGCCCGCCCGGGCTAAAGGCGGCTGCCCCTGTCGCCCTTGCTTCTATAGCTTCGACAACTAAAGGATTTGGAAATGACAATAGCGGTTGTGATTACTACCCACGGTCAGGCGGCGCCGGCCCTGCTGGCGACCACCGAGATGATTATTGGCACCCAGGACAATGTGGCCTGCGTGGATTTTGTGCCGGGCGAGAATGGCGAGGTGCTGGCCGGCAAAATTCGCCAGCGCCTGGCCGACCTGGACCTTTCCCAGGGTCTGCTGCTGATGGTGGACCTGTGGGGCGGCACCCCCTTCAATACCGCCAACGGCCTGGCCCGGGAAAATGAGAATTTTGAAGTGGTTACCGGCGTCAGCGTGCCCATGCTGATTTCCGTGCTCTCCGGCCGGGACGAGGTCAGCGGCCTGGCCCAGCTGGCGGAAATGGCCGTCTGCGATGGCCGCGACGGCGTCCGCGCCCTGAAAACCCAAGTGAACAGCGAAACCAGTAGCCCGGCGGCCCCGGCCCCGGCGCCCACCCCGGCTCCGGCCGCCCCCGCTAGCGAAGGGCCAATCGACGAGGAGACCCAGCGGCTGCGCGCCGAGGCCTCGGCCCGGGTCAAGGACGGCCCGCACATGCAGTTCGGCCTCTGGCGCATCGACGACCGGCTCATTCACGGCCAGGTGGCCACGCGCTGGACCAAGGAAACCGGCGTCAATCGCATCATTGTGGTTAGCGACACGGTGGCCGCCGATAAAACCCGCAGCACCATGCTGAAGCAGGCGGTGCCGCCGGGGGTTACAGCCCACGTGGTCAGCGTGGACAAGATGATGCGCGTCTACAACAACCCAAGCTACGCCCACGACCGGGTCATGCTGCTCTTCACCAACCCCAGCGACGCCCTGGAACTGGTGCGCCGGGGCGTGCCCATTAAGTCCATCAACATCGGCGGCATGGCCTACAAGGAGGGCCGCACCATGCTGGACACCTCCGTGTCCGTCGATGAGAAGGACGTGGCCGCCTTCCGCGAGCTGGACAGCAAGGGCATTGAACTGGAGGTGCGCAAGGTGGCCTCCGACCGCAAGGTGCCGGTGCTGCAGCTCATCGCCGAAAAATACCAACCCAAACCCTAACGGAGCTTTCCCATGGAATTTTCAACGCTACAACTGCTGCTGGTCTTTCTCACCAGCTGTCTCATTGGCATGGGCGCGGTGCTCGATGAATTTCAGACCCACCGCCCGCTGATTGCCTGCACCCTCACCGGCCTGGCCCTGGGCGATATGACCAGCGGCATCATGGTCGGTGGCTCCCTGGAGGTCATCGCCCTGGGCTGGATGAACATCGGCGCCTCCATCGCCCCGGACGCGGCCCTGACCTCGGTGATTTCCACCATTCTCGTAATTGGTGCCAAGCAGGACATTAACGCCGCCATCGGCTATGCCACTCCACTGGCCGCCGCCGGCCAGGTGCTGACCGTCATCGTGCGGACGCTGGCCGTGGGGGTGCAACACGCCGCCGACCGGGCCATTAACCGCGGCAGCCTGCGCACCATTAGCTATCTGCACCTGGGCGCTCTACTGATGCAGGCCATGCGCGTGGCCATTCCGGCGCTGGTGCTGGCCCTAACCATCGGTTCCAACACCATTCAGCAGATGCTCAACAGCATTCCCGATGTGGTAACCAGCGGCCTGAGCGTCGGCGGCGGCATGGTGGTAGCGGTCGGTTACGCCATGGTCATCAATATGATGTGGGCGTCGCACCTGAAGATGTTCTTCTTCCTCGGCTTCGTGGTGGCCGGCTACTCCCAGTACAACCTGGTGGCCCTGGGCATCATCGGCCTAGCCCTGGCCTATTTCTACATTCACATTCATCCCAAATACAACAGGGCCGCCGGCGGCGCCGCCGTGGCCCCCAGTCCAGCCGCCAACCGTCTGGACGACCAACTGGACTAGGAGCGCCCCATGGAAAATAAACAAGTAAAACTGACCAAAGCCGACATTAACGCCTGTTTTGTGCGTTCCAACCTGCTGCAGGGCTCCTGGAACTTTGAACGGATGCAGGCCCTGGGCTACGCCTTCGGCATGGTGCCGGCCATTCGCCGCCTCTATCCGGAAGGTAGCCAGGAACGCAAGGACGCCATTAAGCGCCACCTGGAGTTCTATAACACCCAGCCCTTCATGACCGCGCCCATTCTCGGCGTAAACCTGGCCATGGAGGAGCAGCGCGCCAACGGGGCCCCCATTGACGATGCGGCCATCAACGGCATGAAGGTGGGCCTGATGGGGCCGCTGGCCGGCGTCGGCGACCCGATTTTCTGGGGCACGCTGCGGCCGATTCTGGCCCTTCTTGGCGCGAACCTGGCGCTGGTGAAAGATGAGGCCGGCCGCGTCATCAGCGGCAATATCCTCGGCCCCATCTTCTTCTTCCTCGCCTTTAACCTGGTGCGCCTCGGCTTCCGCTACTGGGGTATCCACTACGGCTACCGCAAGGGCATGGAAATCGTTTCGGACATGGGCAGCGGCATTCTGCAGAAACTGACCGAAGCCGCTTCCATTCTCGGCCTCTTCATCATGGGGGCGCTGGTGGTGCGCTGGACGACCATTAACATTGCCCTCAGCTTTTCCACCGCCGAGGGCCAGCCGCCCATCAAGCTGCAGGGGATGCTGGACAACCTGTTGCACGGTCTGCCGGCCCTGGGTCTAACCTTCCTCTGCATGTACCTGCTGAAGAAGGGGGTGAACGCGCTCTTGCTCATCTTCGCCCTCTTCGGCCTCGGCATTCTTGGCTACTGGCTGAAAATCCTGGCCTGATGCACGGCAAACTTTTTAACGCCACGCCTTCCCCCTCGGGGAGGGCGTTTTTTTCATTGGAGTTACCATGACTACCGTTCTCCTCTGGCTGCTGGTGGGCGGCCATTTGCTTTTCTGGCTAGCCTATGACCGGCTGCTGACGAAGCGCTTCGGCCCGACCCTCCTGCGGGTGCGCCTGCGGCGGCGCTGGGTCGATGGCCTGTTCTTCGCCCTTATCCTCGGCGCGGCTCTGGCCAGCTGTGTCCAGTCCGGCCGCTGGGATTGGGCCCTGCCGCTGGCCCTGCTGCTGTTGCTGCTGCCGAGCTGGCGCCCGGCTTATTGGCAGCTGAAGGCCGACGGCTTCATCCTGGCCGGCCGCTACTGGCCCTACAGCACCCTGCAGCAAATACAGCTGGCCGATGACGGCGTTTTACATTTGACCTTGAATAATGGCGTGCAGCTGCCGCTGGCGGCGGTTAATTTGGACGAACTGGAGGCGGCGGCCTATTTCCTCGGCAGCGGTGAGCTGCCACCGACGGAGCAAAAACCATGATTTACAAACTACACGGCACCCTTCAGCCCTATGACTGGGGCGGCTATGAATTCATTCCTAAACTGCTGGGCCAGAAACCGGGCGCGAAGCCGGCGGCGGAACTGTGGTTCGGCGACCACCCGGCGGCGCCGTCACTAATTGAAGTGGACGGCCAGCAATTACCTTTAAATGAATGGCTGCCGGCCCATGCGGAAGAGGTGCTCAGCCCGGCCGCCCGGGAGCGCTTCGGCGACCGCTTGCCCTTCCTGCTGAAAATCCTCGACGTGCGTAAACCCCTGTCCATTCAAGTGCACCCGGACAAGGCCCAGGCGGAAGCGGGCTTTGCCCGGGAGGAGGCGGCCCAAATTCCGCAAAATCTGCGCAACTATGTAGACGACAATCACAAGCCCGAGAGCATGATTGCCCTCAGCGATTTCTGGCTGCTGCACGGCTTCGCGCTGCTGGCCACCATTGAAGAACGGCTGCAAGTGCGCCCCAGCCTGGCGCCGCTGCTGGCAATGCTGCAAAAGAATGGGCTGGAAGAGGCCTACCGCTGGGCCCTGCACGCGGCGCCGGAAGCATTGCGGCAGATGCTGGCACCGCTTCTAAAGGAAGACCCGAATCCCTGCGGCCCGGTGGACGCAGCCCGTGCCGCCGACCCGGACTACTGGCTGAATCGCACCGTCGGCGCCCTCAATCTACGGCTGGAAGCTCTCGACCCGGGCCTGCTCTGTTTCTATCTCTTTAACATCGTGACGCTCAAGCCGGGCGAGGGCATCTTCCAGGCGGCACGGCTGCCCCATGCCTATCTGTATGGCCAGAATGTGGAGCTGATGGCTGCGTCCAACAATGTGCTGCGCGCCGGCCTAACTAGTAAACACGTGGATAAGGAGGAACTGCTGCGGGTGGTGGATTGCACGCCGCTAACGCCGGCAATTATCCCCGCGCCACCGGACGGTAACCTTTACACCTACCCAGCGCCAGTGGCCGATTACCGGCTGGAAAGTCTAACTTTGGCCGCTAACGCCAGTTCCACCTGGTCAAATCCGGAAGTAACGGTACTGCTGAGTCTAAGCGGCCGGCTGGAACTTGGCGCCGGCGCCACCCACCTAATCCTTAATCCCGGCGAAGCAGTCCTAATTTCCGCCGGCACTCCGGTTCAGCTCCGTGCTGACAGCGGGGCCGTTCGATTGGCACTGGCGAGCCTGCCGCCGCTAGTTTGAACCGTTAGATTTTTTCTAAAACAAAGCCCTTTATTAAGGGCTTTTTAATACTTTTACGAATTATTTAAAAGATTTTTACTCCTGGCATAAAAAATGCTCCTGCTTAAAATTAATAAATTTATTAAGGAAATAAAAAAAATGACAGAAACAAACAATAGTAAGTCAGATAAGGAAAAATTAGATGAAATTCTAAGCACAATAGAGGAGGAAAATTATCTACTAACTAAAGATTATTTTGAACTAGAAACAGAACTAGAAAAATATTTCCAAATTTGCACTTCTATTGTTGATAAAAATTTAAATTTAAAAAATGAAGCAGAATATGTTGCTGGCTTAATAAATGAGTTATTAGGTAAAACTGAAGACGCAATAAATTTATTTCAGTCTGTTGTTGACGATAAAAATACTTCTAGCTATCCATACAAAAATAGTCTAGTTCGTCTCTTTCTTCAATTAACTCGCTCTTGGGAAGAAAACTTCTCTATAAGAGTAAAAGAAAAAAAGAAAGAAGACAAATATCTGCCACTAACTAAAGAAGAGCTTTTTTAATAAATCAAATTAAAAAACTATTTCTTGAAATAAAAAATATATTTATTAGCCAAGAATTAGATATAAGTATTTCTTTTTCAGAAATTTTATTACGGATGTCCAGCGTGGTAGCAATAGAAGATTTATTAGATAATAAGAAAGTTACCAATGAAAGAAAGAAATATCTTGAAAAAATATTAGAAATTAACAACGACGATGATAAATATAAAACTATAGCTAGACATCATTTGGCAATGAACTTGACCGAAGACATTATTGCAAATAATGAATATATGGATAGTAATAAACTTGAAGAAAGGATTAGACATATTAAAGAAAACCTTAAATCCATATCACACGACAATATCGTCCTAGAAAAAATTCTAGATGCTATTGGTATAAGTAATAAAATATTTTATTTTTTATTAAAGGCCTATTTTTTTGTTAATAAAATTAAAAATAATTTAAAAATTCCAAAACCCAAAAATATAATGGACTATCTAATACATGAAACAAAAGTAGCTCACTATACCTCACCGTTAATTGCTTACGAATTAATACATCAAGATTGTTCAAGAGTAAGATTAAATACAATAAATTACGTAAATGATCCTACTGAAGGTGTAGTTATAAGAAAATATTTAGGATTAAATCCTAGCAAAGATCCTTCTTATAATATGGGAGTCTTTATTTGTTGCTTTACTTTTAATTATGACAGTTTAAATCAATTTAGATTATATGGAAAAAATAATGGAATCGAAGCATCTGGTGTAAGTATCATTTTTAATAATGACTTCTTCAATAATAGCCATTATGAAGATAATTCTTTGATATATTCTAATGACAAAGAAAATAATAATCAAAAGATAAGACTATATAGATGCATTTATATTGAGCCTAATAGTAATTATTTTCGCCTATCTAGACGCGACGAAATTACCTTCTATAAACAGTATAGAGATGAATTAAAACAAAATGAAATTGATAAGTTATGGATAGATTATAATGATCAAATCAACGAAATAGAAAGTGATATAAAAAACCATCTTTATAGTATAAATAAATGTATTGAAAATATAAAAAATATCATGGATAAGGAAAAATATAAATCTGATATAAAAGATAATATTTTTAATATTATTAACGCAATAATATTGCCTTTACAATATTTAGTAAAACACGCTGCTTTTCAAGAGGAGCAGGAATGTAGAGTTATATATCTAATAGATAAGACAAATGATAAAATAAAAAAGAATATAGATAAAAAACTGATCTATGTTGAATATGTATCAGATACAAAAAAATATATAGATAAAATTTATTTTTCTCCTGGTGCGAAAGATTATAAAGATTTTTTTGTATCTAAAGACTTTCCTGAATCTAAATTAAAAGATTCTTTAAATCCCTTTCGGAATAAATAATCTAAATTATAGCAATTAATTTCAAATTTTAATTCTGTTTTATGAGCTAGCCAGCGAGAAATAAGTTGGCGTCATTCTGCCAGGCTAATGGGAGGCATCTGGCTTTTCGCTCTGGCCCTATTTCTTCTCCAATTAATCCTACCGGATCGGGCCGGTCGCGGGCCGGTGCAGACGGTCTTCTTTCTTGTACTAATCCTGCTGACCCTGCCCAGCACGCTGCTGCTCCTGGCCGACTGGCTGCGCGGGCAGCTCCGGGGCCGGGCCGGCATTCTGGCCGCCTATCTGCTATTTGTCGCTGCCGTCGCTGGCATCGGTGCCCTCATTGGTTCTTTGCTGCTCCAGCCGGTGCCACTGCTGCCGCTGAAACCGGTCATCTTTGTTCATCTGCTGCTGGCGTTGGGACTGCTGGTCTGCACGCTGGGCGCACCGCCGGCCAAATTGCCTTGGCCTTCCCGTTAAATACAAACGCTAGAAGCGTTTTTAGCGTCGGTAAATGCCCTAGGGCTTACGGAAGGTGATGCAATAGAAGCGCCTGTCCCAGAGCAGTTCGGTTCGCCGCTCCTGCACGGTCGCGGGAATGCAGGCCTCAATGGCCGCCAAATCGACGGTGGCGTCGGTGAAATAGCGCTTCGATAGCGCGCTCTTCTTGTACTGCTCCTCCACATAGTCGGCCGTCTCGTCGGCAATCAGCAGCTTCGTGCCAGGCTTGGCCACCCGCAGCATCTCGCGCACCGCCCGGGCCTTGTCGCTGAAGAAATTAATGCCGCCCACGTGGAAGACCCCGTCGAAGCTATTATCGGCGAAGGGCAAATCCTCGGCGGCGCAGTTCACCAGGGTCAGCTGCGCCCGCTTGGCCCAGCGGGCCGCGCAGCGCTTGAGCATGCCCAGGGAAATGTCCACGCCCGTCAGCGCGATGGTTTGCAAATCCACCCCGGCGGGCAGGTAGGCCAGGTCGGCGCCGGTGCCGATGGACACATAGAGCATGGCGCTGCCCGGTACCCAGGGCAGCTGGCTCATCAGCTGCCGGCGCATCTCGGCAATGGAGTTGCCGTACTTAAGGCGGCCCAGCCAGCGCTCGGCGAAATCGTAGCCCAGCGCCATCCAGTTATACATCTTCATGTACTTTCTATTGTCGCCCTGGAGATAGGCCGGATTCTCATAGATATAAATGCCCTGCTCCCGCCGCAGGCGGGCCCCGTCAATGTCCGCCCGCAATTTCTCCAGCCCGTTAGCCATCACTTTTCTCTTTAACCTCCTTGTACTCGCCGTCCGCGTCGGGGCAGAAGGTCTGCGTGGCTTCCTCCCGGAATTGCTGGCCGTCCCAGACGTACTGGGTTTCGCTGGCGCAGCCCAGGCCGCCGGCCCGGCCGCCGCCCTCGATGACGCCGCGACCGTCCCTGTTGCTGTAGTCGTAGCCGTCGTCGATGGGCACCCGCTCCTTCAGCTGACGCTTTTCGTCCAGCAACGCGAATAAATCGGCGCCGTTGTAGCTGCTCGACCAGCAGGGCATCTGCGCCAGCCAGATTTTGTCGTTCAGTGGGTAGAGGGAAATGGGCGCTTCGGCGGCGGGGCGATTACATTTATAGTCCTCCTCCAGCGGCGCCTCTAGCCGCGTGCGCAGCTCCTGGTAATCATCGGCCGTGGGTTTAATGACCTCCGGGCTGGTACGGGGCACCGGCGCCGCTCTGACCGGCTTCTCCTGAGCCGTTGGCGTTGGTGTGGCAGCGCTGGCCACGGCGCTGATCAGGCATAGGGTGATTAGTTTTTTCATCGAGTTACTCCTTAGAAAATCTACATTTTAGGAACTTTAGGCGCCGGCGGTCCCGGTGCTGCGCTTTTTTAACTCCCAATTCCTACGGGGAAGCGCTTCGTTGTTGATAAAGCCCCGGGAATTTTTGCTTAAATGGGGCCATGAACACTAGAAACACTGCCCTAACATTGGCCACCCTCGGCTTCAGCGCCGCCCTCGCCGCCAACGACGACCCCAACCGCCGGACCCGGGCCCGCCGCCGCAAAGCAGCCCGCCGGCACCGTTCCGCCCGGCTAATCGGGGGCATCTGGCTGTTCACCCTCGCCCTGTTTCTTCTCCAATTAATCCTGCCGGCCGACGCCGGCCGCGCGCCGGTGCAGAATGTCTTCTTTCTCGTCCTAATTCTGCTGGCGCTGCCCAGCACGCTGCTGCTCCTGGCCGACGAGCTACGCGGGCGGCTTCGGGGCCGGGCCGGCATTCTGGCCACCTACCTGCTCTTCGTTGCCGCCCGCCGGCATCGGTGCCCTCATCGGTTCTCTACTGCTTCGGCCGGTGCCCCTGCTGCCACTGAAGCTGGTCATCTTTGTTCATCTGCTGCTGATACTGGGCCTGCTGGCCAGCACGCTGGTTGCCGGCCTGACCGCCCTGCTAGGGTGGCTTTACCTGAAGGTTTACGGCCGGGCGCCGGGGCCGCTGCTGGGGCTGTTATTGAACCTGCTCAGTCTGGCCGGCGTCTACACGCTGGCCCAGCTGCTGAACCACCGGCTGCCACTGGATAGCTGGCTGAATTTCCTCTGGCTTTTTCGTCTCTAGCCATTAGCGAGGAAGCGCTTCAACCGGAGCAGATTTAGAAAGGGGGAGCGCTTCGTTCTGGAACGCGGCTCCCGGCCGAGAAAACCAACTGGAGCAAATCCAGCCGAAGCGCTTCGGTTTTAGCCGGCTCGGGCCGGGGGGAAACGGCTTCAGAGGGGAAGCGCTTCGTTCTAGAGAGCCCAGCTTCGGCCCCGGCGCCCAGAAAAGCCATTGCCAACGAAGCGCTTCGGTTTAGCGCTGTAGATTGCTTAGGAGGGAGCGCTTCGACTGGTGGGGCCAATGGAGTGAAGCGCTTCGTTTGGGGAGACGGGAAACCCCGGCCCGATGGGGAACGGGGAGCGCTTCGGCAACCCCATTGGAGAGGAAGCGCTTCCCCAGAACGAAGCGCTTCGGTTTGAACCCAAAGAAGGAAGCGCTTCCGGCCGGCCCCGGGCAACGAAGGCTTCCGGCCGGCCCAGGGGGAAGCGCTTCTCTGCCTAAAAAAAACGCCGCCCGGCGGCGGCGCGGGGGTTAGCCCTGGCGTTGCAAATAGTCAAAGGCGCTGAGGGCGGCCTTGGCGCCCTCGCCCATGGCGATGATGATTTGCTTATAGGGAACGGTGCTCACGTCGCCGGCGGCAAAGAGGCCGGGAATGTTGGTTTCACACTTGGCGTTGATGACCACCTCTCCGGCCGGCGTCCGTTCCACCTCGGCGCCGAGGAAATCGCCGTTCGGCACCAGGCCAATCTGGACGAAGACCCCGGCCAGGGGCAGCGACCGTAGCTGCTGGCTGGCCCGGTCGAGGTAGTCGATGCGGCTGACGGTGCCGTTTTCACTGTGAATGGCCTGCACCGCCGCCTCGGTGATAACGCGGATATTGGCGCGCCGGCCCAGCTGTTCCACCAGCACTTTGTCGGCCTTCAGCGTCGGCTGGAATTCCAGCAGGGTTACGCTGCCCACCATATTGGCCAGGTCCAGCGCCGCCTCCACGCCGGAGTTGCCGCCGCCGACCACGGCAATGTCCTTGCCCTTGAAGAAGGGGCCGTCGCAGTGGGGGCAGAAGGCCACGCCGCTGCCGATGTTTTCCCGTTCGCCGGGCACGCCCAGTTCCCGCCATTTGGCGCCGCTGGCGACGATGACCGTGCGGCTTTCCAGCACCTCGCCGCTGTTCAGGGTGAGGCGGAAGCCCGGCCCTAGCGTTTCCAGCTTGGCCACGCGCAGGTTCTCGCGGCGGTTGATGTTATAGGCCTCGAGGTGGCGCTGGAGGTTCTGGGCCAGCTCGGTGCCGGTGGTTTTGACCGTGGCGATGAGGTTTTCAATGTCCACCGTGTCCTTGACCTGGCCGCCGATGCGGTCGGCCACTAGCGCCACCTTCAGGCCCTTGCGCGCCGCATAGATGGCCGCCGAGGCTCCGGCCGGGCCGCCGCCAATGACCACCACGTCCTGCAGGGGAAGCGCTTCGTCCGGAGCGCCGGCCGCCAGCTCCGGCTGCCGTTCCAGCAGCTTGGCCACCAGCGTGGCCGGGTCAATCTTGCCGTTGGCGAAGGATTCGCCGTTGAGGAAGACCGCCGGCACGCCCTGGATATTGCGGCGCTCGATTTCCTCGGGATAGAGGCCGCCGTCAATCATTTCGCTGCTAATCAGAGGGTTAAGCAGGGCGAACTGGTTCAGGGTCTGCACCACGTCCGGGCAGTTGTGGCAGGAGAGGGAGACGAAAGTCTCAAAGCGCAGCGGCGTCCGGACGGCCCTGATGAGCTTCTGAATGCCCGCGTCCAGCTTGGGCGGGTGGCCGCCGGCCTGGAGCAGGGCCAGTATCAGCGAGGAAAACTCGTGGCCGCCGGGAATGCCGCTGAAGACGATGCCGGTGGGCTCGCCGTCGACGATGAGGGCAAAGCTCAGCGGCGAGCGCAGGGGCAGGGCCGCCGCCGTAACGAAGAGGTGTTCCGAGGTGCTGGCCAGCTGCTGGAGAAACTGTTCCAAGGCCGGCCGCTGGGGGTGTTCGCCCGGAGCCAGAGCCAGGCTGACATCTTTCTGGAGCTTGGCCAGATGGCCGCGCACCGCCGCTAGCATTTCATTATCTAAAAGCATTTTTCTATTTCCTTTGATTATTTAAATGGTAAAGGGGAAAAAAGAAGCGCCGAAGCGCTTCAAGGGTTTATCACAGAGGTATTTATTGAGGAAATTTAAATTTTGCCGATGAGGTCGAGGCTGGGTTTCAGGGTTTCCTGGCCGGCCTCCCAGGCGGCCGGGCAGACTTCGCCGTCGTGGCTGGCCACATACTGGGCGGCCTTGACCTTGCGCAGCATGTCCTTGGCACTGCGGCCGATGCCGTTGTCGTGGATTTCGGCCACCTTAATTTGACCCTCGGGATTGACCAGGAAGGTGCCCCGCAGGGCCACGCCCTCCTCCTCAATCATGACGTCGAAGAAGCGCGCCAGCTGGCCGGTGGGGTCGCCGAGCATGGGGTATTTAATTTTACCGATGGCGTCGCTGTGGTCGTGCCAGGCCTTGTGGGTGAAATGGGTGTCGCAGGAGACGGCGTAGACTTCCACGCCTAGGCTTTTCAGCTCGTCATAGTGCTTCTGCATGTCCTCCAGCTCGGTGGGGCAGACGAAGGTAAAGTCGGCCGGATAGAAGAGGAAAATCGACCAGTGGCCGAGCACGTCGGCGGTGCTGACGGTGCCGAGCTCGTCCTTGCCGGCCAGGTAGGCCTGGGCGGTGAACTGGGGAAGGGTTCTATTGATGATTGGCATAACTGCTCCTAAAATGAGTTTCCGATAAATTTTTCCGAATTATACCGCCGTCCGTGGCGGCTGCAAGCGGAAATTTTCGATTTTGTCATTCTGTTTTCTTTATATAGAATGGTTTGATGATTAATTTCTATAAATAGGAAAATGCCTATGATTACTCTCCGTCAGATTCAATTCGCCCTGGCCGTGGCCCGGCATAAACATTTCAAGCGCGCCGCCGACGAATGCAGCATTTCCCAAAGTGCCTTGTCCCTGGGCATCGCCGAAATGGAAAAGAACCTGGGCGTGATTATTTTCGAGCGCAACAACAAGCAGGTGGTGATTACGCCCATCGGCGAGGAGCTGCTGGCCCGGGCCCAGCAAATCTATCTGGACGCCCAGCAGCTGGTGGAACGGGCCCATGCCGGCCAGGGTGAGCTCTGTTTCGGCATGCACATGGGCTTCATTCCCACCATCGCCCCCTATCTGCTGCCCAGCGCCCTGCCTCTACTGCGCGCCGAGTACCCGAAATTCCAGCTCAATATCCACGAGGACACCACCCAACGCCTGCTGGATTTGGTGCACAGCGGCAAAATCGACGGCGCCGTCATCGCCCTGCCCTTTGATACCAGCGGCCTGCACGTCTTCACCTTCGGCGAGGAGCGCTTCTATGTGCTGCTGCGCGACGACCACCCGCTGAGCCAGAAGAGCAAAATCACCGTCAATGAGCTGCAGGATTTGCCGCTGCTGATGTTGAGCGAAGGCCACTGCCTGAAGGACCACATCATGGCCATCTGCCAGTTCCACCGGGAGCTCGGCCGCGACACCTTCCGCCAGGCCTCGCTGAACACGCTGGTGCAGATGACCATCAACGACATGGGCGTAACCCTGGTGCCGGAAATCGCCCTGCCCTCGCTGCGCGCCCAGCAGGGGGTCAAGGCCCTGCCGCTGGACAAGGGCGGCGTCCACCGCCAGCTGGCCCTGGTAACCCGGCCCAACTATCCGCGTCTGGACGAACTCAGCCTGCTGATGGAACTGTTCCAGCGCGCCACCCTGCGCCTGAAGGAACAGGCCCAGGACGCCCCGGCGGAAACCCGCCCGGCCGAGGTCAGCAATGCCCGCTAGGGCCGCCTACCGGGCGCTGGAGGCCATTCGTCCCCGGCTGCCCGCCGTCCGCAATCAACCCGACCACTACGAGCGGGTGCCGAATCTGCTCGCCCTGGCCGAGCGCTTCGACGTCTTCTGCTTCGATGCCTTCGGCGTCCTCAACGTCGGCCAGACGGCCATTCCCAACGCCATCGCCACCGTGGCCGAGCTGCGCCGCCGGGGCAAACGGCTGTTTGTGGTCTCCAACGCCAGCGCCGTGGCCCGGCCCGGACTGGTCGAGCGCTACCGCCGGCTCGGCTACGATTTCACAGCGGAAGAAATCGTCTCCAGCCGCGATGCCCTGCTGGCCAATTTCAGCCCCGACCCGGCCAAAACCTACGGCCTCATCGGCCTACGCGAGGGCCAGGAGGATTTGGCCGGCCTGCGGCTGGTCTACCAGGACGAGGCCGATTTCTACGCCCGGGCCGATGAAATCCTGTTCCTGTCCAGCCTGAACTGGGACGACCACCGGCAGGAGCGCTTCCTCGCCGAAATGGCCGCCCGGCCCCGGCCCGTCTATCTAGGCAATCCCGACCTCATCGCCCCCCAGGGCGCCGCCACCAGCATCGAGGCCGGCACCTATGTGCTGCTACCCGAAGCGCTCCAGCCCCTGGTGCGCGTCTACGGCAAACCCTGGCCGGCCATCTTCGCAGAAATGGCCCGGCGGCTGGACCGCTTCAATCCGGCCCGCACGCTGATGCTCGGCGACACGTTGCACACGGACATTCTCGGCGCCAACCACTTCGGCATTGGCAGTGCCCTGGTCAGCGACTGGGGCTTCTTCAAAGGGCTGGACTGGGCCGCCGCCATCGCCGATTCCGGCATCGTGCCGCACTATGTGCTGCCGGCTCTTTAGGCGGCTACGGCCGGGCCTGCGCTTCTGGCACTGGTTTCTGTCCGGCCTCAGCCTGCTGCTGCTGGCGCCGCTGCTGCTCTACGGCTGGATTAGCTGGCGGGCGGCCCCCTACCAGTACGACGATTTGGAGGCGCTGCCGGCGCGCTCGGTGGGGCTGGTGCTGGGGACGAGCAAATATCTGGGCCACGGCCAAATCAACCTCTACTACCGGGGGCGCATCGAGGCCGCCCTGGCCCTCTACCGGGCCGGCAAGGTGCGCTATTTCATCGTCAGCGGCGATAACCGCAGCGTCTCCTACAACGAGCCCCGGCAGATGCGCCTGGATTTAATCGCCGGCGGCGTACCGGCCCATCGTATCCAGCCGGACTTTGCCGGCCTGCGCACCCTGGATAGCGTGTTGCGCGCCGCCGCCATCTTCGGCCAGGACGACTACATCATCATCAGCCAGCCCTTCCACAATGCCCGCGCCCTCTGGCTCGCCCGCGCCCGGGGCCAGCATCCCATCGCCTTCAACGCCCCCAACCCCCGGCGCTGGCGCCACCGGCTGAAAACCGAACTGCGCGAGGTCGGCGCCCGGCTCAAGGCCCTCTGGGATTTGCTCAGCCAGAAGCAGGCCCGCCACTACGGCCCGCCCATCGACTTCCCCCCGCCGCCGGAGCCCGACGCCCCATGAACCGCCGCGACTGGGGCCAGGCCCTGACCCTGGGCGCCCTGCTGGCCCTGGTGCTGGGCTACGGGTTGGCGCTGCTGCAGCCGGCCGGCGACCGTTTCGGGCCCTGGCTGCGGGCGATGATGACGCTGGTGCCGCTGCTGCTGCTGCTGCCCTTTGTCTGGCGCCGGGTGCCGAAGGCCTATCAGATTCTGGCCCTGCTGGCGCCCTGGCATTTCTTCGTCGGCGGGGTGATTTGGCTCTGGGGGGAGCCGGCCGCCGGCGCTTATTTCTGCCTGGGGGCGCTGCTGCTCCAGACCGGCACCATTCTGCACAACTACCGGCCGCGCCCACCCCGGCTACGCCTGCCGGCGCTGGTGCCGCTGGGCGCCGACGACCTGGCCCTGCTGGTGAGCCGCGACGATGCCCGCTACCGCGCCTGGGCCGAGGTCTGGGCCGGGGCCAGCTATGAGGGCCCGGGGCCGGGCCTGGGCGAACTGCTGGCCGACGATGTCTGGGCCACGGCGCCGGCCGGAGTGCTGCGCCTGGAGGACCGGGCCGGCCGCAACTGGTTTCGCCTGCCCCTGACGCCCAGCCAACGGCAGATTTTGACCCGCCAGGGCCGGCTGCTGCTGCTGCCCCTGCCGAAGGAGGCCGCCACCCCAGCCCGGGCCGAGGCCCTGGCCACCCTCCCCCCCGACGATGATGTCGCGCTGGCCCACTGGCTCAGCGCCGAAGGCCTGGAGGGGCTGGGCCTGACCTTCCGACCGACGGAAAGCGCTGCCGAACGCTAGTCCGCCGACCCGAAGCGCTTCGGACTCCGTAGAAGTCTGAAACGCAGCGAGCGACAGGCAAGCCACCGCTTCAAGCTCTACGGAAGCGCAGCGGCGGGCGAGCCAACGGCGAGCACCCCAGCAACTGCTTCGCCCGCCGGCCCAATTAAGGAAGCGCTTCGTTCGTCCGCTGCCCCGCTGGCCGACCGAAAAGAGTGCCACCCCGAAGCGCTTCATTGGGAACGCCTTTCCCAGTCCGAAGCGCTTCCCCTTTTCCCGTTTTTCCTGAGCGAAGCGCTTCCCTTGGGTGCCGCTATCCCCAATGGCCCGAAGCCGGCATTGCTATTCCCTGTCGGACTTCAGAACGAAGCGCTCCCCCTGGTTAGAACCTAGGAAGCGCTTCGTTCGTTCACGGCCCCGAGGTTCAACCAAAAGGAGAGCCGCCCCGAAGCGCTTCAGTTTAGTCCCCCGAGGCCGAATTTATTTTTCCCGGCCTCTGAGGTCGAAGCGCTTCCCTATTTGAGCCGGTAATGATTGAACCGGGGCCAACCGGCCGAAGCGCTTCGCCCGCCTAACCCATAAGGAAACGCTTCCCTTGGGTGCCGCTATCCCCAATGACCCGAAACCGGCATTGCTATTCCTTGCCAGACTTCAGAACGAAGCGCTCCCTCTGGCTAGAACCCAGGAAGCGCTTCATTCCGACTAGCGAAGCGCTTCCCTTTTGCCGGGCCGGTGATTATTTATGTCAGACCGAAGCGCTTCGTTGAGATTAGCCTTCGAGGGAGAAGCGCTTCCGGCTGGAGATTCAGAACGAAGCGCTTCCTCCTCCGGCTGTTAAAACCGAAACGCTTCGGCCCGGGCCGGGGCTAATACGACCGTTGAACGGTAGCGCTTCCTTCCCAACTTGGCCAATGGCGAAGCGCTTCGGCCCGGCCAGTTGCTCTAAACCGAAGCGCTCCCCGTTTTCCCAGCCGGAAGCGCTTCAGTTTTTTTTGAGCCGGCGGGGCGAAGCGCTTCCTGCCAATGGCTAGAGCTGCCACTGGGCCGGGGAAAAATCTACAGGCTAAGGCCGAAGCGCTTCATTCCTAGGATTTGGCGAAGCGCTCCCCTCTGTTGTCCTAGCCAGTCGAAGCGCTTCGCTGGGAAAAAACCTTGGGAAGGAAGCGCTTCCGTTGGATACGGCAGAAGGGAGCGCTTCGATTTAGAGCGGGGTCGAAGTAGAACGAAGCGCTTCGTTCTAACGGCCTGGCCAGAAGGACTTTAGACCAGCGGGCCGATTTATCTGGCTGCGCCGGGGGAAGCGCTTCGGTTCTGGCGTCCCAGTCCAGAGGGGGCGTTGCTCGTCCGGCAAACGCGCGGCGCTGAAGCGCTTCAGTTTTAAACGGCAGATTTTCGGGAAGCGCTTGGGCTTCCGGAAATCGCTCAAGGGGGGAGCGCTTCGTTTCCGGAGGCCAGATAAACCGAAGCGCTTCGTTTCGGCGGTTCGCAGAGATTAAGGAATCGCTTTAAGGGAGAACGCGCTTCATTTTCCAACGGCTTTTAATCATCACGAGCCCCGGCCCGTCAGAACCAAAGCCCTTCGGCCGCTGGCCAGGTGTTGGCCGGGCCGATGATTTAAAGAGGGAGCGCTTCGCTTCGGCCTCTTAGGTTTGCTTTCTAGGCTGAAGCGCTTCGTTCGGCGGTAGAAGAAAACGGCTGGACATTGGCTTGGCACTGGGAGCGAAGCGCTTCGGCTCCAGGGGGATTGAACAATCCGCAAACGGCCGGCGGGGAAGCGCTTCGTTCCCGGAAGCCAGCTGGGAAAAGCATCTCCGGCCGCGCCAGCAGAGCAAAGCACCGAACCCCCGGCAAGCCCGCTGGGCTTAGGCCAGTGCCGTTAGCCGTTCCAGCAGGGCCAGAGCGTCCGGCGGTGGCGGGACGGCCAGCCCCAGCAGCTGGCCGGCATCACGCTGAAAGCACAGGCGCTGGGCGTGCAGCCACATGCCGTCATAGCCGTGCCGTTTCAGGGTTTTATTGAATTCGCGGTCGCCATATTTATCGTCGCCGGCCAGCGGGTGGCCGCAGTGGGCCACGGACAGGCGAATCTGGTGGGTGCGGCCGGTGGCGATGCGCACGGACAGCAGCGTGGCCTCCTCGTAGCGCGCCGCCACGGTGAAATAGCTCAGCGCCTCCTTGCCCTCCGGGTGCACCACCATGCGGTCGCCGTCCTCGCTCTGAATCTTCGCCAGCTTCAAACGCACCTCCTGGCGGGCCGCCGGCCAGTGGCCGCGCACCAGACAGAGATAGTGCTTTTCCACGGTGCCGGCCTTGAGCTGCTCCTGAAAATCGAGCAGGGCCGCCCGGGTTTTGGCCAGCACCAGCAGGCCGGAGGTGTCCCGGTCGATGCGATGGCCGAGCAGCACCGCATCGGGGCCGCGCAGGGTCTGCAGCGCTTCCATCAGGCCATAGTCATTGCCGCTGCCGCCGTGCACGGCCAGGCCGGCCGGCTTATTGACGAGCAGGAAGCGCTCGTCCTCGTAGACCACCGCCCGCCGTACCCGTTCCAGCCAGTAGGGCGGCACCGCCGGCGGTCGCACGGTTTTTTGATAGAGCGGCGGCAGGCGCAGCTGGTCGTCGAGCTGGAGGCGGTGGCTGGCCGCCACCCGCTTTTTGTTGCAGCGCACTTCGCCCTTGCGCAGCATCTGGTAGAGGCGGCTTTTCGGAATGTGGGGATAGCGACGAAAGAGGAAATTATCGAGCCGCTGGCCGTCCTCGCGGGCGGTGATGGTCAGAAAATGGACGCCCCGGCGTTCCAGCTCGGGGGGCAGGTCGGATTCGCTCATGGCAGTTCCTTGTGGCGTTGTTCTCAAAGGGGAAAGCGCTTATAATGCCTGCCCTTTCGGGCCTATAGCTCAGTTGGTCAGAGCAGGCGACTCATAATCGCTTGGTCGGGGGTTCAAGTCCCTCTGGGCCTATATCAGGAAGCGCTTCTCGCGGGAAGCGCTTCTTTTTTTATGCCCAGCAGCCGGCCATAGAAGGGCCAGCAGAAGGAAGCGCTCGGGTCGGTTTTGCGCCCCGGGGCGATGTGCTCGTGGCCGGTGATGGCGGCCAGGCCGGGATAGCGCCGCTGTAGGGCTTGGGTCAGGGCGGCCAGCCGTTGGTACTGGCGCAGCGTGTAGGGAAGATTATCGGCGCCGTTCAGTTCGATGCCGATGCTGAAGTCGTTGCAGTTGGCGCGGCCGTTGAACTGGGAAACGCCGGCGTGCCAGGCCCGGGCCTCGGTGGGGACGAACTGGATAATGTCCCCGGCCCGGCCAATATAGAAATGGGCCGACACCCGGAGGCCGGCGAGGCCAGCGAAATAGGGGTGGGCGGAAAGATTTAAAGCGCCCGTGAAGAGCGCTTTAACGGCGTCGGCGCCCCAGACGGCCGGGGGCAGACTGATGCTGTGGATGACCAGCAGTTCCACCGGTGCCGGCCGTTCGTTATGGAACGGGCTCGGCCAGCGCTCGGCTTCGTCCAGCCAGCCGGCGGCGTCAATGTGCATTTTTGCGCGGCACCAGCAGCACGGTCAGCAGCAGCAGGCCCACAAAGAGAATCATCGACCAGAGGGGAATGCTCAGGCCCCAGAACAAATCCTTGGTGGCACAGTCGCCGTCGCCCTGCATGGCCTGCCAGAGGCCGGAGAAGAGCTCGTTGCGTTTCATCAGGGCGTAGAAATCCAAACCACAGGCCGGCACCTGGTCGGGGGGCAGACTCTGGATATAGAGATGGCGGGCGGCCAGGCCCATGCCGAAGAAAATACTCAGCAGTTTGAAGAGGCGTATCAGCCAGCGGCCCACCGTGCCGCGCGGCGCCAGCAGGGCATCGAGCAGGAAAGCCAGCCCGGCGAGACCGAAGGCCAGCCGCTGCATCATGCACAGCGGGCAGGGATTCAGAAACAGGGTGTTTTCCAGATAAAAATAGGCAAAGGCGATGGCACCAAAGCAGCCCAGACCAATCAGGGCGTTCATAAAACGGAGATTTCTTTCTTGCATAACCATTACTAAAAGTTTAAAAAGCTTAGGAATTATAACGCCAGCCCAGTAACCGGGCGCCCCCTCCATGAAATTTTTTGTCAAAATCCCCGCTTTTCCCTTCCCAAGGAGTTGAGATGAAGCACACCGAACTGCACCGCCTGCTGGATGCTCTGGAAGCCCAGCTGCAACGGCGCGGCTGGTGGGAGACCGAAAGCCCGCCGGCCGAGGCCCTGGCCAGCGTCGAACCCTTCGCCGTCGACCGGCTGACCTTTAGCCAGTGGCTGCAATGGATTTATCTGCCGCGCATGCGCACGCTCACGGTGCTGCCCCGGGTCAGCGGCCTGCACCCCATCGCCGAGGAGGCCTGGAAGGGCTGCGCCGACAGCACGGAACTGCTCAGTCTGGTTTGGCAGCTGGACGTCTGGGTCAATGGCCAGCATGAAGACTAGCCTGCTGCTGCTGGCCCTGGCCCTGGGCGCCTGCTCCTACCGCAGCTTCGGCACGGTCATTGACGACAACACCCAGGAAATGGCCATCGGCGCCCGGCTGCTGGCCAACAAGCGCATCGACGACAACAGCCACGTCAATGTAACCGTCTACAACGGCCGCGTCCTGCTCACCGGCGAGGCCCGCGACCCGGGCATCATCAACGAAATCGTCTGGGTGGTCAGCCAGCAGGAGAACCTGCGCAACATCAGCAATAACATCATCGTTGGCCCGCGCAGCACCCTATCCGAACGGGCCTATGACAGCAGCCAGACGGCCAAGGTCAAAACGGCGCTGATGAATATTCATCTGCGCGGCTTCAATCCGACGAATATCAAAGTGTTCACCGAACAGGGCATTACCTATCTGATGGGCATCGTCAATCGGCAGCAGGCCCAAATCGTTACGGAGACGGCCCGGCGGGTCAGCGGCGTGCGCAGTGTGGTAACGCTGTTTGACTATTTCCGCTAGTGTTCAGAAACACAGCCACCGCGCTACAATGCTAGGGATATTTACAAAAATTAATGCTATTTGGAGGCTTTTATGAGCAGTGATTTTTTAATTTGGCTGGAACATCTCCGCATGACCGACGTGGAGCGCGTGGGCGGCAAGAATGCTTCCCTCGGTGAGATGATTAGTCAGCTGGCGGAAAAAGGGGTGCGGGTGCCCGGGGGTTTTGCCACCACCGCCGACGCCTACCGGGCGTTCCTCAATCATAACGGCCTGCACGAACGCATCAATGCGGCGCTGGACGCCCTGGACGTGGAGGACGTCAGCGAGCTGGCCCGGGTCGGTGCGGAAATCCGCCAGTGGATTCTGGACACGCCGTTCCCGGCCGCCCTGGAGACGGACATTCAAACCGCCTGGGAAAAAATGGTGGCCGACGCCGGCGGCGCCGACATTTCCGTGGCCGTGCGTTCCTCGGCCACCGCCGAAGACCTGCCCGATGCCTCCTTTGCCGGCCAGCAGGAAACCTTCCTGAACATCAACGGCCTGGACAACGTGAAAAACGCCATCAAACAGGTGTTTGCCTCGCTCTACAACGACCGTGCCATCTCCTACCGCGTTCACAAGGGTTTCGCCCATGACGTGGTGGCCCTGTCCGCCGGCGTGCAGCGCATGGTGCGCTCCGACCGGGGCGCCTCCGGAGTCATGTTCTCCATCGACACCGAAAGCGGCTTTGACCAGGTGGTTTTCATCACCGCCGCCTATGGCCTCGGCGAAACCGTGGTGCAGGGTGCGGTGAACCCGGACGAATTCTATGTGCACAAGCCGACTCTAAAGGCCCACAAGCCGGCCATTCTGCGCAAAACCCTGGGCTCCAAGCTCATCAAGATGATTTTTGCCGACAGCAACGAGGCCGGCAAATCGGTGCAGACCGTGGACGTGCCCCGGGAGGAACAGAAGCGCTTCGCCATCGACGAGGCCGAGGTGCTGGAACTGGCCCGCTATGCCCTGATTATTGAGGAGCACTACGGCCGGCCCATGGACATCGAATGGGGCCGCGACGGTCTCGACGGCAAGCTGTACATCCTCCAGGCCCGGCCGGAGACGGTGCAGTCCCAGGAGAAAAGCGCCCGGGTGCTGCGCCGCTACAGCCTCGGCGGCGTGAAGAACGTGCTGGTTTCGGGCCGGGCCATCGGCCAGAAGGTGGGCCAGGGGCCGGTGCGGCTGGTGGCCTCGGTGGCGGAAATCGACAAGGTGCAGCCCGGTGATGTGCTGGTTGCCGACATGACCGACCCGGACTGGGAGCCGGTGATGAAGAAGGCCGCCGCCATCGTAACCAATCGCGGCGGGCGCACCTGCCACGCGGCCATCATCGCCCGGGAGCTCGGCATTCCGGCAGTGGTGGGCTGTGGCAATGCCTCGGCGCTGCTCATCGACGGCCAGGAGGTTACGGTTTCCTGTGCCGAGGGCGACACCGGCCACATTTACGCCGGCCTGCTGCCGGTGGAAATCAACGAAATCGAGCTGGACAACATGCCGAAATCGCCGGTGAAAATCATGATGAATGTCGGCAATCCGGAGCTGGCCTTTTCCTTTGCCAGCCTACCCAGCGAGGGCATCGGCCTGGCCCGCATGGAATTCATCATCAACCGCCAAATCGGCATTCACCCCAAGGCGCTGCTGAACTTTGACAGCCAGGACGGCGCCACCAAGGCGGAAATCCTCGACCGCATCGCCGGCTATGCCTCGCCGGTGGATTTCTACGTGAAGAAGATTGCCGAAGGGGTGGCCACGCTGGCGGCCTCGGTCTATCCGCGCAAGGTCATCGTCCGCCTCTCCGACTTCAAAACCAACGAATATGCCGGTCTGGTCGGCGGCCAGAGCTACGAGTTCCACGAGGAAAATCCGATGCTGGGCTTCCGGGGCGCGGCCCGCTATGTCTCCGATGATTTCCGCGAGGCCTTCGCCCTGGAGTGCCAGGCGCTCAAATACGTGCGCGACGACATGGGCCTGACCAACGTGGAAATCATGGTGCCCTTCGTGCGCACCCTGGACGAGGCCCGGGCGGTCATCGCCGAGCTGCGCCGCCACGGCCTGGAACGTGGCAAGAACGGCCTGCGCCTCATCATGATGTGCGAGGTGCCGAGCAATGCCATTCTGGCCGACCAGTTCCTGGAGCACTTCGACGGCTTCTCCATTGGCTCCAACGACATGACCCAGCTCACCCTGGGCGTGGACCGGGACAGCGGCGGGG